>JAJJPM010000001.1:0-7779 GCA_032907525.1 Gammaproteobacteria bacterium
TCCATGTGGTGCACCGCGACCGCCGGCACGTCCAGCGCCCACGCCAGCGCGCGCGCCACGCCGGCGCCGACCAGCAGCGCGCCGACCAGCCCGGGACCGGCGGTGTAGGCCACGCCGTCGAGCTCGTCGACCGCCATGCCGGACTCGGCCAGCGTCTGGCGGATCAGCGGCAGCAGCTTGCGCACGTGGTCGCGGCTGGCCAGCTCCGGCACTACCCCGCCGTACTCGGCGTGCAGCGCGACCTGGCTGTACATCGCTGCGTCGCAAAACACGCCGCAGCTTCCGCGACTGGTGGGCCCACCAGGATTCGAACCTGGAACCAAGGGATTCGCGAACCCGTCGGTTTCCCGGCGGCGCGGACTATCTCTTCACCCTCCGCCGTGGCGGGTGGGGTGCGGGACGCTCTAGCCTGTTATCAAGGGCACTGCAGCCCTCAGGTAGTCTCTGCACCTTCCGGCGGTGTACCGCCGGCTTGGCTCAGGATTGCCACCGTCCGGCATCGCTGCCGCCGCTGAGGTTCTCCTGAATTCATCCCGATCCCGTCCACGGATTACGCCGCGGCGGCACCTCTCTTGATGAGTCCCCTGCTCTAACCATTGAGCTATAGGCCCGTGGCCGGAATCGTAGCAGGGCGCCGATACCGCCTCCAGCGCTTTGAGGCGATTATGATCAATTTCATGGGAACTCTGACCTGCGTCACCTGCAACTCCGCCCTTGGTGGCCGCCAGCGCCGTTTCTGCTCCCTTCGCTGCAAGAACCTGGACACCAACAACCGCCATCAGAACTATGCTGCTCAACAGGAGCGTGGGCTGCGTCGGAAGCTCCGCCTTGTGCACGAGGCGGGAGGCAAGTGTACGGAGTGCGGCTACGACAGGAACCTGGCCGCACTCACTTGGCATCACATCGATCCTGACAGCAAGCGGTTCCAGTTGGACCTGCGCTCACTCTCCAATCGCAGTGAGTGGGAGATCCGGCAAGAGCTCGCCAAGTGCGTGCTGCTATGTGCGAATTGCCACGCCGAGATCCACTCGCCGTTCCTCGACATCCTCTGGATGGTGGAACAGATGATCAACGGCCGCTCACGCGGTCCTTGATCACTTTCCGGCATCTGCAGTGTTCCGCCTCCTCGTTCTGACGACACGCAAGTGTCATCTTCCTGTTACCGCGCCGTAGCAGACTCCCCTGTTCCACCGACAGGGGCACGACGATGGCCGACTTCAACCACTCCCGCCGGCAGATGCTCAAGGGCAGCGCGGCGGCCATGGCGCTGGGCGCGATCGGCAGCCTGGGCGCGCTCTACTCCCGCCAGGCATCGGCCGCCGCCAGCGGTGCCACCCGGCTGGCGCCCGTCCCCGGCCCCTACGGCCCGCTGGCACCGGTAGCCGACCGCGCGACCGGGCTGGAACTGCTGCAGTTGCCCCGCGGCTTCAGCTACACCTCGCTCGGCTGGACCGGCGACCTGATGGACGACGGCCAGCCCGTCCCGGACCGCCACGACGGCATGGCCGTGCTGCAGCACCGGCGCGACGACGGCAACGGCCAGACGGTGATCGTGCGCAACCATGAGCGCGGCGTGGGCACGCCGATCCAGGCGCCCGGCATGTACGACACCGGGGTGATCAGCGACGACGGCCACACCGGCACCCCGGGCGGCGGGACCACCACGCTGACCTGGCACGACGGCAGACTGCATGCAATGGAAGCCAGCCTCGGTGGCACCCTGGTCAACTGCGCCGGTGGCCCGACGCCGTGGGGCACCTGGCTGAGCTGCGAGGAGGTCAAGAGCAACGCGGTGTCCGCCGACGGCCACCGGCACGGCTACGTGTTCGAGGTCCATCCGGACCCGGCGCGCACCAGCGGCCGTCCGATCATCGGCATGGGCCGGTTCAAGCACGAGGCGGTGGCGGTCGACCCGCGCACCGGGTACGTCTACCTCACCGAGGACGACCGCAACAAATCGACGCTGTACCGCTACGTGCCCGACGACACCAGCGGCCGTCCAGGCTCGCTGGCCAACGGCGGCCGGCTGCAGGCGGCGCGCGTGCGCGGCCGGCGCAACGCGGACCTCGGCGTCGCCGCGATCGGCGACCGCTACCAGCTGGAATGGGTCGACATCGAAGACCCGGACCTGGACAACCTGCCCGCGCCCGCCGGCTTTCCGGACATCGACGCCGGGGAGACATTGAGCGGCCCCTTCGCGCAGGCCTGGACGGCGGGCGCGTTGCGACTGAGCCGCGGCGAAGGCATCTGGCATGCCGGGGACAGCCTCTTCATCGTCGACACCGCCACCGGCGTCGACGCGGCCGGCCGCCGCGGCCATGGTGACGGCGCGGTCTGGGTGCTGGACCTGCCCAGCCAGACGCTGCGCGCCCTGTTCGTCAGCGGCAATCAGCTGGCCGCCAACAACCCCGACAACGTCACCGTCAGCCCGCGCGGCGGCGTCGTGCTGTGCGAGGACGGTGGCGAGAGCCTGGACCGGTACGGACCCGGCGCGCGCCTGCTCGGCCTCACGCCGACGGGCGAGTCGTTCTACCTGGCCAAGAACAACGCCGAGCTCACCAGCACCGCGATCGCCGATGCCGGCAAGCAGGTCGCCGAGGGCGACTACCGGCGCGGCGAGTTCTGCGGTGCGTGCTGGGACCCGGCCGGCACGACGCTGTTCGTCAACATCCAGACGCCGGGCATCACGCTGGCGATCACCGGCCCGTGGCAGCACGGTCAGCTGTGAGCCGAGTGTTGCGGAACGACGTGGCAGTTTCGCGACATCGCGGTGACGGTGTAACCGGCGGGTAATCAACGCGCTCCAGCATGGGCCGGGTCGGCGGAACGGAGGTCGCCGGGCGACCTTCCCGTCTTCTGCTGGAGCCACCATGACGTTTCCCCGCAAGTCCCAGCGCCGGCACGCACTCGCATGCGCCGTCGCCACCGCGCTGCCGCTGCTCGCCGCCCTGGCCGCCGCCAATGCCGCCACCGTCTCCGGCCGCGTCACCGACCTGTCCGGTGAGACCGGCTTCCAGGGCGCGACCATCCGGGTGCTGGAGGAAGACCGCCAGGCGGTCAGCGGCGACGACGGCGGCTTCCGCATCAGCAACCTGCCGGCCGGCAACTACACGCTGCAGGTCGAGTACGTCGGCGCTGCGCCGGTGCAGCACGCGATCGAGGTGGGCGAGCCGCTGGCGTCGGTCGGCGACATCGCCATCGGCGCCAGCAGCAGCGCCGCCACCACGCTGGACTCGGTGCTGGTGATCGGCCAGTTCGCCGGCCAGGCCGCGGCGCTGAGCCAGCAGCAGGCCTCCGACAACCTGGTCTCGATCGTGTCTGCCGACGCCATCGGCCAGTTCCCCGACCAGAACGTCGCCGAGTCCCTGCAACGCCTGCCCGGCGTATCGCTGGAGCGCGACCAGGGCGAAGGCCGCTTCGTGGTCGTGCGCGGCCTGGACGCCGCGCTCAACACCACCAGCATCAACGGCATGCGCGTGCCCGGGCCGGAGGACGACTCGCGCGCGGTCAACCTCGACGTGATCTCCTCGGACCTGCTCGAGACCCTGGAAGTGGTCAAGACGGTCACTCCGGACATGGACGGCGACGCGGTCGGCGGCCATATCGAGATCAAGAGCCTGACCGCCTTCGACCGCCCCGGGCGCAGCTTCAGCGGCCGCGTCGAGGCCAGCCACAACGAGCGCAGCGACAACACCAACCCGAAGCTGTCGGGCACCTGGACCGACCGCTTCGGCGACGACAACGACTTCGGTGTCGCCGCGGCGATCAGCTGGTACGAGCGCGAGTTCGCCACCGACGGCATCGAGACCGCGACCGCCGACTGGCTGGAGGCGCCCGACGGCAGCGAGGTCAAGGGCATCGCCGAGGGCGAGCAGCGCGACTACACGATCACCCGCGAGCGCACCAGTGCGAACCTCAACTTCGACTGGCGCCCGGACATGGACAACGAGTTCTACTGGCGCAACCTCTACAGCCGGTTCGAGGACGACGAGGTCCAGTCCACCAACGTGTTCGTCTTCGACGACGGCGACACGGTCGGGCTGGACGAGACCGGTGGCCGCTTCCAGGGCGCGACGGTGGAGAAGTTCACCGAGGCGCGCATCCAGACCCAGGACATCTTCGCGACCACGCTGGGCGGCAAGGCCTTCCGCGGCCCGTGGACCATCGACTACAGCGCCGCGTACTCGTTCGCCGAAACCGAGGAGACCGACTCCTACGGCGCCGGCTGGGTGCAGGAAGGCCTGAACCTGGGCTACGACATCGGCGGCGGCGGCAAGCGCCCGCACTTCTTCAGCATGGATAACGCCGCGTTCACCGACGCCAGCGCCTACGAGCTGGACGAGATCGTGCTGGAGCCGTACTCCACCAAGGAGACCGAGACCGCGTTGAAGCTGGACCTGCAACGCGAGTTCGAGTTCGGCGACAGCGACTACGGCTTCATCAAGTTCGGCGCCAAGTCGCGCCTGCGCGAGAAGAACGCCGACTTCGACTCCACCGTGTTCGGCGGCTACGGCGCCGACTACACCCTGGCGGACTTCACCCGTGGCGATGTCGAGTATCCCTACGCCGCATTCCAGCCGATCGCCGACGCCGGCGACCTAGCCGGTTTCATCGACGCCAACCGCGGCCAGTTCGAGGTCGACGGGCAAGAGACCGCGATCGAGCGACAGGGCGGCGACTACCGCGTCGACGAGGACATCCACGCCGCCTACGCGATGGGCAAGCTCGACTTCGGCGACCTGCACCTGATCGGTGGCGTGCGCATGGAGCGTACCGAGTACGACGCGATCGGCACCCGGATCGAGATCGACGAACAGGCAGGCAGCGGCGACCCGGTGTTCGTGCCGGTCGGCATGTCCAAGACCTACACCAACTGGCTGCCGGGCGTGCACGTGCGCTGGGAACCGCACGACGGACTGGTGTTCCGTGCGTCCGCGAACAAGACCGTATCGCGGCCGAACTTCGCCGACTCCGCGCCCTACCAGGTGATCGGGATCGAAGAGGACGGCGATGGCGCCTACGAGCGCTACGCCGAGCTTGGCAACCCGGACCTGGACCCGATGCGCTCCACCAATATCGACCTGTCGGTGGAGTACTACCCCGGCGACGTGTCGATGCTGTCGGCCAGCCTGTTCCACAAGAAGATCAGCGACTTCATCGTGGTCGCCGACGTGGCCGGCGCCGGCGCCTTCGCCGACTTCGACGAGGCGATCCAACCGCTCAACGGCGACGACGCCACGATCCGCGGCCTGGAGCTGGGCTGGACGCAGCAGCTCTCGTTCCTGCCGGGGCCGTTCGATGGCCTGCTGTTCTCGATCAACCACGCCTGGATCGACAGCGAATCCACCCTGCCGTTCCGCGACGGCGAGTTCAGCCTGCCGCGCCAGTCCGACCGGGTCGGCAACGTCTCGCTTGGCTACCAGAACGACACCGTCTCCCTGCGCCTGGCCGGCAACTACCGCAGCAGCTACCTGGACTCGCTGGAGGAACTGGACGACCCGGCGTTCGACCGCTATGTCGACGACCACTTCCAGCTGGACCTGACCGCCAAGTACCGGATCAACCCGTCGACCCGGCTGTACTTCAACGCGATCAACCTCAACGACCGCCCGCTGTACGCGTACCTCGGCGAGCGTCCCTACAACAGCCAGTTCGAGAGCTACGGACGAACCTTCGAGCTGGGCGTGCAGGTGAACTTTTGATCGGCGCGACGCCGACGCGCGGACTTCCGGTTTGCAAGCAATGAGGGCCCGACGATGAAACAACTTCCCACAGCGGCGCTTGCCGCCGCCCTGCTGTCCGCGTTGTCGGCGCCTGCCCTGGCTGCAGCACCGGGATCCGCAACCGCCGCCCCTGGCGCCGGGCCCACCGGCGCTTCATGCGTGGTGACCGGCTTCCGCGTGCGTGGCGACTTCACCGCCGCGCTCGATTCCGACCGCGGCTGGGCCGCGCCCGCCAACACCGCGGCGATGGTGGAGGCCGACCGGCCGTTCCGGATCCGCTTCGGAATCGAGGCCGGACCGGCCGAAACCGGTGTACGTCGCTTCGGCCTCGAATACCGGCGCAATGGCGGCGAGTGGACCGAGGTGGAAACCGGCGACTTCCCGTACCCGAGCCACCAGACCCCGCCGGTCAGCACTGTGTCCGCCGCCGCCTTCGGCAATGGCGCACCGACCGCCGACCTGCTGCGCGGTTCCGATGCGCCGTTCCGCGCCGGCGCGGGCGTGGCGCTGGCCGACCTGACCCCTGGCTGGCGCGGCAGCGGCGCGCACGGCGAGTGGGAATGGGCGCTGGTCATCCGCCGCCTGGCCGACGGCGCCGTGCAACACGAGCCCGGCGACCGCTTCGAGTTTCGCATGGTCGACGGGAAGGGCTGCCTCGACGGCGCCGGCAACCACCCGATGGTCACCCTCGAGGTTCCGGACGGCCACCTGGGCGGCACCTTCGTCGAAACCCCCGGCCCTATCGGCCCCTGGCAGGCGTCCAACGGCGACCTCTATTTCATGATGGAGCCGGCCGAGACCGGCAACGTCCTCATGATGATGAAGTCGGTCGACGGTGGCCGCAGCTGGCACGAGGCTGACGCCGGCAACCGCCCGGTCACCAGCGACCTGGAAGGGTTCGCAAGTGTCGTGCACGACGGCACCATCCACATGCTGCACCAAACCTCCGACGACGTCTGGCACCACGCGTTCCGCATGTCCGGCGAATCCACGTCGGCCGACAGTTGGACCGTACGCGACGAACGCCTGGCCTCGCCGGTGGAGCCGCCGACCCAGGTCGCCGCGCTGGCCGCCCGCAGCGACGGCAGCCTGGTTGGCATCTACGGTGCCGACGCGCACCTCGCGTACCGCATCCGCTCCGCCAACGGCACATGGGGCGGGGAGACGCTGATCGACGCCGATGCCCCGACGGTCGTGTCCGGACCGATGGCCGTTACCGGCAGCGACGACACGGTGCACCTGGCCTACACCGTCGGCGACGGCACGGCCTGGTACCGGCGGATCCTGCCCGACGGCCGCCTGACCGCCCGACAGCAGCTCGCCGAAGGACTGGCGTACGGGACCGACGACGCGGTCGGGTCGATCCTGCCGCTGGCCTGGCTGCCGGCGAGCGACACGCTGGTGGTGGTCTACCGTCTGGCCGACGGCACCCTGTGGTCACGCCGCTCCGGCGATGGCGACGTGTTCTCGGCGCCGGCCCGGGTCAGCGCGCGTCGGGTGGTGCAGGGCGCGATCGACTCCGACCAGGCCGGCGCGGACGCGGTGGCCATTGGCGACCAGGTGCACGTGCTCTTCATCGAGCAGTCCACCGGCAGCGTCCATCACGCGGCAGGCGGCTCCGACGGGCGCTGGTCACCCGACCGGCTGCTGGTCGACGACGTCGACGCGCAGTGGATCCGGGGCCGCCCGGTGCGGCGTGCCGACGGCAGCATCGCCTACGGTTACGTGTTCGATGCCGGCTCCAATGGCGGCTCGGGCATGAACCGCTACCGCGAGCTGGACGTCGAGCCACGACCCTTGCCGGTCGGCGGCGCAAAGAACTGACCAGCCGGATATGCGAAGGCCCCGCCGATGGGCGGGGCCTCGTTTTACCTCACCCCGGCCCTCTCCCGCAAGCGGGAGAAGGAGCGGGTTCACTCGATGTCGAGGAAGCTGCGCAGCTGCTCGGAGCGGCTCGGGTGGCGCAGCTTGCGCAGCGCCTTGGCCTCTATCTGGCGGATCCGCTCGCGGGTGACGTCGAACTGCTTGCCGACCTCCTCCAGGGTGTGGTCGGTGT
>JAJJPM010000002.1:0-7517 GCA_032907525.1 Gammaproteobacteria bacterium
CCGAATCCCGAATCCCGAATCCCGAATCCCGAATCCCGAATCCCGAATCCCGCCCTAGCTGCTGCTGCCCCAGTGGAACTTGCGGCGCAGGATCTCGAAGTAGTCGTAGCCCGGCGGATGGATCAGGCGCAGGCGCTTCGCCTTGCGCCGGATGTGGACGCGGTCACCCGGCGTCAGGGCGAAGTTGACCTGGCCGTCGCAGGTGATCTGGGCCTGGGCGTAGGTGTTGGTGTGCACCACGATGCTGATTTCGCTGGCCTCGTTGATGACGATCGGCCGGTTGTTCAGGCTGTGCGGGCAGATCGGGACCAGCACCATGGCGTCCAGGAAGGGGTGCAGGATAGGGCCGCCACCCGACAGGGCGTAGGCGGTGGAACCGGTCGGGGTGGCGACGATGAGGCCGTCGGCGCGCTGGCTGCTGAGCAGGCGCCCGTCGATGTGCACCTCGAGCTCGATCATGCGCGCCACGTCGCGCTTGTGCACCACCACGTCGTTCAGGGCGTCGCTGCTGCTGAGCTCGCGCTCGCCGCGGCAGACGGTGGCGTGCAGCAGCGAGCGTTCCTCGGCGGCATAGTTGCCGTCGAGTATGTGGTCGAGCTGCTCGGTCATGCTGTCGGGCGAGACATCGGCCAGGAAGCCGAGGCGGCCGAGGTTGATGCCGACCAGCGGGACGCCCGCGTCCGCCAGGCTGCGCCCGGCGTTGAGGATGGTCCCGTCGCCGCCGATCACGATCGCCAGGTCGCACTGCTCGGCCAGTTCTCCGCGTTCCAGGACGGGAAGGTCCGCGCCGGGGTGCTGCTCCGCCGCGCTGGCGTCCAGGCTGATGGTCAGGCCGCGGCCGCGGAGATAGGCGATCAGGCGCGTCAGGGTGTCGCCCACGGTGGGCGCCCCGTGCTTACCGATGATGCCGATATGTCTGAAGGTGACTGCCATCGAGCGACGACACTAGCACGAAAAACTCAGACCGGACAATACAAAGCTGGCGGAACCTATTCAGCAAGCGTGATTTTTTCGTGTCGCTTCCGTGCGGTTTACAGGCGCTGGCGGCTTGACACTGCCTGGGCCAGTTGTTAGCGTGCGGCTTGGCACTCGTCCGGCTGGAGTGCCAAATCCCGTCGGCAGCAGGTTCAGATCATTCGATACGCACGGCCATGGCGACGCATCCGACACCGAGCCCGTTGAACGAGCGCGCCCAGCACCTGCTGCGGGTGCTGATCGAGCGTTACATCCGCGACGGGGAACCGGTCGGCTCGCGCACCCTGGCCCGTGACGCCGGCATGGACCTCAGCCCCGCCACCATCCGCAATGTCATGGCGGACCTGGAGGACCTGGGCTTCGTGAAGGCCCCGCACACCTCCGCCGGCCGCATGCCCACGGTCCAGGGCTACCGCTTCTTCGTCGACACCCTGCTCACCGTGCAGCCGCTGGACGGCCGCGAACTGCAGCGTCTGCGCGCCAGCTTCCCGCACGATCTCGAACGCGCCGACCTCGTCGCCCGTGCCTCGGATCTGCTCTCCGGCATCACCCATCTGGCCGGTGTCGTCACCCTGCCCAAGCGCAAGCAGGCGGCGCTGCGGCGCATCGACTTCCTGCCGCTGTCCGATCGTCGGGTGCTGGTGATCATGGTGATCAACGAGCGTGAGGTGCAGAACCGCATCATCCACGTCGATCGCGACTACACCGCCTCCGAGTTCGAGGCCGCGGCCAATTACCTGAACGAACAGTTCGGTGGCCAGGACATCGCCGCGGTGCGCGGCCGCATCATCGCCGACATGCAGCGTGCCCGCGAGGACATGGACCGCATGATGCAGGCCGCCGTGGACATGGCCCAGCGGGTCTTCGAGACCGGCCTGCAGGATCAGGAGGGCGTGGTCGTGGCGGGGCAGACCAACCTCATGGATTTCCGCGAACTGCGCGAGGTCGAGAAGCTGCGCCACCTGTTCGAGGCGTTCAACCAGAAGCGCGAGATCCTGCACCTGCTCGACAAGTGCGTGAACGCCCAGGGCGTGCAGATCTTCATCGGCGAGGAGTCCGGCTACAACGTGCTGGACGAGTGCAGCGTGGTGACCGCCCCCTATTCCGTCGACGGCCGGGTGGTGGGCGTGCTGGGCGTCATCGGTCCGACCCGCATGGCCTATGATCGGGTCATCCCCATCGTCGACACCACCGCGCGTCTGCTGGGCGCGGCCTTGAATCCCCGGGAATAGCCCCCATGTCGAGGGCATTCAGTCGCCGGCGGCCCCGTTCGGCCGGCCGGGCTGACCTTCGTTTTGGCTTTATAAAGTCAATGTAATTTACGGAAAATCGGAGAGTATTGATGGCTGACGAGCAGCGTTCCGAACTGCAGGACAACCTCGAGGAGACCGTCCCTGAGGCGGGTGGCGAGGCCGAACTGCACGCCCTCCTGGAGGATGCCCGCACCAAGGCCGACGAGCACTGGAACCAGTGCCTGCGCCTGCAGGCCGAGATCGACAATCTCCGCAAGCGCCACCAGCGCGACCTGGAGAACGCCCATAAATTCGCCCTCGACCGCTTCGCCGCCGAACTGCTGCCGGTGAAGGACAGCCTGGAGATGGGCATCGCCGCGGCGGAGGGCGAGACCGTCGACCCCGTCAAGCTCAAGGAGGGCAGCGAGCTGACCCTGAAGATGCTCGCCTCGGCCATGGAGAAGTTCGGCATCGTCGAGGTCAACCCCCAGGGCGAGCGCTTCGACCCCCAGTTCCACGAGGCCATGTCCCTGCAGGAGCGCGCCGACGTCGAGGCTAACACCGTGGTGACGGTGGTGCAGAAGGGCTATCTGCTCAACGACCGGCTGATCCGGCCGGCCATGGTGATCGTGTCCAAGCTGCCGCCGGACGCCCGGCCGCGGGTGGACGAGCGGGCTTGAATTGGCGGGGCCCCGCCTCCATGTAGCAAGGCAGATTCGGGCGGTCGTCATCCGCCGCAAAGATTTCAGACAGTTAAATACTTCTTGGAGAAACTGGCATGGGAAAGATCATCGGCATTGACCTGGGCACCACCAACTCCTGCGTGGCGGTGATGGAGGGTGGCAAGCCGCGCGTGATCGAGAACAGCGAGGGCGACCGCACCACGCCGTCGATCGTCGCCTTCACCGAGGACAACGAGGTGCTGGTCGGCCAGGCCGCCAAGCGCCAGGCCGTGACCAACCCGGCCAACACCCTGTATGCCGTCAAGCGCCTGATCGGCCGCCGCTTCCAGGAAGACGTCGTGCAGAAGGACATCAGCCTGGTGCCCTACAAGATCGTCAAGGCCGACAACGGCGACGCCTGGGTCGAGGCCCACGGCAAGAAGATGGCCCCGCCGGAGATCTCCGCGCGCGTGCTCATGAAGATGAAGAAGACCGCCGAGGACTACCTCGGCGAGCCGGTCACCGAGGCGGTCATCACCGTCCCTGCCTACTTCAACGATTCCCAGCGCCAGGCCACCAAGGACGCCGGCAGGATCGCCGGCCTCGAGGTCAAGCGCATCATCAACGAGCCGACCGCGGCGGCGCTCGCCTACGGCATGGACAAGAAGCGCGGCGACGTGAAGATCGCCGTGTACGACCTGGGCGGCGGCACCTTCGACATCTCCATCATCGAGATCGCCGACGTCGACGGCGAACACCAGTTCGAGGTGCTGTCCACCAACGGCGACACCTTCCTCGGCGGCGAGGACTTCGACAAGCGCATCATCGACTACCTGGCCGACACCTTCAAAAAGGAGCAGGGCATCGACCTGCGCGGTGATCCGCTGGCCATGCAGCGCCTGAAGGAGGCTGCCGAGAAGGCCAAGATCGAGCTGTCCTCCAGCCAGCAGACCGACGTCAACCTGCCGTACATCACGGCCGACGCCACGGGTCCGAAGCACCTCAACCTGAAGCTCTCCCGCGCCAAGCTGGAGTCGCTGGTCGAGGACCTCATCGCGCGCACCATCGAGCCCTGCAAGGTGGCGCTCAAGGACGCCGGCCTGAAGGTCTCGGACATCGACGACGTGATCCTGGTCGGCGGCCAGACCCGCATGCCCAAGGTGCAGGAGGCGGTGCAGAACTTCTTCGGCAAGGAGCCGCGCAAGGACGTCAACCCGGACGAGGCGGTCGCCGTCGGTGCCGCGATCCAGGGCGGCGTGCTCGGCGGCCAGGTCAAGGACGTGCTGCTGCTGGACGTGACCCCGCTGAGCCTCGGCATCGAGACCCTGGGCGGCGTCATGACCAAACTGATCGAGAAGAACACCACCATCCCGACCAAGGCGCAGCAGGTGTTCTCCACCGCCGACGACAACCAGACCGCGGTGACCGTGCACGTGCTGCAGGGCGAGCGCGAGATGGCCAGCGCCAACAAATCGCTGGGCCGCTTCGATCTCTCCGACATCCCGCCGGCCCCGCGCGGCGTGCCGCAGATCGAGGTCACCTTCGACATCGACGCCAACGGCATCCTGCACGTGTCCGCCAAGGACAAGGCCACCGGCAAGGAGCAGTCGATCCAGATCAAGGCCTCCTCCGGCCTGTCGGACGAGGAAGTCCAGCGCATGGTGAAGGACGCCGAGGCGCACGCCGAGGAAGACCGCAAGTTCCACGAACTGGTCGACGCGCGCAACCAGGCCGAGGGCATGATCCACGCGACCAACAAGTCGCTCAAGGATCTCGGCGACAAGGTCGAGGCCGGCGAGAAGTCCGCCATCGAGGCCGCGATCAAGGAGCTGCAGGATGTGCTCAAGGGCGACGACAAGGCCGCCATCGAGTCCAAGACGGCGGCGCTCGCCGAACTCTCCGGCAAGCTGGCGCAGCGCGTCTATCAGCAGCAGCAGGGACAGGCGCAGCCCGAGGGCGGCGAGCCGCAGGGCGAGGCCAAGGCCGCGGCCGGTGACGACGTCGTCGATGCTGAGTTCGAGGAAGTCAAAGAAAATAAGTGACTAGGTTCTAGGTGCCAGGGCCGAGGTGCTGACGCCTCGGTTCTGGCGCATAGATTCCGGCATATTCGAAGTCCATACCCGGTATGCAGTCGTATGCCGGGGTTTTGTTGTGAACGGTGGATGCTAGGCGGCGTGGTAAAGTGCGTTTCTAGATCCTCGTTCCTAGAACCTGGCACCTGATTTTAAATGGCAAAACGCGACTACTACGAGGTTCTCGGCGTCGAGAAGAACGCCAGCGAGGCCGAACTCAAGAAGGCCTTCCGGCGCATGGCGCAGAAGTACCATCCGGACCGCAATCCGGACGACAAGACGGCCGAGGAGAAGTTCAAGGAGGCCAAGGAGGCCTACGATGTGCTCACCGACGCGCGCAAGCGCGCGGCCTACGACCAGTTCGGTCATGCCGGCGTCGACCCGTCCATGGGCGGCGGCGGTCCCGGCGGCGCGGGCTTCGGCGCCGGCGGCGCCAGCTTCGCGGACATCTTCGGCGATGTGTTCGGCGACATCTTCGGCGGCGGCCGGGGTGGCGGCGGACAGCGCGTCTACCGCGGCGCCGACCTGCGCTACAACCTCGATCTGAGCCTGGAAGACGCCGTCGCCGGCACCACAGTGAAGATCCGCGTGCCGACGCTGGTGCAGTGCACCACCTGCGGCGGCAGCGGCGCCAGGCCCGGCAGCAAGCCCGAGACCTGCACCACCTGCGGCGGCCACGGCCAGGTGCGCATGCAGCAGGGCTTCTTCTCCGTGCAGCAGACCTGTCCGCGCTGCCACGGCACCGGCAGTATGATCAACGACCCCTGCGGCAGCTGCCACGGGCACGGCCGCGTGCGCGAGAACAAGACCCTCTCGGTGAAGGTGCCGGCCGGCGTCGACACCGGCGACCGCATCCGTCTGGCGGGCGAGGGCGAGGCCGGCGAGAACGGCGGCCCGCCGGGCGATCTGTACGTGCAGGTGCGCGTCAAGGATCACCCGATCTTCAAGCGCGACGACAACAATCTTTATTGCGACGTGCCCATCAGCATCGTCACCGCCGCGCTCGGCGGCGAGCTCGAGGTCCCGACCCTCGACGGCAAGGTGCTGCTGAAGATCCCCGCCGAATCCCAGACCGGCAAGCTGTTCCGCCTGCGCGGCAAGGGCGTCAAGCCCGTGCGCGGTGGCCCCATCGGCGACCTGCTGTGCCGCATCGTGGTCGAGACGCCGGTCAATCTGAGCGCGCGCCAGAAGGAACTCCTGCAGGAATTCCAGAAGACCATGGAGCAGGGCGGCAGCACCCACAATCCGCAGGCGCATTCGTGGTTGGATGGGGTGAAGAAGTTCTTCGACGGGATGAAGTTGTAATCAGCTTCGAGTCAGACCCCGAGCGCAGCGCGGGCTCTGATTCGAATGCCGACTTTCTTTTGATCTTGATTCTTCTCCTATGCCTTTCTTCCGTGCTGGCTGCGCGGGTTACTTTCTCTTGCTTGCCCAAGAGAAAGTAACCAAAGAGAAGGGCACCCCGACGGCTGGGTTCAAACGGGGACGGACTTAAGTCCGTCCCCGTTTGAACTTCCCTGCGCTCCTCGCCCTTTTGCGCGCTCGCCTGACTCGCAGTCCGTTCGGCACGTCGGCTGCGCCGACGCACCGCCCGGACAGCTCGAACAGGAGGCTCGCTTCATCGCAAAAGGGCTGTGGTGCTCGGCTGCGCCGACGGGGAGGGAAATCGAAAACCGAAAACCGAAAACCGAACTTCTAGCCCTGCCTTCACGCCCGCTATTCGAACAGATCGGCGTGCGTGCCTGCACGCGTGAAGATGATGGCCCCATCGTCCCGCAGGTCGTAGATCAGGAGAAAATCCCCGCCGACGTGACACTCACGGAAGCCCTTCCAGTAGCCGGTGAGTCCGTGATCGAAGTACTCGGATGGCAATGGCCCGTCGTTGGCGATCAACAGCAGCATCACCTCCTTGAGGCGATGCATGTCGTACCGACCCGAACGGCTCAGGCGTTCCCAGTCCTTGAGGAACTGCCGGGTTCTATCGCTTCTTCTTGGCAGGCTTGCGCGCTTGTCCCGCGCCGGTCTTTTCGAGGTCATCCATGAGCCTCTCGGTGGTCGCGAATTTCGCCTTGCGGATCGAACGCGCCTGCTTCATCGCCGCGCGCGTGGTCGCGTTCGGGGTCTTGACCTCGAACGGCAGTCCCTGCTGAGCCACGACCTGGCGCAGGAACAGGCGGATCGCGTCGCTGAGCTTCAGGCCGCAATCGGCCAGCACCTCGGTGGCGCGTTCCTTGAGGTCCGGCTCGATCCGGGAGCGGACATCGGTGGTCTTGAGATTCGGCAGCATGGGTATGGGCTCCTGACGCGGACCGCGGGTGGCGTCGGCTGTGTAGGCGCAATGTAGCTACATTGGGGCTACTTGTCCAGGCGGCTGTCCCTCATTGTGGGCCTTCCCCGTGTCATTGCGAGCCTTCCACCTCGTCATTGCGAGCGCGTGAGCCTTTAGCCGCGAGGCCGGAGGTCGTGGCGGGAAGCAATCTCCCACCGAGCGCTGCCCAGGCCTTTATTCCGCCCCTGCCGGGCGGGTTACTTTCTCTTGCTTGCCCAAGAGAAAGTAACCAAAGAGAAGGGCACCC
>JAJJPM010000003.1:0-30964 GCA_032907525.1 Gammaproteobacteria bacterium
CACTGCGTCAGCAGCAGCGCGTGCAGGGCCGTCGAGGCCAGCAGCCAGGGCAGGAAGGGCGGGATGTGCAGCGGGCGGTGCATGGCGGTCAGAAACGGTAGCGGGCCGTCAGGAAGGCGCGGCGTTCGGGCGCCGGGTAATAGCCCGTGACCTCGACCGGCCAGGGATCGAAGGCGCGCACCGCGACATCGCTGTAGCGCTTGTCGGTGAGGTTGTCGACGCGCAGCGTGAACGTCCAGGCCGTCAGGCGATAGTCGATGCTGGCGTTGTACACGGTGTAGCCGGGCAGCCGGTCCAGGGTGTTGGCGTAATCGCCCTGAGGCACGCGCTCGCTGATGTACTGCGCCTCGCCGAAGACGTGCCAGGCGCGGGTGATCCGGTAATCCGCGCTGAGGCTCAATGTGTGCTCGGCGACGAAGGGAATGCGGTTGCCGGCGAAAGTGCCGCTGTCGAATTCCGCGTCGACCCAGCCGTAGGCCGCGCCCAGACGCAGATCGGCGGTTGCCTGCAGATGGCCGTCGAGGATCAGGCCGTCGCGGCGCGTGGGATCGAGGTTGGTGTTGCCGCCGAAGCCGAACGAGGCCGACGGGTCGTAGTCGATCTCGTTGTCGAGATCGAGCCGATAGACGACCGCGCGGAGATCGTGGCCGTTGCGCCGCCACTCGGCGCCGAGTTCGTAGGACTCGCCGGTCTGGGTGTCGAGCACGGTGACCGTCGCGTCGGTATTGGTGTACTCGTCCACCTTGGGGAAGCGCAGCACCTCGTCGCGGCGCGCGAACAGCCGCCAGTCTTCGCTCATCGCGAAGGACAGGCCGGCGCTGGTGACGAACTCGCTGTCGTCGATTGCGGTGCCCGCGGGAAAACTGAACGAGTCGGTCAGGTCGTTCTCGACCTCCGCGTGGCGCGCGCCGAGCGTGGCGCTCAGCCGTGCCGTCAGCGGGATCACGCCCTGCGCGTACACGCTGCGCTGGTGCTGGCGGTTGTCGGTGGTGCCGAAGGGCGAGGCGATCTCGTAGTCGGTGCGGTCGAGATCGGCGCCCAGGGTGAGCAGCAGCTCGCCGGCGCCCAGGGGCAGCGCGCCGATCAGGCGCGGCGTGAAGCCGATATGGTGACGGTCCTGCACCACCGGCAGGTCGGTCAGGATGCTCGTGGCATCCGAGCGGCGGTCGGTGAGTTCCGCCTCCAGCCGCCAGGCCTCGCCCAGCGCCTGGTCCATCCCCAGGCGCGTGATGTGGCTGCGGCTGTCGGTGTAGTCGTCCGGGAAGCGCGTCTGCGTGCGGTCGGCGGCGAGCTGGTCGGCGAAGATCGCACCGGGCAGGTTCAGGTTCTCGTCGATGGCCTGGTGCTCCAGAAACACGGAACCCTCATGGCCGTGCTCGTAGTCGAGGCGCCCGAACAGGTTGGTGTATTCCTGGCGGTTGTTGTCGCGGTAGTTGTCGCTGCTGCGGGTCTCGGCGCTGAGGCGGTAGGCGAGCCCGCGGTCGTTGCGGTCGCCGATCGCACCGCGCAGTTCGCGCGCGGAGAAGCTGCCGATACCGGCTTCGATCGACGCGCCGAATCCCCGCGGCGTGCGGGTGATGACGTTGACGACGCCGCCGACCGCCTGGTCGCCGAACAGCACGCCGGCGCTGCCGTGGATGATCTCGATGCGCTCGACGTCCTTGAGCGCGATGCTGTTGAGGTCCGGCGCGCCCAGGTCGGAATTGTTCAGGCGGCGGCCGTCGACCAGCACCAGCGTATTGGCCGCCGCGTTCTCGCCGAAGCCGCGCATGCTCACCACGGCGCGGCTGCCGTCGCCGTAGGGATCGCGCAGCTGCACGCCGCCGCGGCCGCGCAAGACCTCGGCGATATGGCGCGCGCCGCTGGCCTCGATCTCGGCACGGTCGATGATGCTGATCGCCGCCGGCGTCGGCACGCTGCTCTGCAGGGAGCGGGTGGCGCTGACCACCACCGGTTCGATGCGGACGGCGTCCGCGGCATAGAGGCTGGAACCGCTCAGAATGAAAACGATCAGGCTGGCGAGGCCGCCGGCTGGCTTGAACATCGGGTCTGTCTCCCTGTGGTGCGCACACCCGCGCGCGTGACGAACGGCACCGTGTCGGGAGAAGAGGGATAACGGGTTGGAGACGGTCTCGCCCATCGTATCGCCCCCCGCGACACAGTACTCGGGTTGGCTTCGGGCCGGTCTCCGGGCTCGCGAGTGGGAGCGGACTCTGCTGTGAGCCGGCTCTTCGGCGCATCGCCTTCCCATGCCGGAACGACACAGTGGCCGATGATGCGCTTTGACTCGCCTACCGTTGCGGGGGCAGCGCCGGAATTGACCTTTCGCATGCATGCGGAGGTCGCACCGGCTTCCCGTTTCATTCCGCGGACGACTGTCCTTGGAACACCAGAAGCGTTTGCAGCAGGGCGCGACTCTACCCCCGGGCCCGGGGGTGGTCAAGTGACCGGGCGGCGGTGCCGTGGCCGCCTTGACAAAATAAGACGTGCGTATTAGTTTTTTCGCGGAGGGCGCCGATGACCGGTGCCGGCGACGATTGGCGGAGGGATGATGAAGACGGTTCTGATCACCGGCGCGACCGGGTTCGTCGGGAGCCATGTTCTCGAGGCGTTCGCGGTCCGTGCCGATCCGGCACTGCGCATCGTCGCCGCCTGCCGCGACAGACGGAAACTGCCCGCCGGATTCGACGGCGAGGTGCGCGAAGGCGATCTGCGCGACAGCGGCTATCGGAAGGCCGTCGTCGAAGGGATCGACGTGCTCTGCCACGCCGCGGCGTGGAGTTCGCTGTGGGGCAATGCCGAGAATTCCCGGCGACTGTTTCTCGAGCCCGCTCTGGGGCTGATCGAGGCGGCCCGCGCGGCCGGCGTGAAGCGCTTCGTCAACACCAGCACCACCAGTGCAGCCGCGCCGGAGCGTTCCGGCGATCCGCAGAGCCGCGGCATTCCGCGGCCTTTCTGGCCGCATCTGTGCAACGTCGTCGCGATCGAGGACGCGCTGCGCGCGGCGGCGGGCGCCGATTTCGGGGTGGTGAACCTGCGCCTGGGCATTTTCGCCGGACATCGCTATGCCCTGGGACTGCTGCCCATCCTCGTGCCGCGTCTGAAGACGCATCTGGTGCCCTGGGTGGCGGGCGGGCGCACCGCGCTGCCGATCGTCGACGGGCGTGACATCGGTCAGGCCTTCGTGCGGGCGGCGACGGCCGAGAGGCTCGCCGATTACGAGGGCTTCAACATCGTCGGATCCGAGGTGCCGAGGGTGCGCGACGTCATCGGTTTTCTTCATGCGGAGTACGGGCTGCCGCGACCGCATTTCAGCGTGCCGTTCGGGATCGCCTATGCCTTCGCCCGGCTCATGGAAATGCTCGATCCCCTGGTGCCGTGGGAGCCGCTGGTCACGCGCAGCATCGTCCATCTGATGGAGGAGGTCGGCGCGGACAACGCCAAGGCGGAACGCCTGCTCGGCTACCGCCCGGTCCACGCCTGGCGCGAGGCGGTCGCGGCGCAGATGCAGGAGATGTCCCTGCGTCAGACGCGGCCGATGTCCATGGCACAGCCCGTGGCCTGATGCCGCTCCGACATGCCGCAGCCCATGCCATAGCCCCCGGGGGACGGTACAATGGGTGCGCAGCTCGGCAGGGCGGGAGTATGGCACTCAAACGCAAGGGTCAGGAGTTCCGGCAGCAGATCGTCGCGGCGGCGAACCGGCTGTTCTATCAGCGCGGCTACAACCAGACCTCGTTCACCGACATCGCCGACGAGGCGGGCGTTCCGCGCGGGAATTTCTACTACTACTTCAAGACCAAGGACGAGATCCTGGAGGCGGTGGTGGAGTACCGTCTGGACGGCATCCGCGCCATGCTGGCCGAATGGGACGCCGCCATCCCGGAGCCGCGGGACCGCCTCAAGCGCTACGTGCAGATCCTGCTGAACGAAGAACGGGATATCCTCCGCTACGGCTGCCCCATGGGAACGCTCAACGTGGAGCTGAGCAAGACCCAGCTGGTGCTGCAGTCGCGGGCGCGGGAGATGTTCGAGGTGTTCTTCGACTGGCTCAAGGCGCAGTTCCTGGCGCTGGGCTGCGGGCGTGCGGCGCGCGACCACGCCCTGCACCTGCTGGCGGTGACCCAGGGCGTCGCCCTGCTGACGAATGCCTTCGCCGACGCCGCCTTTCTGCGCAAGGAGGCGGCGAGGCTCAGGCAGTGGATAGATGGGATATGATCTCCGTCCCGGCGGCACCGATGGTGCGGGCCCGGGGGGGCGGATGTGCGCGGATGAGGGGGCGGTGAACGATGAAGCAGAGTCAGGCGGTGGCGGATCAACCTTTCTACGGGGCCTTCAAGGGCACTTTCTACGGCGTGCTGCGCTGGCCGCAGCTGGATGCGCTGTGGGAGGCGCTGCGCGACGACGCCGCAGGCGGCTGGTTCATCTACGCCGTCGGCGTCGAGCCGCCGACCGAGGCCGTCGGGCCGGAAAAGCTCCGCGAGTTCGTCGCCGAGATCGATACGCTGCTGCGCCGCGAGCACGATGAGGATTACTGCGGCATCGTCTACACCGATTCCTTCGAGCAGCCGAGTTTCGTGAAGATCTTCGACCCCCACAACCTGGGTGTGTCCTGCGGCTACAGCGACAATCCGCCGCTGCCGGGCTGGATACTGTCCAAGATCCCGCCCATCGATCTGAAGGCGCCGGACCTGCCCGGCAACCGCCGCCGCTGGTGGCAGCGCCTGTTTTCCTGAATTCCGCCCTGCTCGGACAAGTCCTGCGCGGGGCTGACTGCCAAGGGCCTGAATTCCGCCCTGCTCGGACAAGTCCTGCGCGGGGCTGACTGCCAAGGGGAAGCGCTCCGCTGCTCCCCCTTGGCAATCCCCCAATGGTAATGAGGGGGGATCTGCCGTCATCGCGGTTTCACGCCACCGTAAATGCACCGTCATGTCGCCTGCCTAAGCTCTCCGCGGTTTTCTGCTGCGGAGAGACGTCATGGCCGTGTCCTACAATGCAATGCCCATCGCGCCGGCGCCGGTCGGTGGTTCGCTGGTGGTGTCGCTCGCGGCGGGCGAGGACGATGTCCGCGCCTGCCAGGCGCTTCGGTACCGGATATTCGCGGAGGAACTGGGCGCCCGCCTGGGTTCCGGTGATCTGGGTCTGGATATCGACGCGTTCGATCCCTTCTGCATGCATCTGCTGGTGCGCGACGGCGCGACCGGCGAGGTGGTCGCGACCACGCGGCTGCTGCTGGACCGCGACGCCAGACGCGCCGGCCTGTTCTATTCCGAAACCGAATTCCATCTCGAACCGATCCTCGCGCTGGATGCGCGCATCCTCGAGGTCGGCCGCACCTGTATCCACGCCGATTACCGTAACGGCAGTGCCATCGCCGTGCTCTGGGCGGGACTCGCGCGCCTCGTGGAGATGCACGACATCGACTACCTGATCGGTTGCGCGAGTCTGCCCATGACCGACGAGGGCGGGCAGGCGCTGGCGCTGTTCGATCGTCTCGTCCCGCAGTATCTGGTTCCGCCGGCCCTGCGGGTCGAGCCGCGCCTGCCGGTGACGGCCGCGCGCCCCACGGGCGGCATAGCGCCGCCCATGCCGCCACTGCTCAAGGCCTACCTGCGCCTCGGTGCGCAGATCGGCGGGCCGCCCTGCTGGGATCCCCTGTTCGATGTCGCCGATCTGTTCATCGTGCTGGATCGCGATCACCTGGCGCGGCGCTATGCGCGCCATTTTCTGGGGCGGTGATGGGGGCCGCGCTGCGGCGCGCCTGGCGGGTGCCGGCGCTGCTCGGCCTCATCCTGGGCGGGCTGGTGCTGGCGCTGTCGGCACGCGCGGTCGGCGGCGCGAGCTGGTTTCTCCGGCCCGCCGGACAGGGGTTGATCGTGCGCTGGATGCGCGCGCTCAACCGGGTCGTCGGCCTGCGTGTGTGGGTCGTGTGCCAGCCCCTCCGGGCACCGGCACTGGTCGTCGCCAACCATATCTCCTGGCTGGACGTCCCCGCACTCGCCTCCGTTCTGCCGATGACCTTCGTCGCCAAGGCGGATGTGCGCCGCTGGCCGCTGCTGGGCCGCCTGGCAGGGCTCGCCGGGACCCGGTTTCTCGACCGTACCTCGATCAGCGCCGTGCGTCCGCTGCTGGAGCGCATCGCCGTGCGGCTGCGGGACGGTCACAGTTGTGCGGTGTTCCCCGAGGGGACGAGTACCGCCGGTGATCGGGTGCGGGCGTTCTTTCCCGCCCTGTTCCAGGCGGCCGTCGACGCCGGCTGCCCGGTGCAGCCGGTGGCCATCGAATACGGGCACGGCACGTCGGGCGATCCGTTGGCGCCCTTCACGGGCGAGCAGGATTTCGCCGTGCACCTCTGGCGTCTGCTGGGACGCGCGCATACCGACGTCACGCTGAGCTTCCTGGCACCCATGGACGCGCGCGGCGGTGAACGCCGCGATCTCGCCCGCCGCGCCCACGCCAGCCTCGAGCAGTGGCTGTTCACCGATCTGGTACCCGTGCGCAGGGCCGTGGCATCCTGAAAACCGCGTTGCGCGTTTTGTGAACGCGGTTGCGTTCCCGCACGGCGGTCCTTCCCGATGGCCCGCCCGGTCGGCTATGGTCCACCGTCCGCACCATCGTACCGGCCCGTCCACCGGCGAGCCGGCGTCCGCTGTGTCGTCGCCCGCGACGCCGAGGCACGCCCATGAATCGAGCACTGACTGTTCTCCCGTTCGTCGCGCTGTTGGCGCTGACCGGTCACGTCCAGGCGGGCACGTCGATCATCCCGGGCAGGTCGGCGGCACTCGGTGCCGACACACCCGTGCCGGAACGTTTCATCGTGCGTGGCAACACGGTGGTGGATCTTCGGAGCGGCCGGCCCGTGTTCCTGCGCGGCGTGGGCTATTCACCCTACCTGCCCGGCGAAACGCCGCTGCAGGGAGCGCCGCCCGGTGACGACGGGCGATATGCCGGGCACTTTGCGCATCTGCGCGAACTGGGCGTGAATTATCTGCATGTATTTCCGCTGCTGATGCCCGAGGGCTTCTTCGCGGAGCTGGACCAGACCGACCTGGTCTACGGCCAGGACATCTGGGTGATGGGCGGCGCCGAGGATTTTCTCGACCCGGTCTTCCAGACGAGCACGATCGAGCAGATCAAGGCCGTCATCGATCATACCTACGAGGTCGGCCGTCCCGACCGTCTGGTACTGTTTTCGGTCGGCGACGAGCTTCTGCCCGATGCCATCATGCGCACCGATGCGCGCCATCCCGAGGTGCGGGACTTCGAGGGCAGGCATGTGCGCGTGAGCGGTCGCACGCCCACCGAGGTCGCCCTGGCGCGGCTCATCGACGCGGCCATCGACTACGAACTCACCCGCTACGGGCGGCGGCACCTGTACTGCCATACCAGCTGGACGCACGTGGGACCGCTGGCCGACCGTCCGGATATCGAGGTGAAGCGTGACAGCGTGCTGGTGCCGGACATGGGCGATCTCATGTGCCTGAACATCTACACCTACGCGCGAGGGGTGAAGACTTCGCCGCCCGGTTCGGTGACCGGCACCGCCTATCAGGGCTATCTCGAGGAGCTCGCGGCCCGGGTGGATATGCCGGTGCTGGTCACCCAGGTGGGGCTGTCGACCTCGCCCATCGAACCCAAGCACTGGGTGCCCGGCTTCGGCGGTCACCGGGTCGAAGACGTGCCGGAGACCTACCGGTCCGTGTGGCGGGACATCCGCACGGCGAAGGGTCACGAGACGTTCGCGGGCCTGGTGTTCTTCGAACTGCACGACGAGTGGTGGAAGAGCGGCGAGGACCGGACCGACCCGCACCGCCACGAACCGGAGGATCCCGAGGAGTGGTTCGGCATCTACGCCATCGGCAAAGACAACCGATTGGTTCCAAAAGGGGAAATTCCATCAACTGTGCGCGGGCTGTTCTCCGCCCCGGGGACCGCCGAGGTCGGCACCGGTCCCCGGAAGTCCCGCTGAAGGGCGGGACCGGTCTCCCGGAAGCCCGGGACGATTGACAGCACCGGGGTCGGCGCCTATCTTAAGTAAACGTTCACTAACTTAAGAGGGAGATCCGCCATGACCACGTTCGACCAGGAACTCGACGCCCGCGGCCTGAACTGCCCGCTGCCCATCCTGCGCGCCAAGAAGAGCATCGCCGCACTGGGCGCCGGCCAGGTGCTGCGCATCGTCGCGACCGATCCCGGTTCGGTGAAGGACTTCGAGGCGTTCTGCAAGCAGACCGGCAACACCCTGCTGTCGTCGGCGCAGAGCGAGGGCGCCTTCGAATTCCTCATCCGCAAGGCGGGGTGAGGGACCTGCCTTGTCATCGGCCACGGAATCCACGGAACGACACGGAAGAACCGGTAATGCGAAACCCCGGCAGTCCGCCCGCGCGGTCATCGGACGGGATCTTGGAGTGATGCATTCCGTGTCGTTCCGTGGATTCCGTGGCCACATTCTTTACCGGCCGGCCGTCTGAATCATGGCCAAGCGCCTGCAGGCCGCCGAGCGGCGCGCATCGATCCTGGCGGTGGCCAAGGTACTGTTCGCGGACAAGGGTTATCACGGCGTGTCGGTCGATGAGATCGCCTCGCGTCTGGCCGTGAGTCCGGCGGTGCTCTACCGTCATTTCGCCTCCAAGCAGGATCTCTACGAGGCCGTTCTGAGCGAGATCGCCTGCACGCGCGAGAGCTACGTCGACGTGGTGGTGCGCGGGCCGGACGATTTCGGCGGACTGCTCGCGCGCATGACGCTCATGTACGTCGAGAGCGTCGCCCGCGATCCCGACTATCTGCGCATGGAACTGCATGCCGCACTGGAGGGCAGCCAGGCGGCGCGCCAGTTCTTCGAGAACCGCTGGCGTCCGTTCGCGGACTATATCGAGTTCGGTCTGGGCGAGCTGCGCAAGGAAGGCCGCGGGGCGCACGTCGATCCGCGCATCGCCTCACTGATGTTCCAGGGAATGGTGCGCGAGGCGCTGTACGCCAGGATCGTGTATCAGGCGGACCGCTACCGCGAATACAGCCTGGCCGATCTGGTGAAACACCTGGTAACGATGTTCCTGCGCGCCGTCGGTATCGGTGCTTGAATCACTCGAACTGTCGGGGTTCGCGGTACTCACCCCGACCGACGGCCACTAGGATCCGTTTCTTTCCCATCCCGCATCGAGATCGATGCCGAGTTCCTCCGCCAGTGCGACCCAGCGCGGCTCGGCCTCGCAGCAACAGACGTCGTGCCAGTGCGGCACGCCTTCATGCATGCTGATGGGTTTCCTGCATGCGGTGTCGGCTGGCCGCGTCTCGTCGGTCTGTCGCGCTTCATCGTCGTGGCGGTCGGTCATGGCTGTGCTCCTCTCGGGCGCGCCTATACCTCACTTCTCATAGGCATAAAGACTGTGGTGTTGCGGACATGGATGCGCTGCGCGCGCAGGATGGAAGTCTAGTCGGAATTTTCGTTTCGGCCATCACGGCATCGAGCCGCATCGTCCAACGCGGTGGTCGCGTATCGGGAGGATGTGGGTGCGCGGCATGCCTGCGCCGCGCCGGTGGAGGTCAGCGCGGCAGCCAGGCCGGCGGGGCGTCGCTCACCTGGCGCAATGCCTGGCCATAGAGCGCTTCGAGCCGCGCCGTCCGCAGTACGTCGCTGCAGGCGCCCGCTTCGACATGGCCGTCGCCCTGCAGCAGCAGCGCATGATCCGCACAGCGCGCGGCGAAGTTCACATCGTGCAGGACCATGACGACCGTCCTGTCCCGCGTCCGCGCCAGATCGGCGAGCCGGTCCAGCAGGGCGACCTGGTGATGCAGGTCGAGATGGTTGGTCGGCTCATCGAGCAGCAGGACGTCCGTGTCCTGCGTCAGGAGCGTCGCCAGCGCCAGGCGTCGCCGCTCGCCGCCGGACAAGGTGGCGACGTCGCGTTCGTCCCAGCCGGCCAGTCCCACCTGTTGCAAGGCCTCCCGCGCCAGCTGCACGTCGGCGGCCGTTTCCCAGCCCCAGGGCGAGCTGTGCGGATGCCGGCCGAGCAGCGCGGTCTCCAGCACGGTCGCCGGGAACGGATCGTGGCTGTCCTGCGGCAGCAGGCCGATGTGCCGGGCGAGCCGGCGGCGCGTCTGATTCCGCAACGGCGTGTCGTCGAGCCGCACGTCGCCGCGCTGCGGCGCGCGCAGGCCCGCGAGCGTGTGCAGGAGTGTCGTCTTGCCGCTGCCGTTGCGGCCGAGGATCGCCCAGCACTGGCCGGGCGTGAATTCCAGGGTGAGGTCGCGGCACACCTCGACGCCGCCGATGCGCACGGCCAGTCCGTGCAGGCTCAGGGTGCTCATGCGCGCACGTCCGCGCGGCTGCGCAGCAGCAGGAACAGGAACACCGGGATGCCGATACCGGCGGTGAGGATGCCGACGGGCAGCTGCTGCGGCGCCCACAGGGTGCGCGCGAGCAGATCGGCGAAGGAGAGCAGTGTGCCGCCGGCGAGGGCGCACGCGGGCAGCAGGATGCGCTGATCGCGCGCGCCGGCCAGCCGCAGGAGATGCGGGACGACGAGACCGACGAAGCCGACGCTGCCGGCGAGCGTCACCGCGCCGGCCGTGCCCAGCGCGGCGAGCACGTAGAGCGTATTGCGCAGCGGTGCCACCGCGACGCCGAGCGTCCGTGCCTGCAATTCGCCGCGTGCCAGCACGTTCAGCGGGCGCGCCAGGGCCAGTCCCGCCAGCAGCACGGCGATCAGCAGCGCCAGCGCCGGCCACGGCGCATCGCCCGTGACGAGATCGCCCATCAGCCAGAACAGCATGCCGCGCAGGTTGTGTTCGGGTGCGACGGTGAGGATGAAGGCGATCAGCGCGCCCCAGCCGGCGGCGAGAATGATCCCGGTGAGCAGCAGACGGGCGGGCGACCAGTCGCCGCCGCGGCGCGCCAGGCCGAAGACCAGCACGGTGGCGAGCAGAGCGCCGAGGAAGGCGCCGCCGTTCAGCCACGTGCCGGAGAGTCCGGCGAGCATGGCCAGGAGGGCGCCGACGGCCGCGCCGCCGGAGGTGCCGAGCACATAGGGATCGGCGAGCGGGTTGCGCAGCAGCACCTGCAGCAGGGCGCCGCTCACGGCCAGGAGGGCGCCGACGGCGAAAGCGCCGAGCGCACGCGGCAGGCGCAGTTCGAGCACGATGCTGCGCTGCGGCTCGTCGCCCGCGCCGGCCAGCGCGCGCAGCACGTCGGCAAAGGGGATCGGCGCGCTGCCGACGGCGAGCGCGGCGCCGATGCCGGCGAGGCTCAGGAGCAGCAACAGGCCTATCAGCCGCCCGGGCGGGTGCGTGGCCGCAGGCATGGCTCAGTCGGCCGGCCCGGTCCAGCCCCGGCGCAGCGTCATGACCGGCCAGCCGCGGGCGCGCGCATGGTGCGCGAGCGTGTCGTCGGGATCGACCGCGACCGGATGCGCGACCCGTTCCAGCAGCGGCAGGTCGTTGTGCGAATCGCTGTAGAACCAGCTGCCGTCCAGATCGGCCCCGTGGTCGGCCAGCCACTGCTCCAGGCGCTGCACCTTGCCGGACTGGAAACACGGGATGCCGGCGCTGCGCCCGGTGTAGCGCCCGTCTTCCATCTCGACCTCGGTCGCGATCAGATGGCGGATGCCGAAGCGCGCGGCGATGGGCGCGGTGACGAAACGGTTGGTGGCGGTGATGATCACCGGCATGTCGCCGCCGGCGCGGTGGCGCTCCACCAGGGCGCGGGCGTCGGGCAGGATGATGGGATCGATCATGCGGACCAGGAATTCGTCGCGCCAGGCGTGCAGGCGCTCCGGGGGATGTTCCGCGAGTGGCCGCAGCGAGAAGGCGAGGAAGGCCTGGATGTCGAGGCTGCCCGCCTTGTACTGATCGTAGTAGCGGCGGTTCTCGCGCTCGTAGCTCTCTCCGTCGACGATGCCTTGTTCGACCAGAAAACGGCCCCAGAGATAATCGCTGTCGCCACCCAGAAGGGTGTTGTCGAGGTCGAACAGGGCCAGGGCCACTTTGGGGCGCTCCGCGGTCGCTTGGGAAGGCGCCAAGGATAGTGGTCGCCGCGGACGAGGTAAACGCGCCGCGGGCATTTGCCGACGGGCGCGCATTTGTGGGAGAATCGGGACACCGCTCCAGTTCGTATTTTGGGTGTTCAAGTGATTGATTCGGATGGATATCGTCCCAACGTCGGCATCGTCCTGAGCAACCGGGACGGCGACCTGCTGTGGGCGCGCCGCATCGGTCAGAACGCCTGGCAGTTCCCGCAGGGCGGGATCCGCAGCGACGAGACGCCGGAAGAGGCCCTGTTCCGCGAACTCGCCGAAGAGGTCGGGCTCTATCCCGGGCATGTCCAGATCCTCGCCCAGACGCGCGGCTGGCTGCGCTACCGCTTGCCGGACCGCTATATCCGCCGCGGCACCCGCCCGGTGTGCATCGGCCAGAAGCAGGTGTGGTTCCTGCTGCGCCTGGTCGGCGACGAGCGCGACGTCTGTCTGAACAGCTGCGATCACCCCGAATTCGACTGCTGGCGCTGGGTGGATTACTGGCACCCGCTCGGCGAGGTGGTGGCCTTCAAGCGCAAGGTCTACCAGCGCGCACTGAGCGAATTCGCGCCGCTGCTGTTTCCGGACGGCGCGCCACCGCTGCCGCAGTCGCGATCCCTGCGTCATCGCTAGATGGCCGCCGACGGCGCCCCCCATCCATGCCCAGCCGTCGGCGCGTGCGCGCCGGCCCTGCCCGACGAAGCGGTGATCTGATCCCATGTCCGCCACCATGCTCGATATCCTGCGGCGCATCATCGTCGAGGTGAATGCCGCGCCCGATCTCAACCGGGCGCTGAACATCATCGTGCAGCGGGTGAAGAAGGCCATTCAGGTCGACGTCGCCTCGGTCTATCTCACCGACTTCCAGCTGCAGCAGCACATCCTGATGGCGACCGACGGATTCAATCCGGCGGCGGTCGGGCGCGTGCGGCTGAGCTTCGGCGAGGGTCTGGTCGGCCTGGTGAGCGAGCGCGCCGAGCCCCTCAACCTGGAGGACGGGCCCCAGCATCCGCGTTATCGCCGCGTCGTCGACACCGGCGAGGAGTCCTATCACGGCTTCCTGGGCGTGCCCATCATCCAGTACCGCAAGGTGCTGGGCGTGCTGGTGGTGCGCCAGCGCGCCGTGCGCAAGTTCGCCGAGCAGGAGGTGACTTTCCTGGTGACGCTGGCCGCGCAGCTGGCCGGCGCCATCAGCCACGCCGAGGCCAGCGGCGGCTTCGCGCAGCTGCTCAAGGACGTCGGCGGCGCCGCCTTTCAGCTCAAGGGCCTTCCGGGTGCGCCGGGCGTGGCCATCGGCCATGCGCAGGTGGTTTACCCGCCGGCCAATCTGGATGCGATTCCCGATCGCAGCATCGCGGACGCGGCCGCCGAGGAGGCGGCATTCCGCGCCGCGGTCGCCGACGTGCAGCGCGAGATCCGCACCCTGTCGCGGCAGATGGCCGATTCGCTGCCGGCGGAGGAACTGGTGCTGTTCGATGCCTACGCCATGATGCTGGGCAGCGACGACCTGCTGGAGGGCACGGTCCGGCGCATACGGGCCGGCAACTGGGCGCCGGGCGCGTTGCGCGAGACCATCGCCGATCATGTGCGGATCTTCGAAGAGATGGAGGATCCCTACCTGCGCGAACGCGCCGCCGACATCCGCGACCTGGGGCGGCGCATCCTGATGCGCCTGCAGGCGGAGTCGCCGGTGCTGAAGATCGGTGGCGACGGCCGCGTCATCCTGGTGGGTGAGGAAGTGGCGGCCTCGCATCTCGCCGAAGTGCCGCCGGCACAGCTGGCCGGCGTCATTTCCGCGCGTGGTTCGGGATCCTCGCATGTGGCGATCCTGGCCCGCGCACTCGGCATTCCCGCGGTGATGGGCGTGGCGGATCTGCCGGTCGGCCGCCTGGAGTCGCAGCAACTGGTGGTCGACGGCTACCGCGGCCAGATCTTCGTCCGGCCGACGGCCGCCGCGCTCGCGGAATTCCAGCGCCTGGAACGGGAAGAGGAGCAGCTGCGCGCCGGCCTGCAGGAACTCACCCGTCTTCCGGCCGAGACGCCGGACGGCGTGCGCATCCCCCTCTATGCGAACACCGGCCTGCTCGCCGACATCACGCCCTCGGTGCGCAGCGGCGCGGAGGGCGTCGGTCTGTATCGCACCGAGGTGCCCTTCCTGGTGCGCGACCGCTTCCCCGGCGAAGACGAGCAGATGCAGATCTACCGGCAGGTGCTGGAGGGTTTCGCGCCGCGGCCGGTGACGTTGCGCACCCTGGACATCGGCGGCGACAAGGATCTGCCCTATTTCCCGGTGCGGGAGGACAATCCCTTCCTCGGCTGGCGCGGCATCCGCATCACCCTGGACCATCCGGAGATCTTCCTGACTCAGCTGCGCGCCATCCTGCGCGCCAACAGCGGGCTGAACAATCTGCAGCTGATGCTGCCCATGATCAGCGACGTCGGCGAGGTGGACGAGGCGCTGGCGCTGATCCGCCGTGCGCACCAGGAACTGCTGGAGGAGGGCGAGTCCGTCAGCCTGCCGCCGATCGGCGTGATGATCGAGGTGCCCTCGGCGGTCTATCAGATAGATGCCCTGGCGCAGCGGGTGGCTTTTTTCTCGGTCGGCACCAACGATCTCACCCAGTACCTGCTCGCCGTCGACCGCAACAACTCGCGCGTGGCCGAACTCTATCGCACGCTGCATCCGGCGGTGATCCGGGCGCTGGCGCAGATCGTCGAGGGCGCGCACCGCAACGGCAAGCCCGTGGGCGTGTGCGGCGAGCTGGCCGGCGACCCGGCCGCCGCGGTGGTACTGCTGGGGCTGGGCGTCGACAGCCTGAGCATGAGCGTCGGCAGCCTGCCGCGGGTCAAATGGGTGCTGCGCACCATCACCCAGGCGCGCGCGAGAGAGCTGACCGAACAGGTGCTGCAGATGGAAAAGGAGATCGCCGTCCGCACCCTGCTCAACAACGCCCTGGAAGAGGCTGGCCTCGGCGGCCTGGTGCGGGCGGGGCGCTGACCGGCCGGTGGCCGGCGGGGTTTCCCCGGGCATGTCCTGGCCGATCCCGTGCCCGGCAGGGTACGGCCCCGCGTTAGGCTGTAATAATGTCATTGACAATCGTTCTCATTTAGATTCAAATGGCGGCACAGGAGGTAGCCGCCATGTATGTCTGTCTGTGCAAAGGTGTGACCTGCAGCGCCATCCGCTCGGCGGTGGCCGAGCAGGGTGCCGCGAGCCTGCGTGATCTGAGTCGCGATCTCGGTGTCGCGACGCAGTGCGGCAAATGCGCCCGCACCGCGCGGCAGCTGCTCGACGAGGCGTTGGGTGCAGGCTGTGCCGGCGACTGCTGCGGCCTGGCTGCCGACGCCGCGGCCTGAGGGGCCGGCCGCGGCCTGCTAGGAGCCTGTCGGACTTGAGCGATCGTAGCGAGCAAGGTGGGAGAGCGAGAACATTTTTCCGATCGTTTGAGGAGAATAGCCGTCGCTATTCGACGAAAAGGATCGGGAAAATGGGCCGCTCTCCCACCGGCGCAGTAGATCAGCCTCAAGTCCGACAGGCTCCTAGACTCCATCCACGTCCGATCTCCCGGCGCGCGGGCGCCTGGCGCACCGCGCGGCCTCTGTCCAACCCGTCTGTCATCTTTCCCACAGGAGGCATCATGAAGGGCGACGCCAAGGTCATCGAATACCTCAACAAGGCCCTGCGCAATGAGCTGACGGCCATCAATCAGTATTTTCTCCATGCGCGCATGTACGAGAACTGGGGCCTGAAGGAGCTGAACGAGCACGAGTATCACGAGTCCATCGACGAGATGAAGCACGCCGATGAACTCATCAAGCGCATCCTGTTCCTGGAGGGACTGCCCAACCTGCAGGATCTCGGCAAGCTCAAGATCGGCGAGAACACGCCCGAGATGCTGCGCTGCGATCTGGAACTGGAGCGTGAAGCCGTGCCGCTGCTGCGCGAGGCCATCGCCCATTGCGAGACGGCGCGCGATTATGTCTCGCGCGAACTGCTCGAGGGCATTCTCGAAAGCGAGGAAGAGCACATCGACTGGCTGGAGACGCAGCTGGAGCTGATCGAGAAGATCGGCCTGCAGAACTACCTGCAGTCGAAGATGTGACCGTGTGTCATGTGCCGGCCGGACCGCATCAACGCTTGCGCTTGAGCCAGATCAGCACGCCGCTGCCGGCGAGGAACAGCATGAGCAGCGCCGCGCCATCCATGATCCACACGCCATGGGTCCCGAAGAAGCGGCCGCTGTGCAGATCCAGCAGCACGCGCTCCCAGGGCAGGATCCGGCCGCGGAAGGTACGCTCGAGCGCGAGACGCCGTTCCGGTGCCAGGGTTTCCGGCCGGGCCCAGGCGATGTCGTGCTGTGCTTCCGGCAGCCGTTCCCAGCGGGTGAAGTCTGCGTCCGGCCGGTAATACCCGGTGGCGGCTGCGACCACCGGCCGGCCTTTCTCATCCCTGCCCAGATGCTGCAGGCCCGCGGGCACGCCGTCGAGGGCGGTCAGTTCGGCCAGGAGTTCACCCTCCGGTCCTGTCAACAGCAGACGATCGTCCGCTGCCGCGATCAGCATGTCCTGAATGGCCACGGCGCCGGTCAGCCGGTCGTACTCGCCGGGCACCGGCCGTTCGCCGACATACAGTTGCCGGCCGAGCAGCGTCACGGGCGCGATGGGCGTGGCATAGGTCGTCGACGCCTCCGGCGCGCGGATGCCATACCAGTCGAGGACCCAGGACGACCGCACGAAGCGCTCGTCGAGCTTCAGCTCTTCGGTGTGGTTGAGCACGATCCCCGTCAGCGCGAGCACGATCACCAGCAGCGCCGCGGCCAGCCCCACGTAGCGGTGCCAGACGTACAGCGACTTGAGCTTGATGCGGTGTTTTCTACGGTGCGACATGGGCGGCCGGCGTCTGCTGGTGGAGGTACAGGGCCAGGCGCGCGAGCTTGGTCAGTGCGCGTACCGAAAGCGTGGCGCCGGAGATGCCGTCGATCGGGCCATCCAGCCTGCGGTCATCGCCCAGCCCCAGGTGGACGAACTGGTCGGTGAAGAAGTCGTGGCGCACCTCCCAGCCGCGGCTCTCACGAAAGATCAGCACGCGTATGCGCTCGATGCGGCCGGCGTCGACGACGATGCCGGTCGTGATGGGCTTCTCTTTGCCGATCTCATCGAGGATCCAGGCACTGCGCGCGCCGCGGTGCCAGTAGCGTACGCGCAGCTGCGGCGGTTCATGGCCGAGGATCTCCTCGGCGGCGGCGCGCACCTCGCCGGTGAGCCAGAGCGCCCCGGGTGCGGGGACGTCGCCTGCGAACACCTCGCTCAGGAAGTCCTCGGGGTTCTGATAGACCTCGGCCCACGCGCGCGGAGCGATCAGCAGCACGACGAGCAAGGCGGGCACGAAGAAGAGTCGGCTCATGCGGATTCTCATATAAACCTGAAAACTCACTTCAGCCATGGAAGTATGTGCAAGGCACTGAAATGAGGCAGCGTCGTTGAGCCCCGGCTCAGCACTTGGCGGCCGGGAGGGCTGCCGTATGGGGCGTATGATCTCGTCAGTGTCGTTCCGTGTGATTCCGTGGCAAATGCGGTTCTCGGGATAAAGACACGGGGCGCGACTGTCCGCGCCCCGTGGATGGCTCCTGTATTGCTGCTGTCTGGCAACGGCATCAGAACTGATAGCCGATGCCCAGATTGAAGCCCTTCTGGTCCCTGCCGTCGTCGTTGTCCTGGACCTGATAGTCCGCCTTCAGCACGACGTCCGGATGCGGCCAGAAATTCACACCGACATCGATCTGCTTCTTCTCGCTGTCGGTGCTGTCGCCGGCGGCATTATCCCAGAGGTTGTAACGCGCGAACACGCCCCATTGATCGTTGAACTTGAACGACGGTTCGACGTACCAGCCGAACTGCTCGTCCGCACCGACGGCCGCCGGACCGCTGCCGTCCAGATCCCAGAGAGCATAGAGGGCGCGCAGGCCGAGGGGACCCTTGCTGATGACCGTATGCAGCTCGTACAGATTGGCGCTGCCGGCCGTGGGATCCGTTCCCTGGCGGATGTCCGTCTGATGCTGGATCGTGCCGGCGATCTCCACGCCCGGCATCCCGGTCCATTTCAGGCGCGCCGTATAGGCCAGGTCCGAGGCGTCGGCGTTACTGGTCTTCTGGCGGCCGGAGCGCGGCGTGTAGCTGTCGCCGGTGTTGAGACCTTCGTGCACGCCGGCATCGTAGCTGAAGCCACTACCGAGCTCGCCGCTCAGCGCCGCGCCGCCCGCCCACCAGGTGCTGGGGATGATGTTGCTCTCCACGGGGTTGCGCTCGACCCCGTAGAAGGTGTTCGGCTCGTGCGTTTCGTTCAGGATGCCGACCGGGAGTAGGAAGATACCGCCCTTGGCGCGGTGCCGGTCGTTGAGATCGAACTCCACATAGGCCTGTTCGAGCTCGACCTCGCCGCCGAGCGGCGAGCCGTCGCTCTCGACGCCGCCGTGCTCGACCTCCAGCTCGGAGAAGAAGCGGATGCGGTCGTTGAACTCGTGGCCGAAGAACAGCACGAAGCGGTGGAAATCGATTTCGTCCTTGTCGCTGGCGCCGCCCTCGCCTTCGAGGTTGTTGTAATGCAGCTCGCCATAGCCGCCGATGTGGGTGCGCTCCGCCCAGCTGGCGTCGCCGGTGCTCGGCTTCGCGGCGGCGACCTGTTCCAGGGCGTCGCCGGTGGCCTCGACCTTCCGGTCGGTCTGGTTGAGCTGGGATTTCAGCGCTTCGATCTGTTTCTGTTGCTCCTGGATGATGCGCCACATCTCGTCGGCGGAGGGCGGTTCGGCGGCAGCGGCGCCGCCGGCGAACAGGGACATGGCGGCGGCCAGTCCCAGGTTCAGCGGGGTAGTGGGGTTCATGGTATGCGGTTCCTCGATAGTCTTGGTCTGGGTTCCGGTTTTCAGGGCAGCCCGGGTGGCGCGACGGCGGTGTCCGCCGGGCTGCGAAGGATTATACGTATCGATATAGTAAATGCAAACGATTCGTATTAACTATCTGGTTATCGAAAAGCCGATGGGCTTGAGGCATGCGCGGGGCGCAAGAGGGCTGTCAGAACGGCTTGAGAATCGCCAGCAGGACCACGGCGATCAGGATCAGGGCCGGGAACTCGTTGAACCACCGGTAGAAAACGTGGCTGCGGCGGTTGCGGTCGGCGCGGAAGTCACGCACCAGCTTGAGGCAGTAGAGATGGTAAGCGATCAGGGCGGTGACCAGCACCAGTTTCAGGGGCAGCCAGGCCGTGCTGAGCAGGGTCTGCCACTGGTAGACAAACAGCAGCCAGAGGCCGAAGAAGCCGGCCGCCAGGGCGCCGATGCTCATGATGGCGTAGAGCTTGCGCTCCATGACCTTGAAGCGGGCGTTGCCGGGCTCGTCGGTGCAGTCGGCGTGGTAGACGAACAGGCGGGGAAGGTAGAACAGGCCGGCGAACCAGGTCACGACGAAGATGATGTGCCAGGCCTTCACCCAGAGCATCGGCCGCCCGTCCCTCAGGCGCCCAGCATCGCGCGGATCTGCGCCCGCACGTCGGCCATTTCCATTTCGCCTATCTTCTGCCGCACGATGCGTCCGTCCGGCGCGATCAGGAAAGAGGTCGGCGTCAGGCGCACGTCGCCGAAAGCACGCGCGGCCTCGCCCTTGATGTCCAGGGCGATCGGGTAGGGGATCTGGCGGGCGTCGCGCATGGCGAGCACATGGTCCGGAGGGTCGTAGCTCATCGCCACTGCCACCAGCTGCAGCCCCCGGGGGCCGAATTCCTGGTGGAGCTCGATGAGGTGCGGGATTTCCTTCACGCAACCGGGGCAGGACGTGGCCCAGAAGGTGACCAGCACCGGCCGCCCCCGCAGCTCGGAGAGGTTGATCTCATTGCCGTCGATGGTGCGCAGGGCGATGTCCGGTGCCCGTTTAAGGCCCTCGGGGGACAACCAGACGTAGGCCAGCGCGCCGACCAGCGCCAAGGCGAACAACCCCAGAAGAATGTCTTTCGCTTTCATATCCGATGTTCGTCACGACTCAAATTCGGGCAGGGGCGCCAACGTCACCTGCCGGGGCCACGGGGGGCCGGTCCGCGGCCCCCGTGGCCCCGATGGCCGAGGGGGCGGTGCCCGCACCAGTGCCCGGCAAGTGTGCCCTGTCGGTGAGACCGTAGCAATCCGGCCGGGTTCAGTCGGGCGCGGCCCTCAGCGCCGCCTCGCCTGGAGTCGCGCGCCCGCAGACCGTACTATTGGCAGTTCGGGGAGGCGGCATCCGGGAAGCTTCATCATGATCAGAGTCGGTGTGGTTGGCGGCACGGGTTATACGGGCGTCGAGTTGCTGCGCCTGTTGGCCGGGCATGGGCAGGTCGAGCTGCGGGTCATCACCTCGCGTTCCGAGGCGGGCATGGCGGTGAGCGACATGTTCCCCAATCTGCGCGGATACCTGGATCTGAAGTTCTCGGCGCCCGATGCGGCCGTGCTGCAGGGCTGCGATATGGTGTTTTTCGCCACGCCCAATGGCACCGCCATGCAGATGGTCCCGGAACTGCTTGCGGCCGGCGTGCGGGTGGTCGATCTCGCCGCCGATTTCCGGTTGCGCGATCCCGCGGTGTGGGAGCAGTGGTACGGCATGCCCCATGCCTGCCCGGACGTGCTTGCCGAGGCGGTCTATGGATTGCCGGAGGTGAATCGCGAGCGTATCCGTTCGGCGCGCATCGTTGCCAACCCGGGCTGCTATCCGACGGCTGTCCAGCTGGGTTTCCTGCCGCTGATCGAACAGGGGCTGGTCGACCGCGGGACCCTCATCGCCGACGTCAAATCCGGCGTCAGCGGGGCCGGTCGCAAGGCCAGCGTCGGCACCCTGCTGGCCGAAGCGGCCGACAGCTTCAAGGCTTACGCCGTGCCCGGCCACCGGCACCTGCCGGAGATCCGTCAGGGGCTGGCGGCGGCTGCGGGCGAGGCGGTGGGCCTGACCTTCGTTCCTCATCTCACCCCCATGATCCGGGGCATTCACGCGACGCTCTATGCGCGCCTGACCCGCGATGCCGGCGACCTCCAGGGACTCTTCGAGCGGCGCTATGCGGCCGAACCCTTCGTCGACGTCATGCCGGCCGGCAGCCACCCCGAGACCCGCAGCGTGCGCGGTGCCAATCACTGCCGGCTCGCGGTGCACCGGCCGCAGGCTGGCGACACCGTCGTGATCCTGTCGGTTATTGATAACCTCGTCAAAGGTGCCGCCGGCCAGGCCGTGCAGAATATGAACCTCATGTTCGGGCTGCCGGAGCGGACGGGGCTGGAAGGGGTCGCGTTGCTGCCCTGAGGGGCGTGGCCCGAATTTTGCCTGCGGCTAGGACGTGGATGCGAACCGGAAGGAAATCCTGATCTATCGGGCATGGAAGCTGCGGCTGGCGCTGGGGCTGGCGGCGGTCGTCGCCGTGGTCGGCGGCTGGGAGCTGTATCAGTTCGGCCGGTCGCGGGCGGGCGGTGATCTCGAATCCCTCTACGCAGAGCGTGAGCGCCTGCAGGCCCAGCTCGGCGAGCTGGACGCGCGCAACTCGGCCCTGGAGCGACAGATCGCGGTCCTGGAACGCGCCCGGCAGATCGACCAGCAGGCTTATGCGGTGTTCAAGCAGGAGCGCTCCGGACTTCAGGACGAGTTGCTGGGACTGCGCGAGGAACTGGCGTTCTACCGTGGCGTGATGTCGCCGGGTGCGGACAAGGTCGGCCTTCACGCCCAGGATTTCGATCTCGAGCCGGCCGCGGGAGCGGCGCGTTACCGCTACCGTTTCGTATTGACGCAGCCGGGACGCCGCGATCAGACCGCCAAAGGTGTCGTGCGCCTGTTCGTGGAGGGTGTTCAGGAGGGCGTGGCGCGGCGCCTGGGGCTGGCGGAGGTGTCCGACGCGGGCACTGAAGATATCCCCTACCGCTTCCGCTACTTCCAGTCTATCGAGGGAAATCTGCAGCTGCCCGAGGGCTTTCTGCCCGAACGGCTGACCCTGCAGGCGGTGCCCGCCAACGCGCCGCGCCTTCCGTTGGAGTGGAGTTTCGATTGGCCGTCCGACCGGGGTGGTCCGGCCGAGGAGGAAGAGTGATGTGGGGACAGGGCAAGAAGGCAACGAGCACCAAGATCGGCACCTTGATCGGGCGGGATACCGAAATCACCGGCGATGTCCGGTTCAGCGGCGGCCTACACATCGACGGTTCCGTCAAGGGTAACGTGATGGGAACCGGTGACGATGCGGTGCTGATGGTGAGCGAGCACGGCCGGATCGAGGGCGAGGTCCGTGTGCACAACGTGATCCTGAACGGGGCGGTGAGCGGCGACGTGCACGCGTCCGGCCGCATCGAGCTGGCGCCGCAGGCAAAGGTGAACGGCAACGTCTATTACAGCCTGATCGAGATGGCCATGGGGGCCGCGGTCAACGGCAGTCTCGTACATCAGGCCGCCGCCGCGGCGGTATCGGGCGTGGAATCCCGCAAGCCGGGTGCGGAAGGGACGCCGGCCAACATCATCCAGGGCAATTCTTGACTGCAATTGTCAACAACCGGATAATGTCCGCAACGTTCGTTCACCCGTATTTGGTATTTGCTGGAGATGTGACCATGACAGAGACTGCAACCCGTGTCGAAACGGAAGCTCCGCTGATCTTCACCGAGGCTGCGGCGCTCAAGGTCAAGGGCCTGATCGAAGAGGAATCCAATCCGAACCTGAAGCTGCGCGTGTTCGTGTCGGGCGGTGGCTGCTCGGGGTTCCAGTACGGTTTTACCTTCGACGAGGCGATCAACGAAGGCGATACCGCCGTCGAGCAGTGCGGCGTGACGCTGCTCATCGATCCCATGAGCTTCCAGTATCTGGTCGGCGCCGAGATCGACTACAAGGAAGATCTGGAAGGCGCGCAGTTCGTGATCCGCAATCCGAACGCGACCACCACCTGCGGCTGCGGCTCGTCGTTCTCCGCGAACTGATCCCACCCGCTTCACCCATGCGAAAGGGACGCTCCGGCGTCCCTTTCGCTTTCAGGGTCCCGCTGTCACGGGCATATCCTCATTTGCTATGCTTGGCGCCACCTCATGCGGTGGCGCCCTGAGGCGGTCCAGCGGCCCGAGCAAGCCAAGAGGAATGACAATGAACGAATACCTGCCTGGCCTGGAAGGCGTTCCGGCGACCAAATCCAATATTTCCGACCTCGACGGCAAGCGGGGCATCCTCACCTACCGCGGCTACCGCATCAAGGATCTCGCCGAACACAGCAGCTTCGAAGAGACTTCGCTGCTGCTCCTGGACGGCAGGCTGCCCACGCGCGCGGAGCTGGCCGAATTCGACCGGCAGATTCGCGCCAACCGGCCGGTGAAGTACAACATCCGGGAGATCATGAAGTATCTCCCGTCGACCGGGCATCCGATGGAGATGTTGCAGGCCTCGGTCGCCTGCCTGGCGATGTTCTATCCGGGTGACGAGTGCCTGACCGACCGCGACATGTGCCGGGACCTGAACTACGTCCACAACATGTCGGTGAAGATCCTGGCGCGCATGGCGACGCTGGTGACCACCTGGCAGCACATCCGCTCCGGCTACGATCCCATCCCGCCGCGCAAGGATCTGTCCTACGCGGCCAATTTCCTCTACATGTTCCACGGCGAGGAGCCCGATCCGCTGCTTGCCCGCATTCTGGATGCCTGCCTGATCCTGCATGCCGAACACACCATCAATGCCTCGACCTTCGCGGCGCTGGTCGCCGGCTCTACGCTGACGAGCCCGTATCTGGTCGTCGCCGCCGCCATCGGCACGCTCGCGGGACCTCTGCATGGCGGCGCCAATCAGAAGGTCATCGAGATGCTGCAGGAGATCGGCTCGCCGGACAACGTCAAGCCCTGGCTGGACAAGAAGCTCGCCAACAAGGAGAAGATCTGGGGCATGGGGCATCGCGAGTACAAGGTGAAGGATCCGCGCGCCACCATCCTGCAGAAACTCATGCTGGACCTGATGAAGCATCGCGGCGGCAGCATCAGCCCGATGTTCGAGACCGCTCTTGCGCTGGAGGAGGCCTGCGAGGAGCGCCTCGCCGCGAAAGGCGTCTGGGCCAATGTCGACTTCTATTCGGGGCTGCTCTATTCCGAGATGGGCATACCTTCCGATCAGTTCACCTCGATCTTCGCCGTGGCGCGCTGTGCGGGCTGGCTGGCACACTGGCGCGAGCAGCTCAAGGACAACCGCATATTCCGTCCGACGCAGGTGTACACGGGTGAGCAGGAACGCGATTACGTTCCGATCGCGGAACGTGCCTGACCAGGGTGCCGGTCTTCGCCGTGAGCTCGCGTAGCGTCTCGCAGCGGCTGTCTGGGCAGGCGGTGCCGGCAATGCTCATTGCGGCGTCCGCATACGGGCGTGACGGAATCCGACCCGGATGAAAACTTTCAGACCCGCCTTTTTCGTCACCGGATTGTTCCTGGTTGGTCTGGCCCTGGTGATGTGGATCCCCATAGGCTACATGCTGGCGGTCGGCGAATCCGAGACGCCGGACTTCCTGTTGTCCAGCGCAATCACCTTGATCTGTGGACTGACCCTCGCCTGGGCGAGTCGACGCCGCGGCGGCTTCGCCCTGGTGCCGCGACAGGTTTTCGTGCTGACCACCCTGACGTGGATCGGGGTCGTGCTGTTCGCGGCTTTGCCGATGGTGTTCATTCAGCACATCAGCTACACGGATGCCTTTTTTGAAACCATGTCGGGCGTGACGACCACGGGGTCGACGGTCTTGACGGGGCTTGATCATGCGCCGCGCGGAATTCTGTTGTGGCGTTCGCTGCTCCAATGGGCAGGGGGGATCGGGTTTATCGTGATGGGCGTGCTCATACTGCCGTTTCTCCGTGTGGGCGGCATGCGCCTGTTCCACGCCGAGTCATCCGATCGCTCCGAGAAGATCCTGCCGCGCTTCGAATCGGTCGCGAAGGCGATCGCGCTGGCCTACCTCGTATTGTCCTTTGCCTGTGCCACAGCCTATTGGGTGGCCGGTATGGAGGTGTTCGACGCCATCACCCACGCAATGACCACCCTGTCGACCGGCGGGTATTCCAACTACGACGCGTCCATGGGCCATTTCCAGAGCCGGGCGGTTCTTTGGGTCGCGGTCACGTTCATGCTGCTGGGGTCGCTGCCTTTCTCGCTGTATGTGCACGCCCTGCGCGGCCGATTGGCGCCGTTATGGCGTGACCGTCAGGTACGGGGATTTCTGGCGTTGGTCCTGTTCTTCAGCCTGCTGCTGACGCTGGTCAATGTGCTGGGCCGGGAGCGTGATATCGCCTCCGCCCTGGCGGCGAGCTTTTTCAACGTCGTTTCGGTGGTGACGACGACCGGCTATGCGTCGGAGGACTACAGTCTCTGGGGCGGACTGGGTGTGATGGTGTTCTTCTACCTTACGTTCATAGGCGGTTGTTCCGGATCGACCGCCGGTGGCTTGAAGATCTTCCGTTTTCAGGTGGCGTACATTCTGTTGCGTCACCAGCTTCGGCGCCTGGTCCATCCACATGCCATATTCACCGAGCGCTATAACGATCGCGAGATCGGTGAGGATATCCTGCGCTCGCTCATCAGTTTTTCTTTTTTCTTTGCCCTCACCATCGGGCTGCTCGCGCTGGCGCTGTCTGCGGTCGGGCTGGATTTCATGACGAGTCTGACCGGTGCAGCCACCGCCGTGACCAATGTCGGCCCCGGGCTGGGGGCGACCATCGGTCCGGCCGGCAACTTCGCGTCACTCCCTGACGGCGCGAAATGGCTGCTGGGCATCGGCATGCTGCTCGGCCGCCTGGAAATCATGACTGTACTCGTGCTTCTGACGCCGGCCTTCTGGAGGGGATGAGAAGGCGATACCTCATCGGGCTGCTCTCAGGGAAGTCTCAGCGGTCCGGTGCTGCCCGGGTAGATGCCGCCGAGTATGGTCGCGACACGCGCCCCTGTGACGCTGGGTTGATTCGTGGCCCTGCCCGCCAGGGTTTCCCTTGCCATCCACGCGAATGCGGCTGCCTCGATCCAATCCGGGTGCAGGCCATGTGCTTCCGTCGATTCGACGATGATATGCGGCATGCGTTCGCGAAGATCGGCGAGCAGTTTCGTGTTGTGCGCCCCTCCGCCACAGACCAGCACACGCCGCGTTTGCGGCGCCCAACGGTGCAGGGCGGCTGCGACGGACTGCGCGGTGAGGGCGCTGAGCGTGGCCTGTATGTCCTCGGGCGATGCGGTAACGCCACCCAGATGCCGATCCAGCCACGCAAGGTGGAAGTGCTCGCGCCCCGTGCTTTTCGGGGGCGTCCGGGTGAAATAGGGATCCTGCAGCAAGGCATCCAGCAGGGCCGGGACCGGGCGGCCGCTGGCGGCCCAGGCGCCGTCGATGTCGCAGCTGGCACCATGCTCCCGATGGATCCAGGCATCCAGCAGCACATTGCCGGGGCCGGTGTCGAATCCGCCTACCGGCTGCGCCGGGTCAGCCGGCAGAAGGGTGAGGTTGGCCATGCCGCCAATGTTCAGTGCCGCGCGATCTTCGTCCGGCGAACGGAAGCAGGCGGCGTGGAAGGCGGGTACGAGCGGCGCACCCTGCCCGCCGGCAGCCATGTCGCGCCTGCGGAAGTCCGCGACCGTCGTGATTCCGGTGCGTTCGGCCAGAATGTTGGGATCGCCGACCTGCAGTGTGAAAGGGTGCGGGCCGTCCGGTCGATGGCGAACGGTCTGGCCGTGGCTGCCTATCGCTCGAATGTCCCGGGGCTTCAGCCCTGCCTCCCCGATCAGGGTCAGGGCGGCTTGGGCGAGCGCCTCACCCAGCCAGTGGTCGGCTTCGCCCAGGCGCTCGATCTCATGCTCCGACCGTTCCTGGGCGAGATCCAACAGCAGTTCGTGCAACGCGGGTTCGAATTCGAACGTGCGCGCTGCCGTCACCTGCGGCACGCGCATGGAGCAGTCTATGATCGCGGCATCGATACCGTCGAGGCTGGTGCCTGATATCAGCCCTAGATAGAGGTCGTGCATGTGGTGACCGTCACGCTTTTGGAACTGGCTATACCATACGGGAGCGGTGGCGAGAAATCACCGGTAGCCGCGTAGAGCGAAGAATCGTCGTCGACGGATGTGCCGCGGTCGGCCATGGTCGCGACCGGGCAGGGGATGATGTGGGGAGAGACCGCTCCTTGGTCAGTTGCTCTCGGACAGCGCTACCTGTGTGCTTTGTCCGCGGACGAGTTCGATCTGGGCCAGCATGGCTTCCGCGGTCTTCTGGAAGTCCGCGCGGAAGCGTTTTTCGATCGGCTCCGCATCCGGGAACTTCACGGTCAGCGGATTGCGATGCACACCATTGACCAGGAATTCGTAGTGCAGGTGCGGCCCTGTCGCCAGGCCGGTCATGCCGAGGTAGCCGATGGTCTGGCCCTGGCGCACGCGCGTGCCCGTGTTGATGCCGCGGGCGAACCCCGAAAGGTGTGCGTACAGGGTGCTGTAAGTGCTGCCGTGCTGCACGATGACCACATTGCCATAACCGCCCTTGACGCCGCGGAATACGACGCGGCCGCTGCCGGTCACCTTGATCGGAGTGCCTTTGGGTGCAGCATAGTCGACGCCCTTGTGTGCGCGGATACGGTTCAGCACCGGGTGCTTGCGCTTGAGGTTGAAGCCGGAGCTGATGCGCGAGAATTCGACGGGCGTGCGCAGGAAGGCCTTGCGCAGGCTGCGTCCTTCGGGTGTGTAGTAATCGGTTCTGCCGTCGGGGTCGGTGTAGCGGATGGCCCGGAAGACCTGCCCCTGGTTGACGAACTCGGCAGCCAGGATATTGCCATCGCCGATACGTTCGCCGTCCAGGTAGAGCTCGTCGTACAGGACGGTGAAGCGATCGCCCTCGCGAATGTCCAGTGCGAAGTCGATGTCCCAGCCGAAGATCCCGGCGAGGTCCATGATCATGCTGTCCGACAGCTTGGCCTTCTGGCCGGCAAGGAAAAGCGAACTTTCGATGACCGCGGTCGCATTGGCCGTCTGCCGGTCGGGGATCCGATGAGTCGTCGTGGCGGTGAAGCCGTCGGCGCCGCGGACCACCTGCAGGCCGAGCGTCTGGCTTTCCTCGTACCGCAGTTCCAGCAGTTTCCCGTCGTCGTCTGCGCGCAGATGCAGGATCTGGCCGGGGTGGATGCGCTTGAGCGTGTTGACAGCGGCGCCCAGGGTCATCAGTTCATGGAGATCGCGGGCATTCACGCCGGCGCGGGTAAAGATGCGGGCCAGGCTGTCGCCGGTCTGTACGGTGACCTGAGTCCAGGTGCTGCCGTCATCGGGCTTGCCGGCGACTTCCGGGAGAGGCGGTTCGGATGACCCGGTCGCGGCCGCAGCCTCTCCAGGCTCATCCGCTCGATCGGGAAGGTCGGTGGCGGGAACCAAGGTCGCCACGGTTTCCTGGGTTACGGCGGCAGGCCGGTCGTCGGTGTCCACGCCGGGAGGGGCTGCGGGAATCTCGAGTGCCGCGATCGCCGATACCGGAGTCCTGGTGGCCTGCGCGTCGTCACCGGTATAGCTGAAGAGCGCTGCACCGGCGAAAACCGCGCTGGCCAGTACCAGCCAGTGGATCTGACGGAGTCGAGGGCCGGCCGTGCGCGGGAAAGGAACCGCCTGGCGGCCACGCTGGCTGAGGAATGGGTAGTTCACGGAATTTCCTTATAAATCACCCGCCGACAAGGTAATGGGCCGGCCGGAAAAGGTCAACACCTGGGTAGGGATTCGGCCAATCCGGTCAGCGACTTGAGTGATAAGGCATCGTTATTGTCCGGCCGACCTGGTCCGTGCCTTCCGTGAGCCGTCGCGAGTCCGCCGTGATCGTGCGTGCGCGTATGTTAACCTGTCTGCCTTTTGCGTCAACGGGTCATCCGGGGAGTAGAACGACATGCTGTCAGCCACCGAGGCGCTGACCGAGATCAAGCGCGGCGCGCACGAAATCCTGATCGAATCCGAGCTCTTGGAGAAGCTGGCGACGGGGCGCCCGCTTCGCATCAAGGCCGGGTTCGATCCGACCGCGCCCGACCTCCATCTCGGCCATACCGTGCTCTTGAACAAGCTGCGCCAGTTTCAGGAACTGGGTCACGAGGCGATTTTTCTGATCGGCGACTTCACGGGGATGATCGGCGATCCTACGGGCAAGAATGTCACCCGCAAGCCGCTGACACGTGACGAGGTCATCGAGAACGCCAAGACCTACGAGAGCCAGATATTCAAGATCCTCGATCCCGAGAAGACTCTTGTAATGTTCAATTCGAGTTGGATGGGCGCCATGGACGCTGCCGGTCTCATCCAACTCGCCGCCAAGCACACGGTCGCGCGCATGCTCGAGCGCGACGATTTCCACAAGCGCTACAGCTCGGGACAGCCGATCGCCATCCACGAATTCCTGTACCCTCTGATTCAGGGGTACGACTCCGTGGCGCTGAATGCGGACGTCGAGCTCGGGGGCACGGACCAGAAGTTCAATCTGCTGGTGGGTCGCGAACTGCAGAGACACTACGGTCAGCCGCAGCAGGTCATCCTGACCATGCCCATCCTCGAAGGTCTGGACGGCACACAGAAGATGTCCAAGTCCCTGGGCAACTATATCGGCATCGCCGATGCTCCGGACGAGATGTTCGGGAAGCTCATGTCGATCTCCGACGAGCTGATGTGGCGGTATTTCGAGTTGCTGAGTTTCCGGCCGCTTGCCGAGATTCAGGGGCTTAAGCGGCGGGTGTCCGAAGGGCTCAATCCGCGCGACGTGAAATTCGAGCTGGCCGAGGAGATCATTACCCGCTTCCACGACCGGACGGCCGCCCGGCAGGCGCGCGAGGCGTTCGTCGCGCGCTTCCAGAAAGGGGTGTTGCCCGATGTCATTCCCCAGGTGGAGCTCACCGTGCCGGCCGACGGGCTGGCCATCGCCAATCTGCTCAAGGACGCTGGGCTGACCGGCAGCACGTCGGAGGCGCTGCGGATGCTGGGGCAGGGCGCCGTACGGGTCGACGGCGAGCGGATCGCGGACCGCGCATTGCAGTTCATGGCCCCGGCCAGCGTGGTCATCCAGGTCGGAAAACGGCGCGTCGCCCGGGTGACGCTCAAGGCAGGCTAGAGGCGCCTCGCGAAAGGTGTCCTAGCGGCGCGGTGGGGCGTGGAGAAGGCCGCGGACGCGCGTCGCCGTCCCGTATGTCCACCCAGGTAAAACAGCGGTTTTTCCCGGAAAACCGTGGCCTTTTCAGGTGGTGTCGCCGCTTCCGGTGGTGCATGTGCGAGCGGCCGGAAAAGGTTTTTTACGGGATTGTGAAAAAGGTGTTGACGGCTCCGAAATGCCTCGTATAATCGCGGCCTCCTGTCACCCGGCGGGTCACTGAGCGAAGCAAATTTTGGTGATTCGGGGTGTTGACGGAAGCCGAAGTCGCTGTATAATGCGTCTTCTTTGTCGGGCAAGCTTCTCGACAAGCTCTTTAACAATCAGGATCAGGTAACTTGTGTGGGCGCTCACGTCGATTGGGTTGCGAAGCAAACCAAATTTCGATGAAGAGCGTCTATGTAGTAATACCTAGACAGTAATTCATCGAGCCAAGATTGGTCGCCTCAAGCGACTAAACATGATTGAACTGAAGAGTTTGATCCTGGCTCAGATTGAACGCTGGCGGCATGCCTAACACATGCAAGTCGAACGGTAACAGGCCTTCGGGCGCTGACGAGTGGCGGACGGGTGAGTAATGCGTAGGAATCTGCCCAGTAGCGGGGGATAACTTGGGGAAACTCAAGCTAATACCGCATACGCCCTACGGGGGAAAGCAGGGGATCTTCGGACCTTGCACTATTGGATGAGCCTACGTCGGATTAGCTTGTTGGTGGGGTAACGGCCTACCAAGGCGACGATCCGTAGCTGGTCTGAGAGGACGATCAGCCACACTGGGACTGAGACACGGCCCAGACTCCTACGGGAGGCAGCAGTG
>JAJJPM010000004.1:0-30859 GCA_032907525.1 Gammaproteobacteria bacterium
GGCCGCTTCGGCCTCGGCTTCGTCGCCGGCGGCGCGGCACTGCCAGCCGCCGCGCGGGTCGGGCCGGCAGTCCCAGGCCGTTTGCGCGGCGACGGCCGGCGGCAGGATGAGGCCGGCGATCAGCGCCGCTAGCAGAGATCGTTCACTCACAGTGGCTCGTTCCTCGCGCTGCGTCTTCTTCCTGCGCCCGTCGCGCGTCCCTGCGACATGGGGCGGCGGCGGGCGGAGCGCGTCACGCGGTCTGCGTGTCCGGCGGGGCGGCCACGCGTTTTCGGCTTGTCGGGGTGCCGCCTCCGGGGCGGAGCGTCCGGACGGCGCGCCGGAACGTCCCGGCACGGACCTGGCAGGCGCCCCGTAAAATCGCATAGAATGGCTTTTCCTTCAATCACTTTCTCCGGTTCATGGGGCGCCCCGCGGGGCCCGCATCGGCCTGGATCCGGAAACCGCCCAAGGGTCGAGCATGCCCCACCGTCTGCAACAGATCGAAGACTGGCTGCGCGAGGATGCGGCCTTTGCGCAATGCGCCATCCGGCCGGCTTCGGCGGATGCGAGTTTCCGCCGGTATTTCCGCGTCAGTGCGGGCGGTGGCAGCTTCATCGTCATGGACGCGCCGCCCGACAAGGAGGACATGCGTCCCTTCCTGAAGGTCGCCGCCGCGTTCCTGGAGATCGGTCTGAACGTACCCGAGGTGCTGCGCAGCGATGTGGGGCGCGGCTTCTACCTGCTGTCGGATCTCGGCGACGTGCATTATCTGCAGGCGCTGGACGCCGGAAACGTGCAGCGCCTGTACGGCGATGCGCTTGGCGCCCTGCTGGTGATCCAGGCGCAGGGGCCGCAGGCGGGCGAGCTGCCGCCCTACGACGAGGCGCTGCTGCGGCGCGAGATGGAACTGTTCCGCGACTGGCTGATCGGAACGCATCTCGGCCTGTCGCTCGACGCCGCGCGGTCGGCCCTGCTGGACAGGGTGTTCGCGGCGCTGGCGCAGTCCGCCCTGGCGCAGCCGCAGGTGTGCGTGCACCGCGACTACCATTCGCGCAATCTCATGGTGACGCGCCGCAACAATCCGGGCATCCTCGATTTCCAGGATGCCGTCATCGGCCCGGTCACCTACGATCTCGTCTCGCTGCTGCGCGACTGCTACATCGCCTGGCCGCGCGAGCGGGTCGAGGACTGGGCGCTGGGCTACTGGGAACTGGCCTTGCAGTCCGGCGTGCTGCGGCCGGGGCAGGCCGACGAGGCGCGCTTTCTGCGCTGGTTCGACTGGATGGGCGTGCAGCGCCACCTCAAGGCGGCCGGCATCTTCGCGCGCCTGTACCGGCGTGACGGCAAACCCGGCTATCTCGGCGACATCCCGCGCACGCTGGGCTACGTGATCGACGTCGCCGGCCGGTATCCGGAGCTGGCGGGCCTGGACGATCTCGCCCGCGATGTCGTCGAACGACTGGCAACCATCCCCGCTGACGCTTAGCGGGCCGCAACCAACGGAGGATTGAACGGATGAGCTTCGAAACACTGCGCACACTCCCGCTGGCGGCGCTGCTGGCCGCGTCCACGGCGCCGGCCGCGGCCATCGATGTCCTCACCGAGCGGAACATCGGCATGGATCTCGCCCTCGATATCGCCGCCGCCACCGTGCGGGTCTGCCGCGAGGAGGGCTATCAGACCAGCGCGGTGGTGGTGGACCGCTTCGGCATCGTGCGCGCCGCGCTGCGCGACGACCTGGCCGCGCGCTTCACCCTGCAGATCGCCGAGGAGAAGGCCAACATGGTGGTGATGTCGGGCATCGATTCCGGCCAGTTCCGCCGGAGCCGCGAGGACATCCGCCCCGAACTCAACCACATCGACGGCCTCATCGTGATGGAGGGCGGACTGCCCATCGAGGCGGGCGGCTACCGCATCGGTGCGGTCGGCGTCAGCGGCGCACCGGGCGGCGATCTGGACGCGGCCTGCGCGGCCAAGGCGCTGGAGGGCTTCGTCGAGCGCCTCGAGTTCGGCAGTTGAGACGCCCGCGAACCATGCCGCCGCGCCCATGCATGCGATGATCCTGGCCGCCGGCCGCGGCGAACGCATGCGGCCGCTCACCGACGCCACACCCAAGCCGCTGCTGCGCGCCGGCGGGCGGGCGCTGATCGAGTACCACCTCGAGGCGCTGGTGCGCGCCGGTATCGACGACATCGTCATCAACCACGCACACCTCGGCGATCGCATCGAGGCGGCGCTCGGCGACGGCAGCCGCTACGGCGCGCGCATCCGCTACTCGGTCGAGCCGGAAGGCGCGCTGGAGACGGGCGGCGGCATCTTCCAGGCGCTGCCGCTGCTCGGCGAAGGGCCGTTTCTGGTGGTCAACGGCGATGTCTGGACGGACTTCGACTATGCGTCGCTGCCGCGCGCGTTCGACGGACTGGCCTATCTGCTGCTGGTGGACAATCCCGCGCACCATCCCGGCGGGGACTTCTGTCTCGAGGGCGGGCGCGTCCACGTGTGCGACGGGCCGCGCCTGACCTTCAGCGGCATCGGCCTGTACCGGGCGGCGTTGTTCCGGGACTGCCGGCCGGGCCGCTTCCCGCTGGCGCCGCTGCTGCGGGACGCCATGGCCGCCGGTCAGGTTCGCGGCGCGCATTTCCAGGGGCGCTGGCTCGACATCGGCACACCGCAGCGCCTGGCCGAACTGGACCGCATGCTCGGCGGCTGATGCGCGCTTCCGCAGCGGAGCGGCTGGGGTATGATGCGCAGAGCGTTCCGAGCCGGGGGAGCCTGGCCCATGGGTCAGGAGATCGAGACCAGCCATTTCAGTGATGCGGATTTCGCGGCCTTCGGCGAACGCCTGCGGGCGGAGACGGCGCTGCTGCGCGAGTGGTTCCGCGATGCCGCGTTCTCGTCGCGCGGCGACGTCGGCGGTTTCGAACTGGAGGCCTGGCTCGTCGACGCGCGGGGGCGGCCTGCGCCGATCAACGCCGCTTTCCTCGCCGGGCTGGACGACCCGCTCGTGGTCGCCGAACTGGCGCGTTTCAATATCGAACTGAACGCCGAGCCCGCGCCCCTGCGCGGCGGGGCCCTCGGCACACTGCTGGCGAGACTGGAGGCGACCTATGCGCGCTGCCAGCGGACGGCGGCAGATCTCGGCGCGAGTGTGCTCAGTATCGGCATCCTGCCTACGCTGGAGGAGCGCCATCTCACCCCCGACAGCATGTCCGACCTGCGGCGCTACCGCGCGCTCAACGAGCAGGTGCTGCGCCAGCGCGACGGGCGGCCGCTGCGGCTGGATATCCACGGGCGCGAGCACCTCAGGACCGAGCATCGGGACGTCATGCTGGAGGCGGCGACGACGTCGTTTCAGATCCATCTGAAGGTCGTGCCGGAACGCGCGGCGCGCTACTACAATCTCGCGCAGATCCTGTCCGCGCCCATGGTGGCGGTGAGCGCCAATTCTCCCTTCCTGTTCGGCCGTGATCTCTGGGACGAGACGCGCATCCCGCTGTTCGAGCAGGCGGTCGAGGTGGGCGGCTACGCCGCGGCGGCCCAAGGGCCGCTGCGGCGCGTGAGTTTCGGTTCCGGTTACGTGCACGAATCGCTGTTCGAATGCTTTCAGGAAAATCTCGATCACTTCCCCGTGCTGCTGCCGATGGCGAGCCGGGAACCGGCCGGGACGCTTCCCCATCTGCGTCTGCACAACGGTACCGTCTGGCGCTGGAACCGGCCGCTGATCGGTTTCGATACCGACGGCACGCCGCATCTGCGTATCGAGCACCGCGTGGTGCCGGCGGGGCCGACGCCGGCCGATGCGATCGCCAATGCGGCGCTGTTCTTCGGACTGATGCAGTTCCTCGGCACCGGGGAGGTGCCACCGAGCCTGCTGCTGCCCTTCACGGCCGCGCGCGACAACTTCTATGCCGCGGCCCGCGACGGCCTCGACGCGCACATCGAATGGACCGACGGCCGGCGCGGCGCCGTGCGTGCGCTGCTGCTGGACGAACTCCTGCCCATGGCGCGCCGCGGCCTGGAACGGTTGGAACTGGACGCCGCCGATATCGAACGCTTCCTGGGTATCATCCGGGGGCGCGTATCGAACATGTGCAACGGAGCTGCCTGGCAGCGCGCCTATGTGGCGCGTCACGGGCGCGACTGGGAGGGACTCACGCTCGCCTATCAGGCGCGCGCCGCGACCGGCGTGCCGGTGCACGAATGGACGCTTTGATGTGCCGGTCGGGTGGAACGGCGGATGCGGGGGCCGCAGCGGCGCCCGCATCGGTCGCGCGGGCCGGTCTTTGGCCGCACCCGATCACGCAGGGAACCCCGACAGCATGCTGAACATTCTAGAATCACCGCCGGAGCGCCTGCTGGACGCCGAACCTGCCGAACTGCGGCGGCTGCTGGGCGGGCCGACCCTGCTGCACCTGCCTGGGCGACGCCCCGAGCCGCTGTTCGTTTCGGTGCTGCTGCACGGCAACGAGGACACGGGCTACTTCGCCGTACGCGAGCTGCTGCGCCGCTATCGCGATCACGGTCTGCCGCGGGCGCTGAGCGTGTTCTTCGGCAATGTGGCGGCGGCGGAGCTCGGCCTGCGCCGGCTGGACGGACAGCCCGACTACAACCGCGTGTGGCCCGGCGGAGAGCCGGGTGACACGCCCGAGCACCGCATGATGCGGGCGGTCGTCGAAGACCTCGGGCGGAGGCGTCTCTTCGCCAGCCTCGACATCCACAACAACACCGGCATCAATCCGCATTACGCCTGCGTCAACCGCGTCGATCACCGCTACCTGCATCTCGCGACGCTGTTCTCGCGCACCGTGGTGTATTTCACGCGGCCGCGCGGCGTGCAGTCGCTGGCGCTGTCGCAGCTGTGTCCGGCGGTGACCGTGGAGTGCGGCCAGCCCGGCCAGGCGCACGGCGTGGAGCATGCGCGCGACTTCATCGACGCCTGCCTGCATCTCGCCGAGATTCCCGTGCACGCGGTCGCGCCGCACGACATCGATCTGTTCCATACCGTCGCCACCGTCAAGGTGCCGGACGGGGTGTGCTTCGGCTTCGACGACGGCGCGCACGATCTGCGGCTGGTGCCCGATCTCGATCATCTCAACTTCCGGGAGCTGCCGGCAGGCACGCGCCTGGGCCGGGTCGTGCGCACCGACGGCCTGCCGCTGGAGGTCTGGGACGAGCTCGGCCGGGATGTCGCGGCCCGCTTCTTCGCGGTCGAGGAGGGCGAGCTGCGCACGCGGCGCCCCGTGATGCCGTCCATGTTCACGCTGGACGAGCGCGTCATCCGTCAGGATTGCCTCGGCTATCTGATGGAGCGCTACCAGCTGGTCGCGGAAGAGGGCTGAGCGCGGCGCATGCATCTGGCGGTCGCCATCAGTTCCCACGGTTACGGTCACGGCGCGCAGACGGCGGCGGTGCTGGCGGCGGTGCGCGCCCGGCTGCCGCAACTGCGATTGACGCTGCTCACCGGTCTGCCGCGTGCTTTTCTCGCCGAACGCATCGGCGGCGATTTCACCCTGATCGACTGGCGGGCGGATTTCGGCATGCGCATGACGTCGGCGCTGGATGTCGACCTGGAGCGCAGCGGCGACGCATATGCCGCCTTCCATGCGGACTGGCCGGCGCAGGTCGACGCCGCCTGCGCGCGCCTGGAGGCGGTCGCGCCGGACCTGCTCCTGGCGAACGTGCCGTACCTTCCGCTGGCGGCGGCCGCGCGGCTCGGCCTGCCGGCGCTGGCGTTGTGTTCACTGAACTGGGCGGGCATCTACCGCCACTATTTCGGTGCGCGGCCCGAGGCGCCGGCCGTCCTCGCCGATATGGAAGCGGCCTACAATGCCGCGCGGCACTTCCTTTGTCCGGCGCCGTCCATGGCCATGCCGGAACTCGGCAATGTGCGGCCCATCGGGCCGCTGGCGCGGCTCGGCCGGCCGCGTCGCGCGCAGCTGTGCGACCGGCTCGGCATCGCCGATACCCGGCGCATCGTCATGATCGCGCCCGGCGGCATCCCGCTGCGCCTGCCGCTGGAGACCTGGCCCGCCGATCCGGACATCGCCTGGATCGTGCCGCAGGCCTGGGGCGTCGAGCGCCCCGACATGCATGCCTTCGAGGCGCTCGGTCTGGGTTTCACCGATGCGCTGGCCTCGGTCGATGCACTGCTCGGCAAGCTTGGTTACGGCACGGTCGCCGAGTGCGCCTGCAACGGCGTGCCCATGCTGTACATCCCGCGTCCGGACTGGCCCGAGGAGCATTGCCTCGCCGACTGGCTGGCGCGCCATGGGCGGTGTGCCCCTGTTCCGCGGGAGGTGGTCGCGGCGGGGCGGTTGCGCGGCCTGCTCGATGCGTTGTGGGCACAGCCCGCGCGGCCCTTGCCGGCACCCACCGGCGCCGAAGAGGGCGCGACGCTCATCGCGGCCGAGCTCCGCCCCAGGTGACGTGCGTCAATGCGCCCGGTGCCGCGGCGGCGCTAGGCTGTCCGTGAGCCGGGGATCCTCGATATGCGCCCATCACGTCTCATCTGCGTCCTCGCCGCGGCCGGACTTGCCGCTGCGCCGTGCCCGGCGGAAGACGCCTTCGTCCCCTGGACCGCGACGGGCGACGCGATCGTCGCGCCGCTCGGCGGCCTGCGCGGCGATGCCGCGCGCGGCCGCGAGCTGGTCATCCGCGCCGACAAGGGCACCTGCCTGACCTGCCACGCCCTGCCGATTCCTGAAGAGGCCTTCCACGGCACCATCGGCCCGCCGCTGCACGGTGTCGGCGCGCGCCTGAACGAGGGTCAGCTGCGCCTGCGCGTCGTCGACGAACAGCGCGTCAACCCCGCGAGCATCATGCCCGCTTTCCACCGCGACCCGGCGACGCTCAACCAGGTGGCCTGGGAGTATGCCGGCAAGACCATGCTGACCGCCCAGGAGGTGGAGGACGTGGTGGCCTATCTGGTGACGCTGAAATGAATCTGAAGAACTCATGTCGGCCACGGAAGCACACGGAAGGTACGAAAATGAAGCTCTATCGCGAAGCCCCGGCTCGGCGCCTGATGGGTGAGGAGGGCTGTAGTGCGAAGCGCATGATCTCGTCAGTGTCGTTCCGTGTGTTTCCGTGGCGAATGCGGTTTTGGGGATGAACGGGCGCGTACGAAGACAGGTATCACTGCTGGCGGCCGCGGTGCTGGCGCTCGTCCCGGGCGGCGGGTGGGCGGCAGACGCGAAGTCGGGCTACGAATACCTCACGCCCGAAACGCAGGCCATGCAGGATGACGAATTCGCCAATCCCGGCATGCCGACGGTCGACCTGGGCCGCGCGCTGTTCCGCGAGCCCGGCTGGAACGGCCAGTCCTGCGCCACCTGTCACGGTGAGGATGGCGAGCGCTTCAGCCCCGCCGCCATCGCGCGCTATCCGGTCTTCGATACGGCGTTGAACCGGCCGGTCACCCTGCAGGAGCGCATCAACATCTGCTGGGAGGATCGCATGGACAACGTCCCCTACGTCTACGACTGCACCGAACTCGTCGCACTGGAGACCTTCGTGCGCCACACCGCACGCGGGGAGCCGGTCAATGTCGATATCGGCGGTCCGATGCGGCCCTATTACGAGCAGGGCGAGGCGCTCTACAACACCCGCTTCGGCCAGACCGGCCTGGCCTGCGTGCACTGTCACGACCTGTACGCCGGCCGCCATCTGCGCGGTCAGCTGCTGAGTCAGGGACAGAGCAACGGCTTTCCCGAATACCGCCTCGGCAGCGGCCGCATCACCTCGCTGCACGGCCGGTTCAGCGAATGCTTCCGCGCCTTCCGCGCCGAGCCCTTCGAGGCCGGTTCGTCCGAATACATCAATCTGGAAGTCTATCTGAACGCCCGCGGCAACGGTCTGCCCATCGAGACGCCGGCCGTGCGCTATTGAGCGCCGCGGCGCTCAGACGATCTGTGCGCCGCGCGCTTCGGCCTCGACCTTCGCCTGTTCCGCGGCGGCGAGCGCGCGCAGCGTGCCGAGCGCCTGGCCGAGCACGACGGAGTCGCTCTCGCGCGGAAACACCATGTAGGCGGGCAGGCGGAACCGCGGGCTGTCGGGGACGTGGTGCAGCTTGCCCTCCTCGATCAGCGGTTCGGCCATGCGCATGGGCAGGAAACACGAGCCGCCGTTGCTCAGGATGAGCTGCACCCCCAGCCAGCCGATGTTGACCACCTGCGCGGGGCGTTCCAGGTCCGGGTAGTTGTTGCTGTGCTGCGCGTAGAACGCCGGGCCCCAGTCGACGTAGATGTAGTTCGGATCCGGCCAGGGCGTGGCCGGATCGGTCGACAGCAGCACCAGCGTCTCGTCGAACAGGTGCTCGATCTGGATGCCGGGGCTGTGCTGCGGCGTGTACATCAGCCCGATGTCCAGCGTGCCGGCGATGAGCCGCCGCATCAGATCCTCCTCGAAGCTGATTTCGCTGCGGATGGAGATGTCCGGCGCCGTCTCGCGCATGCGCCCCACCCACTGCGGCAGAAATCCCTCCCACAGCGCGATGCGCGCCCCCACCGTGATGCTGGCCCGGAAGCGGCTCGGCAGGCCGACGTCGTGGCGCGCCTGTTCCAGTGTCAGCACCAGCGATTTGGCGTGCCGCAGGAAGCGCCGCCCGGCGGGGGTGAGGTTGGCGCCGGCGCGGTTGCGCACGAACAGCCGGGTGCCGAGGTAGGCCTCGAGGTTCTGGATGCGCGCGCTGACGGTGGACTGGGTGACATGCAGGCGATTGGCCGCCTCCAGAAAACTGCCATTCGCTGCAACCGCAAGAAATGTGCGTATTTGATCGATATCCATGTATCGATATATCGAATATTCCGATATTAATATCCAATAAAAATCATTTGTCTTTTATTAAATGGGCTTATAAGGTTTCCGCCGAATCTCGCCGGGCCGGATCCCAGCGCCCGACGAGTCGCGCCGCCCGCTCTTTACGGAGGAGAACGGAAACGGCGCGGGGAGTGAGTCGACCCCACCGGTGAATCCCGGGCTCCATGTCCGCGGATCTCCGCGGCCGGGGTGCCGGAACACAACAACCGCGGGAGACGTACGATCCATGTCGAGCGATGAGAATCTGTCCTATGAGCTGGCGGGCGAGCTGGCGCGCAATCCCTATTCCGACGCGCCCGAGGTGCTGCAGCGGCTCGCCGCCGAGGCCGGGGTGCAGATCAACGGCAAGGCGCCCTGGGACATCCAGGTCCACGACCCCGAGGTCTACCGCCGCATCCTGAGCCAGGGGTCGCTCGGCTTCGGCGAGGCCTACATGGACGGATTGTGGGACGCCCATGAACTGGACGAGCTGTTCAACCGGCTCCTGCGCGCCGACATCGAGAGCAAGCTGACCGGCTGGGCGCGCGTGAGGCTGCTCGGCGAGGTGCTGCGCCACCGCCTGTTCAATCTGCAGTCCAGCCGCCGTGCCTTCCAGGTCGGCGAGCGTCACTACGACATCGGCAACGACGTCTTCAGTGTGATGCTCGACCCCACCATGAGCTATTCCTGCGGCTACTGGCGCTATGCCGACAACCTCGCCCAGGCGCAGCACGACAAGCTCGACATGATCTGCCGCAAGCTGGAGCTGCGTCCCGGCGAGCGCCTGTTGGAGATCGGCTGCGGCTGGGGCGGGCTGGCGCGCCATGCGGCCAGATATTTCAAGGTCGAGGTCACCGGCATCACTGTGTCGAAGGAGCAGCAGCAGTACGCGCAGGAGCGCTGCGAGGGCCTGCCGGTGCGGATCGAACTGATGGACTACCGCGACCTGCGCGGGGAATACGACAAGGTGGTGTCGGTCGGCATGTTCGAGCACGTCGGCCCCAAGAACTACGCGACCTATTTCGATACCGCGCTGCGCCTGATGAAGGACGACGGCCTGTTCCTGCTGCACACGATCGGCATCCACGCCACCTCGCGCACCGTCGACCCCTGGATCGACCGCTACATCTTCCCGAACGGCAAGCTGCCCTCGGCCCAGGAGCTCTCCTCGGTGCTGAACGGCCGTTTCATCATCGAGGACTGGCACAATTTCGGTCCCGACTATGACCGCACGCTGATGGCCTGGTGGCACAACTTCGATGCGGCCTGGCCGCAGCTCGAATCCCGCTACGGCAGGCGCTTCTACCGTATGTGGAAGTATTACCTGCTCAGCTGCGCCGGTTTCTTCCGCTCCCGCCAGGGGCAGCTGTGGCAGCTGGTGCTGAGCAAGCGCGGGCGCGAGACCGTCTACCGGTCGTTGCGCTGATCCGTCCACGGCAGGGTGCCGCGCGATGCCGGACGGATTTTCCCCCCGGACCGCCGCGCCGCGGCGCCCTGCCGCCCAATCCCCCCGGTTCACCCGTTCATGTTCAAAGTGAACGTCCAGGCGGGTGTCCGCTGTGAACGCCGGCGGTGGCGCGGTGGCCGTCACCAGGCATTATTTCTATTTAAAAACAATTTGTTATATTCGTGGCACGGAACTGGCAACAGTTTTCGCAGCGGCGGCCCCGCAGTGCGCCGCACCCAGATCGTCAATCCCCGACCGTGAGGTATACAGAATATGAAATCCCGAATTGCAGTCTTCGTTTGCGCGCTGTCGGCCATGCAGATTGCGGCGGCCGACACCGTCGTCGGCACGGCCCCCGATACCATCGTGGGCAAGGGCATCGGCGGCATGTCCGGCTTCCTGGTGGGCGGTGCCGTGGCCGGACCGCTGGGCGCCATCGGCGTCGGCCTGGCCAGCCTCTGGCTGGGCGGCGAGGTGCAGGAGGCGACCGGCCTGCACGACGAGGCCTACGTCGTGCAGCATGAGGACGGGACCACCGAGACCGTGCGCTCGCCGAACACCAAGGTGGCGGTGGGTGAGGAAGTGCGGGTCGAGGGCCGGCGCCTGGTCCGCACCGATGTGCGCGCCGAGGCCGGATCCTACTGAGCGGGTCCGTCGATGCCCGCGCCGGCCGCCTGCCGGTCGGCGTGGTAGCTCGACCGCACCATCGGGCCGCTGGCGACATGCCCGAAGCCGAGCGTGTCGCCGATCGCGCCGAGACGGGCGAACTCCTCGGGGGTGACGAAGCGGTCGACGGGCAGGTGGTTCAGGCTGGGCTGCAGATACTGCCCCAGCGTCAGCATGTCGCAGTCATGCGCGCGCAGATCGCGCATGACCTGCTCGACCTCCTCCAGGGTCTCGCCCAGACCCAGCATGAGTCCCGACTTGGTCGGCACCTGCGGGTGCTCCGCCTTGAAGCGCTTGAGCAGTTCCAGCGACCACGCATAGTCGGCGCCGGGGCGCGCCCGTCTGTAGAGGCGCGGCACCGTCTCCAGATTGTGGTTGAAGACGTCCGGCGGAGCGGCGCGGAAGATCTCCAGCGCGCGCTCCATGCGGCCGCGGAAGTCCGGCACCAGCACCTCGATGCGCGTGACCGGATTCAGCTCGCGGATAGCACGGATGCAGTCGACGAAGTGCTGTGCCCCGCCGTCGCGCAGGTCGTCGCGGTCGACCGAGGTCACCACCACGTAGCGCAGCCCCATCGCCTGGATGGTGCGTGCGAGGTTGTTCGGCTCCTCGGGATCGAGCGCGTCGGGACGGCCGTGCGCGACGTCGCAGAAAGGGCAGCGCCGCGTGCAGATGTCGCCCATGATCATGAAGGTCGCCGTACCGTGCGCGAAGCATTCGCCGAGGTTCGGGCAGGAGGCCTCCTCGCACACCGTGTGCAGGTGGTTGTCGCGCAGGATCTGCTTGAGCCGCTGCACCTCCGGGTGCGCGGGCGACCTGGCGCGGATCCACGCCGGCTTGCGCGCCGGCTTCACCGTCGGCTCGATCTTGATCGGAATGCGCGCCGTCTTCGCCGCGCCGCGCTGGTGCTTGCTGTCGTGGTCGGTCATAGTTTGAAATTGCCACGAAACCCACGAAATCCACGAAAGTTGTTTGGAGAATGCCTGTACAAAGTTTCGTGGGTTTCGTGGATTTCGTGGCCATCCATCAGGGTTCAATAAGGCCCGCAGTTTACCCCAGCAGCCGGGTGAGGTGCGACGCGAGGCGTTCGGAAACCGCGTCCAGATCCAGGGATATGCCCAGATCATGCAGTTGCGTGACCGGCATGCCGGGATAGCCGCAGGGGTTGATGCGGCCGAAGGGCTCCAGGTCCATGGCCACGTTGAGGGCCAGACCGTGGTAGGTCCGGCCACGCTTGACGCGCAGACCCAGGGCGGCGAGCTTGGCGCCGTCGACGTAGACGCCCGGGGCATCGCGGCGGCCCTCGCCGTGCACGCCGTGCTCGGCCAGCAGATCGATGACGGCCTGTTCCATGAGCCGCACCAGCTGCTGCACGCCCAGACCGCGGCGTGCGATGTCCAGCAGCGCATAGACGACGAGCTGGCCGGGTCCGTGGTAGGTCACCTGGCCGCCGCGGTCGATCTGCACCACGGGAATGTCGCCGGGGTTCAGCAGGTGCTCGGGCTTGGCGTTGAGGCCCAGCGTGAAGACCGGCGGGTGTTCCAGCAGCCAGAGCTCGTCGGGCGTGTCGGCGCCGCGCTCCGCCGTGAATGCCTGCATCGCGCGCCACGTCGGCTCGTACGCGGCGCGGCCCAGACGGCGGATCTCCAGAAAAGGGGCAGGGCGGACCGGCACTTGCTTAAACCGACTTCCTGGAAAAAATGGCCACGGGACCCGCGGAACAACACGGAAAAAGGTTTATTGTGAAAGCCCGGAAACCAGGCCGCGGGATGAATTTCCTGGATTCAGGCATTGCATGCTTTCCGTGTCATTCCGTGGATTCCGTGGCCAAGAATATTCACTTCACAGCACCATCAGGGCCCGGTCCCAGTCGGACAGCGAGCGGTAGATCGCGTCGAGCTGCGCCTGACTGGTGGCGCGCACGGTGACGGTCACCGCGAGATATTTTCCGCCCTGGCTCGGCCGGCTGCGCACCGCGCCCTCGCCGAGATCGGGCGCGTGCTCACGCACCCGCGCCACCACCTCGACCTCGAAGTCGGCTTGCCCGTGACCGACCACCTTGATGGGGAAGTCGCAGGGGAATTGCAGCAGGGAGTCTGATTCGGACATGGGGCGGCTCGTCGAGGGAAAACCAAAGTCTGCCACGAAATCCACGAAACCCACGAAAGTCGTTAACGGGAAACCGATGCCTTGACCACGGCATCATCCCGCAGCGTGATCTTCCATAACACAGCGACTTCCAAACCGGCGCGCCGTGGGCCGGGTCCGCTCGCGATGGTCGAGTGCGTTCCTACGGCGACATCGTGATCATTTCGCGGGTTTCGTGGATTTCGTGGCCATCGGAACTTCACTCCGCCGCGCCGACGCGGACTTGGTCCTTGTAGGCGCGGTACAGCGCGCTCATGCGCCGGTACAGTGCGCCGGGCCTGCCGTCGGCGACGGGTTTGCCGTCGAGCGTCGTCACCGGCAGGATCTCCTTGGTGGAGCTGGTGAGCCAGATCTCGTCGGCGTTGATGAGATCCTCGGTGCGGATGCCGGCCTCGCGGTAGGGAATGGCGTGATGGGCCGCCAGTTCCAGGATCAGGTCGCGGGTGATGCCGGGCAGCAGGTGCGGACCCTTGGGCGGTGTGATCAGCACGCCGTTGTGCACGATGAACAGATTGCTGGCCGCGCCCTCGGTGGCATGGCCGTCCTTGATCAGGACGGCCTCGACGGCACCGCTGTCGATGGCCTCCTGGCGCAGCAGCACGTTGGGCAGCAGCGTGATCGCCTTGATGTGGCAGGACTGCCAGCGGATGTCGGTGAGCGTGACCGCGCGCACGCCCTCGCGCGCGACCGCCGGATCGGGCGGCGCGATGGGGCTGACCATCGCGAACACCGTCGGCACGAGCGAATCGTCGAAGGCATGATCGCGCTTGGCCATGACGCCGCGGGTGACCTGCAGATAGATGGACTGATCCTCGCCGGGGTTGCGCCGCAGCAGCTCCTCCAGCACCGCGCGCCACTGGGCGTCGTTCATGGGCTCGCGCACGCGGATGGCGTGCAGGCTGTTGCGCAGGCGCTGGAGGTGCCCGGCCAGCCGGAAGGGTCGGCCGCCGTAGGCCGGAATCACTTCGTAGACGCCGTCGCCGAACAGGAAGCCGCGGTCCATGACCGAGACCGTGGCCAGTTCGGGCGCGAGGAATTCGCCGTTGAGATAGATGGTGGACATGCGGGTTCCAGGGCTGAGTGAGGTTCTAGGTGCTAGGTGCTAGGTGCTAGGTGCTAGGTGCTAGGTGCTAGGTGCTAGGTGCTAGTGGTTCGAAGCGCAGTGATAATTCCTAGTCCCTAGTCCCTAGTCCCTAGTCCCTAGTCCCTAGTCCCTAGTCCCTAGTCCCTGCCTTCACTCGAAATACAGCTTCACTTCGTCGACCGCGCGCTGCCAGATGGAGCCTTCGTCGACGGCCTGCAGGGCCAGCAGGGGCGGATCCAGCAGCAGCTCGTCGCCGAGCCGGACCTGCACGCTGCCCAGCGCGGCTCCGGCCTCGACCGGCGCCATGATCTGGCCCTGCATCTGCACGCTGGCCTTGAGCTGGGCGTACCGGCCGCGCGGGATGGTCACGTACAGCGGTGCCTGCAGACCGAGGGGGACGGTCTCCTGTGCGCCCTTCCAGACGCGCGCGTCGACCAGGCTGGTGCCGGCATCGTAGAGCTTGTGCGTCTCGAAGAAGCGGAAGCCGTAGTTCAGCAGCGCCTGGGTGGCGGAGGCGCGCGATTCCTCGCCGTCGGCACCGAGCACCACCGCGATCAGGCGCATGCCCTCGCGCTGGGCCGAGGACACCAGGCAGTAGCCCGCCGACGAGGTGTGGCCGGTCTTGACGCCGTCGACGCTGGCGTCGCGCCACAGCAGCCGGTTGCGGTTGTGCTGGGTGATGCCGTTGAAGGTGAATTCCTTCTTCGAATACCAGGCGTAGTAATCGGGAAACTCCGCGATCATCGCGCGCGTGAGCTTCACGATGTCGCGCGCGGTCATGTAGTGCTCCGGGTCGGGCAGGCCGCTGGCGTTCACGAAATGGCTGCCGGTCATGCCGAGCGCGGCGGCGTACCTGTTCATGTAGGCGGCGAAGGTCTCCTCGCTGCCGGCGATGTGCTCGGCCAGCGCGACGGTCGCATCGTTGCCGGACTGCACGATCATGCCGATCAGCAGATTCTCGATGGACACCTGCTTGCCGACCTCCACGAACATGCGCGAGCCTTCCATGCGCCAGGCCTTCTCGCTGATGGTGACCATGTCGCTCAGCTGGATCTTGCCCGCCGCCAGTTCCTTGAACACCGCATAGGCCGCCATCACCTTGGTGATGCTGGCCGGCTCGAGGCGCTCGTCGGCGTTCGATTCCGCCAGCACCTGGCCGCTGTGGAAATCCTCCAGCAGGTAGCCGCGCGCAGCGACGCTGGGTGCCCTGGGCACCGGCAGTGCGCCGGCGGCGCCGGGCGTCTGCGCCTGTGGCGACGGCAGCAGCGCGAGATTCAGGATGGCGAACAGGAACAGCAGGGTGATTCTTGGCATCTTCATGGATATGGGTGAGGCAAGCGCCGGTTCAGGAAGTTCCGCGGGACAGCGCGGCCAATTGTCCGCGCCCGGAGCGCGATTTGCAACGCGCGGTGGCCGGATCCGGGACGGACTCCGCTTCGTACGCGCAGGATTTCAGTCGATCACGACGTGAGGATTGGCGATGCCGTGGCTGCCGAGTTCCGCGGCGACGCGGTCGGCCTCGGCGACGCTGGCGAGCGGCCCGATGCGCACCCGGTACACGGGGCGCCGATCGCTGACGCCCTGGCTGATGTGGATGTGGGGCAGGGGCACCTGCCGCAGCCTGCTGGTCAGCTGTTCGGCGTTCGCGCGGTTCAGGAAGGCCCCCACCTGCAGGTACAGCGACGGTCCCGCGGCCGCGGCCGGCTGGCGCACGGGCGGCGCCGGGGCGCGCGCCTCGATGACGCGCGGGCCCGGCTCGGTCTCGCCCGGTTGGATGGCCCGCACCTCCACCAGGCCGGTGCCCTGGCCCAGGATGCCGAGTCTGGCCGCCGCCGCATAGGACAGATCGATGATGCGGTTGTCGTGAAAGGGACCGCGGTCGTTGATCTTCACCACCACCGAGCGGCCGTTGCGCAGATTGGTGACACGCGCATAGGTCGGCAGCGGCAGGCTCTTGTGCGCGGCCGTCATGGCGTACATGTCGTAGGTCTCGCCGCTGGAGGTGCGGTGGCCATGGAATTTGGTGCCGTACCAGGAGGCGATGCCGCGCTCGACGTAGCCGGCACTGGTCGGCATGACGTGATAACGCTTGCCGAACACCACATAGCTGGCGGGATTGCCGTAGCGGCTGCGCGGCTCGTGCCGCGGCACGGCGTCGGGAATCGCCAGCACGTCCGGCGGGGCGGCGGGCGCACCGTCGTGGCGGCTTGAGTAGCGGCCGCCCCCGCCGTCGCGGCCGCTGCCGGCGCAGGCGGCGAGCGTCAGGGCGACGAGGACCAGCGCCCAGGGGCGCCAGGACCGGAATGGCTGCCACGTCATCTGCATGCACGTACTATCGGTGAAATCGCCGGAATTTTCCAGCCCAACCGCCAGTGGCGCATGGCTTGGCCGTGTTTAGCCACGAAATCCACGAAACCCACGAAAAGATTCGGCGTGTCGGCGCCGACGACGCACCGTGGTGCGGAACCCGGTGCGTCAGGCCGCGCCTCGATGCGCCCCGCGGATTGCACGATGACAGATGAGTGGGGGTCGCCCCTCACATCTTTTCGTGGGTTTCGTGGATTTCGTGGCCATGAAGAGGGTTTGTCTCGTCTGTGCTTTCCGTGGCGGGTTTTGTTCCGTGTCGCCCCGCGGGGGCGTCAGCGGGCGTCGCGCCGGGCGGCGATCTCCGCGCCCAGCTGGTGCACCGCCATGGCGTACAGCGGGCTGCGGTTGTAGCGGGTGATGACGTAGAAATTGTTGAACACCACCCATTGTTCCGGGCCCTCGGCGCCCTCGAGCTCGATCAGCGCCACGGGCGTTTCGGCCGGGATGGGCTCGGTCGTGCTGACGCCGTAGCGCGCCAGCTCGCCGGCCGGGAGATGTGGCTTCAGGCCCTTGTCGAGCAGTGTGCGGTAGGCGTCGCCGTCGACCTGTGCGCGGGCCACCACCGGCGCGCCCTTTTCCCAGCCGTGCACCTTCAGGTAGTTGGCGACGCTGCCCAGCACATCCCGCTGGCTGTTCCAGAGATCGCGCCGGCCGTCGCCGTCGAAATCCACGGCGTAGCGCCGGTAGCTGCTGGGGATGAACTGGCCCTGGCCCATGGCGCCGGCGTAGGAGCCCTTCGCCTCCAGCGGATCGATCTCCTCCTCGCGCGCGAGCAGGAAGAACTGTTCCAGCTCGCCGCGGAAGAATCCGCTCCGCGGAGGGTAGTCGAAGGCCAGCGTGGCGAGCGCGTCGAGCACGCGGTAACGGCCGGTGTGGCTGCCGTAGCGTGTCTCCACGCCGATGATGGCCACGATCACGTCGGTATCGACGCCGAAGTGCGCGCTGGTCTCTTCCAGAATGGCGGCGTTGCCGTTCCAGAAGTCCGCGCCGCCGGCGATGCGGGCCTCGGTCAGGAAAATGGGACGGTAGTCGCGCCACGGCTTGGCCTCGGCCGGACGCGAAATGGCGTCCAGGATGCTCTGCTGCCGCTCCGCCTGCGCGAGCGCGGCCTCGACCTCGGTGCGCGGCAGCCGATGGCGTTCGACCATCTCGTCGATGAATGCGCGCGCCTCGGGATGCGCGGCGTAGTGCGTCGCCGGCGTGGTCGCGCAGCTCGCGAGCAGCGGCCATTGGAGCAGCAGCAGTGACAGCGTGGCGATGCGATTGCGACGTCGATGCATGGATTCCTTGCCTCGCCGCTCAGGTGGTGAGCAGCTTCCGGTGGGTGTGTATGGACATGAGGATACCGAAACCCGCCATCAGGGTCACCATGGAGGTGCCGCCGTAGCTGATCAGCGGCAGCGGCACGCCGACCACGGGCAGCAGACCGGTGACCATGCCGGTGTTCACCAGCACGTAGACGCCGAAGGTCAGTGCGAGGCTGCCGCCGAGCAGCCGCGTGAAGGTGTCCTGGGCCTGCGTGGAGATGTAGACGCAGCGCAGGATGATGGCGCTGTAGACGGCGAGCAGCAGCAGAATGCCGATCAGTCCGAACTCCTCGCCGAGCACCGCGAAGATGAAATCGGTGGAACGCTCCGGCAGGAATTCCAGCTGCGACTGTGTACCGTTGAGCCAGCCCTTGCCGTACAGCCCGCCCGAACCGATGGCGATCTTGGATTGGATGATGTGATAGCCGGAACCGAGCGGATCCTGTTCGGGATCGAGGAAGGTGATCACGCGCTGGCGCTGATAGTCGTGCATGAAGTACCACAGGATCGGCGCGCAGGCGGCGCCGACGGCGGCCAGGCCGAACAGGAGCCGCCAGTAGATGCCCGCGAGGAACAGCACGAAAAAGCCGGCGCAGCCGATCAGCAGCGCCGTGCCGAGATCGGGCTGGCGCATGATCAGCAGCGTCGGAATCGCGATCAGCACGGCCGATACGATCAGCCGCAGGGGACTCGGCGGCAGACGCACGTCGGCGAAGTACCAGGCCAGCATCATGGGCATGGCGAGCTTCATCATCTCCGAGGGCTGGAAGCGGACGAAGCCGAGATCCAGCCAGCGCTGCGCGCCCTTGCCGATGTCGCCGACCGCGAGCACCGCGGCCAGCAGCGCCACGCCGGCGCCGAACAGCCAGGGCGTCCAGCGGTACAGAATCTGCGGCGGTATCTGCGCGATGACGATCATGGTACCGAAGGCCAGCGCCAGCCGCACGAACTGGCGCTGCATCATGGTCTGGCTTTCGCCGGTGGCGCTGTAGAGCACCACCAGCCCGAGTGCGCAGGCGGCCAGCAGCGCCAGCAGCAGCATCCCATCGAGATGAAAGCGCTGCAGCCAGGAGCGTCGTGTGCCGGAACCGGGGTTGATCTCTGCAATCACAACGGGTTGTCCTCGAAATACCGGTCCAGGATGTGGCGCGCGATGGGCGAGCCGACGGCGCCGCCGGAGCCGCCGTTCTCGACCACCACCGCCACCGCGATGCGCGGGTCGTGGGCCGGCGCGTAGGCGATGAACAGCGCATGATCGCGCAGCTTTTCGGCGATCGCCTCGGCGTCGTATTCCTCCTCCTGCTTGAGGCCGAACACCTGGGCGGTGCCGGTCTTGCCGCCGATCTGATAGTCGATGCCCACGCCGATGCGGCGCGCCGTGCCGCGCGGGCCGTGCACGACCTCGACCATGGCCTCCAGTATCCGGTCCCAGTGTTCGCGGTGCTGGATCGGGATGCGGCGCACGGGCGGCGCCGGCTGCGGGGCGAAGGTGCCGTCGGGTGCGCGGATGGCGTGCACCACGCGCGGCTGGTGGAACTCCCCGTAGGCGGCGAGGGTGGCGGTGGCGACCGCCAGCTGCAGCGGTGTCGCCAGATTGAAGCCCTGGCCGATGCCGCTGATCAGGGTCTCGCCGGGAAACCACGGGGCGTTCTTCGTGGCCCGCTTCCAGGCGCTGGAGGGCAGGATGCCGGGCAGTTCGCCGACGATGTCGATGCCGGTGCGGCCGCCGAAGCCGAACTGCACGAGGTAGTCGTGCAGGCGGTCGATGCCGAGCGAGCGCGCCAGGTCGTAGAAGTAGACGTCGCAGGATTCGGCGATGGCGGTCTTCAGATCGACCATGCCGTGGCCGGTGCGCTTCCAGTCGCGGTATTTGCGGTCGTTGCCGGGCAGCATGTAGAAACCGGGACAATAGGTCTGGGTGTGGGCGCTGGTGGCGCCGTTCTCCAGACCGGCGAGACCCACGAAGGGCTTCAGGGTGGATCCCGGCGGATACTGGCCGCGCAGGGCGCGGTTGAACAGCGGCTGGTCGGGATCCTCGTTCAGCGCCTTGTAGTCCTTGTATTCGATGCCGTTGACGAAGGGATTGGGGTCGTAGCCCGGCAGGCTCACCAGCGCGAGCACTTCGCCGCTGCGCGGATCGACCGCCACGGCCGAGCCGTTGAAGTCGCCGAAGGCCTCCTCGGCGGCCTGCTGCAGGCGCGCGTCCAGGCTGAGATAGAGGCTGCTGCCGGCGCGCGGCGGCTGGCGCGACAGCACGCGCAGCGTACGTCCCTGGGCGTTGGTCTCCACCTGCTGATAGCCGACGCTGCCGTGCAGCAGATCCTCGTAGGTCTTCTCGATCCCGACCTTGCCGATGTGGGTGGTGCCGCGGTAATTGACGGCATCGATGACGGTCAGCTCGTCTTCGTTGATGCGTCCCACATAGCCGACCGCATGCGCCGAATGGCTGCCCAGCGGGTAGTTGCGCGACAGGCCCGCCCGGATATCCACGCCCGGGAACAGATGCCGGTTCACTGCGAAGCGCGCGACCTCCTCGTCGCTCAGATGGAAGCGCAGCGGCACGCCCTCGAAGCGGTTCATGCGCGCGCGCATCTTCTGGAAGCGCTCGCGGTCGAAGTCGCGTATCTCGATCAGCCTGGCCAGCTCCTCCAGCGTCGCCTCCATGTCGTGCACCTGTTCGGGGATGATCTCCAGGCGGAAGGAGGGCAGGTTCTCGGCCAGCAGGATGCCGTTGCGGTCGTAGATCAGGCCGCGGTTGGGCGGGATCGGCTGGAGCTTGACGCGGTTGTCTTCGGACAGGGTGCGGAAATGCTCGTGCGCGACCACCTGCAGCCAGGCCAGCCGCGCGATCAGCGCCGCGATCAGCAGGCCGGCGATGATCATGGCCGTGATGGAGCGCCCCAGGAACAGGCGGCTCTCGAGCAGATTGTCCTTGAAGGTGTTGAGCGGACGCGGCATGGTCATGAGAGAGGCAAGAGGCAAGAGACAGGATACAAGAAAAACCCTGTCTGAATTTCCACTTGTATCTTGTCTCTTGTATCTTGCAACTCGTTATTCATGTGACGCGGAACGCGCGCCGCAGCCCGCGCAGCAGCAGGAACACGAACGGCCACAGCAGGGCGCCCGTCAGCGACGGCATCCAGTACAGCCAGGAGTGGATCGGCCGGCCGACGATGCCGTTGATCCACAGCATCAGCAGCTGGCCCAGCGCCAGCAGCACGAGCATGCTCAGCGCCTGCTGCCAGAGCGGATAGAGGCGCAGGCGCTGGTGGAGCTTCAGGGTCAGGAAGGCCACCAGGCCGTAGGCCAGCGCATGCTGGCCGAGCAGCGTGCCGGTGAGCACGTCGGTGAACAGGCCGAGCAGCCAGCCGATGCCCACGCCCACCCGCTGCGGCAGCGCCATGCACCAGTAGATCAGCACCAGCAGCACCCAGTCGGGGCGCAGGATGCGCAGATCGTCCGGCAGCGGCACCACCGTGAGCACCAGCGCCGCGACGAAGGTGAAGAAGATGACGGCACCGCCGTGGTGACGGATCAGCGTGCTCATTGCGCCTCCTCCCCGGCGGGCGGAGTCGCGGGCGCGCCCGGTTCGGCGGCGGTGACCGGCTCGGGGAGGAACTCGGCATGGGCCCCGGCCGGCGGCGTCCACACCAGCAGCACTTCGCGGCTGCGGTCCAGATGCGACAGCGGCCGGGCACTCACCTCGGCGAAGGCGTGACCGGGGTCGATGGTCACCGTCGTCACCACCGCGACCGGGTAGCCCGGCGGGAAGCGGCCGCCCAGGCCGGAGGTCACCAGCAGGTCGCCCACCTGGATGTCCGCCGAGTTGGGGATGTGCGGCAGCGACAGTTCCTGCAGCGCGCCGGTGCCCACGGCGATGCTGCGCAGGCCGTTGCGGTTGACCTGCACCGGCACGGCGTGCGCCGGGTCGGTGATCAGCATGGCCGTGGAGGTGAAGGGCGTGACGTGCAGCGTCTGGCCCATGACACCGTAGGCGTCCACCAGCGGCTGGCCGACGAACACGTCCTGGCGCGAGCCTTTGTTCAGCACCACCTGATGGCGGTAGGGATCCAGGTCGACCGCCATCAATTCGGCGATCAGCACCCGGTCGCCGACCTTGAACGAGGAGTCGAGCAGCTCGCGCAGCCGCAGGTTCTCCGCCTCCAGCGCCTCGAATTTCTGCAGTCGGGCCTGCAGCAGGAGGTGCTGGGCCTGCAGGCGCGCGTTGTCCTCCTGCAGCTGCCGCCGCGTCGCGAACGATTCACGCACCCACTCGCCGGTCTGGACCGGCAGATCGATCAGGAACTGGATGGGGTAGACGACCACCGACAGGCCGGCACGCAGGGAGTCGAGGTGGTGCTGACGGTGATCGACCGTCATGAGCACGACCGACGCGAGGACGAACACCACCAGACGCGCGGTGATCGAGGGGCCTTGTGTGAATAGCAGTTTTATGGTGTTTGCGCCTCGTCGTACCAAGGGACGAGGTACTAGGGCCGAGGTCCTAGGAAACCAGGCTTTCCCCTCGGCCCTAGCGCCTAGTACCTAGCACCTGCCTTCATTCCACACAGAACACTTCGCCGCCGCGTTCGTCCATCATCTCCAGTGCACGGCCGCCGCCGCGGGCGACGCAGGTGAGCGGGTCGTCGGCGACCACCACGGGCAGGCCGGTCTCCTCCATCAGCAGCCGGTCCAGGTCCTTGAGCAGGGCGCTGCCGCCGGTGAGCACGATGCCGCGCTCGGCGACGTCCGAACCCAGTTCGGGCGGGGTCTGCTCCAGGGCCGTCTTCACCGCGCCGACGATGCCGGCCAGCGGTTCCTGCAGCGCCTCGAGGATCTCGTTGCTGTTGAGCGTGAAGCTCCTCGGAATGCCCTGCGCCAGATTGCGTCCCTTGACCTCGATCTCCTTCACCTCGTTGCCGGGGAAGGCCGAGCCGATCTCGTGCTTGATGCGCTCGGCGGTGGCCTCGCCGATCAGCGTGCCGTAGTTGCGCCGCACGTAATTGACGATCGCGTCGTCGAAGCGGTCGCCGCCGATGCGTACCGAGGCGGAATAGACGATGCCGTTCAGCGAGATCACCGCCACCTCGGAGGTGCCGCCGCCGATGTCCAGCACCATGGAGCCGCGCGCCTCGTCGACCGGCATGCCGGCGCCGATGGCGGCCGCCATGGGTTCCTCGATCAGGTACACCTCGCGGGCGCCGGCGCCGGCCGCGGATTCCTTGATGGCGCGCCGCTCCACCTGGGTCGAGCCGCAGGGCACGCAGATCAGTACCCGGGGGCTGGGCCGGAACACCCGGCCCTCGTGCACCTTATGTATAAAGTGCTGGAGCATCTTCTCGGTGACGGTGAAGTCGGCGATGACGCCGTCCTTCAGCGGCCGGATGGCGGTGATGTTGCCGGGCGTGCGCCCCAGCATCGCCTTGGCCTCCAGGCCGACGGCGGCGATGCTCTTGGGGCCGCCGGGCCCGCGGTCCTGGCGGATGGCCACCACTGAGGGCTCGTTGAGGACGATTCCGCGGTCGCGCACATAGATGAGGGTGTTGGCCGTCCCCAGGTCGATGGAAAGATCGTTGGAGAACATGCCGAGCAGACGTTTGAAACCGAACATGGAGTGGGCGCGCCTTTGCAGAGTTGGCGCGTAATTTAGCAACCTACAGGGGCTTTGGGCAAGGCGCCAAGTGTGCTAATTTTCGCCCTTTGCCGGAGCGGTCGTCACCGAGGAGCTGTCATGGCACTGGATTCTTCTGCAGTGGAAAAGATCGCGCATCTCGCCCGCCTGGGCATCGACGCCAAGGATGTCCCCGAGTACGCCCGCAACCTGTCCGATATCCTCGCCTTCGTCGAGCAGCTCAACGCCGTCGATTGCAGCGGGGTGCTGCCCATGGCCCACCCGCTGGACACGCCCCAGCGCCTGCGCGAGGACGAGGTGACCGAGTCCGATCAGCGCGACAAATTCCAGGCGCACGCCCCCAGGGTCGAGGCCGGGCTGTATCTGGTGCCGAAGGTCATCGAATGACAGATCCTAGGTGCTAGGGCCTAGGAAATGCCGTCGTCCTTGCCTCGGCCCTAGCACCTAGCACCTCGGCCCTTTTTTGAAGTCCCCACGTGGTATGAGAGTGTCTATTAACCATGTATAACAAGACCCTAGCCGAGCTGGCCGCGGACCTGAAGGCCAAGGCCTATTCCAGCGAGGAGCTGACCCGGAGCTTCCTGGAGCGCATCGGGCGGCTCGATCCGAGGCTCAACAGCTTCGTCACCGTGACGGCCGAAACAGCCCTGGCCCAGGCCCGTGCCGCCGATGCCCGCCGCGCCGCCGGCGAGGACGGCGCGCTGCTGGGCGTCCCTTACGCCCACAAGGACATCTTCTGCACCGACGGCATCCGCACCAGCTGCGGCTCGAAGATGCTGGACAACTTCATCGCGCCCTACGACGCGACCGTCACCGCGAAGCTGGCCGCGGCCGGCGCGGTCATGCTCGGCAAGACCAACATGGATGAGTTCGCCATGGGCTCGTCCAACGAGACCAGCCATTTTGGCCCGGTGAAGAACCCCTGGGATCCGGAGCGCGTGCCCGGCGGCTCCTCGGGGGGCTCGGCGGCGGCGGTGGCCGCGCGCCTGGCACCGGCGGCGACCGGCACCGACACCGGCGGTTCCATCCGTCAGCCGGCCGCGCTGTGCAACCTCACCGGCATCAAGCCGACCTACGGGCGGGTGTCCCGCTACGGCATGATCGCCTTCGCCTCCAGCCTGGACCAGGGCGGCCCGATGACCCGCACCGCCGAGGACGCGGCCATCCTGCTCGGCGCCATGGCCGGCTTCGACCCGCGCGATTCCACCAGCGTCGACCGCCCGGTGGAGGATTACCGTGCCGCCCTGGGCGGCAGCCTCAAGGGTGTCCGGGTCGGGCTGCCGAAGGAATACTTCGGCGAGGGCCTAGACCCCGCCGTCGGCACGGTCGTCCAGGCGGCCATCGACGAGCTCCGGCGGCTCGGCGCCGAGCCGGTCGAGGTCTCCCTGCCGAACACCGGGCTGGCCGTGCCGACCTATTACGTCGTCGCGCCGGCCGAATGCTCCTCGAACCTGTCGCGCTTCGACGGCGTGCGCTTCGGCTACCGCTGCGAGAACCCGAAGGATCTCGAAGACCTCTACAAGCGTTCGCGCGGCGAGGGCTTCGGTCCGGAGGTGAAGCGCCGCATCATGATCGGCACCTACGCGCTGTCGGCGGGGTACTACGATGCCTATTATCTGAAGGCGCAGCAGGTGCGGCATCTGATCGCCGACGACTTCAAGCAGGCCTTCCAGAAGGTCGACGTGATCGCGGGCCCGACCTCGCCGACGGTGGCGTTCAGGCTCGGCGAGAAGTTCAACGACCCGGTGACGATGTATCTCTCTGACATCTACACCATCGCCGTGAACCTCGCCGGCCTGCCCGGCATGTCCATCCCCGCCGGCTTCGTCGACGGCCTGCCGGTGGGTCTGCAGCTGATCGGCAACTACTTCGACGAGGCACGCCTGCTCAACGTCGCCCACCAGTACCAGCAGGCGACCGACTGGCACCTGCGCGTGCCGGCGGGATTTGAGTGATGCGTTGGGCATGAAAACCTTGATGGCCACGAAATCCACGAAACCCACGAAAATGGATCAAGGCTGCAAACGCCCAGATTGCGGCCTCTGCGGTAATGATCTGGTTTTTACCCGAAGAATTTTTCGTGGATTTCGTGGGTTTCGTGGCTAAAGACGGGTTTGCTTTTCACCCCCCGAACGAGGTGTCTGAGAGATGGAATGGGAAACGGTCATCGGGCTCGAGATCCACGCGCAGCTCGCGACGAAGAGCAAGATCTTCTCGGGCGCGGCCACGGCCTATGGCGCCGAGCCGAACACGCAGGCCTGCGCGGTCGATCTCGGGCTGCCGGGCGTGCTGCCGGTGCTGAACAGGGAGGCCGTGCGCATGGCGGTGAAGTTCGGTCTGGCGACCGGCTCGCAGGTCGCGCCGCGCTCGGTGTTCGCGCGCAAGAACTACTTCTATCCCGATCTGCCCAAGGGCTACCAGATCAGCCAGTACGAGCTGCCCATCGTGCAGCACGGCCACATGGACATCGAGCTCGACGACGGCAGCGTCAAGCGCATCGGCGTCACCCGCGCGCATCTGGAGGAGGATGCCGGCAAGTCCCTGCACGAGGATTTCCACGGCCTGACCGGCATCGATCTCAACCGCGCCGGCACACCGCTGCTGGAGATCGTCTCCGAGCCCGACCTGCGCTCGGCCAGGGAGGCCGTCGCCTACATGAAGAAGCTGCATTCGCTGGTGCGCTATCTGGAGATCTGCGACGGCAATATGCAGGAGGGCTCGTTCCGCTGCGACGCCAACGTGTCGGTGCGTCCCAAGGGTCAGAAGGAGTTCGGCACCCGCGCCGAGATCAAGAACCTCAACTCCTTCCGCTTCGTCGAGAAGGCGATCAACTACGAGATCGAACGCCAGATCGACCTGATCGAGAGCGGCGGCAAGGTGGTGCAGGAGACGCGCCTGTACGACGCCAACAAGGACGAGACCCGCTCCATGCGCGCCAAGGAGGAGGCCAACGACTACCGCTATTTCCCCGATCCGGACCTGCTGCCGGTGGAACTCGACGCTGCGTTCATCGAAGACGTGCGCGGCACGCTGCCGGAACTGCCGGACGCCAAGAAGGCGCGCTTCATGGAGCAGTACGGCCTGAATGCCTACGATGCCGGCGTGCTCACCGCCACGCGCGAGATGGCCGATTACTACGAGGCCGTCGTCACCGCCGTCGGCGGGGAGCCTAAAGTCTGCGCCAACTGGGTCATGGGCGACCTGTCCGGTTTCCTGAACAAGGAGAACAGGGAGATCGGCGATTCGCCGGTGTCGGCGGATATGCTCGCGGGCATGATCAAGCGTATCCTCGACAACACCATTTCCGGCAAGATCGCCAAGGACGTGTTCGAGGCGATGTGGAACGGCGAAGGCGATGCGGATGCGGTCATCGACAGGAAGGGCCTCAGGCAGATCACCGACACCGGTGCGATCGAGGCTGCGATCAGGGACGTTATGGCCAGCAATCCGAAGCAGGTCGAAGGTTACCGCGCCGGCCAGGAGAAGCTGCTCGGCTTTTTCGTCGGCCAGGTCATGAAGGCCATGGGCGGCAAAGCCAACCCGGCGCAGCTCAACGAACTGCTGAAGAAGATGCTGGCGGGTTGATCGTCCGGCTATCCTTTGCCTCAAGAGAATTTTTACCGCAAAAGACGCAAAGAAAAGCCTATATAGCCACGAAATCCACGAAACCCACGAAAGCTAATGGATGTAAACATAAATCCTTTTCGTGGATTTCGTGGCCATCATGTTTTCGATGTTCTTCGCGTGCCTTTGCGTCCTTTGCGGTAAAAGTGGTTTTTCTGATATTCGGCCAGGCGGTGCGGCAAGACCATGACCCAACGCGACAGTGACGTGCTCAGCCGCTTCGTTTTCGAGCGCACCAACGTGCGGGGCGAGCTGGTGCACCTGGATGCGACCTGGCGCGCGATCCTGGAGCGCCGCGACTATCCGGCGCCGGTGCGCGATCTGCTCGGCCAGGCCATGGCCGCGGCCGCGCTGCTCATCACCACCATCAAGTTCAGCGGCTCGCTGATCCTGCAGATCCAGGGCGATGGTCCGGTATCGCTGATCGTCGTGCAGGCCAAGCACGACCGCACGCTGCGCGGGCTCGCGCACTGGACCGATCCGGTACTGGCGGGGCCGCTGGCGCAGCTGGTCGGCAAGGCCCGGCTCGCGATCACCATCGATCAGGGCGGCGACCGCGAGCGCTATCAGGGCATCGTCGCGCTCGAGACCGAGGAAAATCTGGCGCACGCCTTCCGCGACTATTTCGAGCGCTCCGAGCAGCTCGCCACGCGCCTGTGGCTGGCAGCCGGCGACACGCGCGCGGCAGGCATGCTGCTGCAGGCGCTGCCCGGCGACACCGAGGATGCGGACGCCTGGAATCGTACGGTGCAGCTCGCCGACACCCTCACCGATCAGGAACTGCTGGAGCTGCCGCAGCGCGACGTGCTGCATCGCCTGTTTCACGAGGAGGATGTGCGGGTCTTCGAGCCCGAGCCGGTCAGCTTCCGCTGCACCTGCACGCGCGAACGCATCGAGACCGTGCTGCGCAGCCTGGGCTACGACGAGGTGCAGAGCATCATCGCCGAACAGGGGCGCGTCAGCGTCGACTGCGAGTTCTGCAACCAGAACTACGTCTTCGACCCGGTGGATGTGGAGAAGCTGTTCGCGGCATCGGAACACCAGCCGGCGGTGCCGCCGACACGGCACTGAACCCGCCATCGTTTCCACGGACGCCGGGATCGGGATCCTCGAACCCGAAACCGTATTGGCCGCGGAAGCACACGGAAAGACACAGGAGAAAAACCAACGCACAGACCCGGAGCCCCGTGCGGTCATATGGTGAAACACGACAACCGGCGTCTAGGGGGACAGACTTAAGTCTGTCCCCTTATCTTGTTTCCGTGTGCTTCCGTGGCTGAGATGGGTTTTTCAGGTCGAACTGCCGGCGGTGGCCGTTCCGACGCCGCACCGCCCCCGAAGATTCCAGGATGCTCGCCATGAGAACACTCCGAACGCCGCTCTGGACCATCAACCTTCCCGACGAATGGGAGGAGGAAGAGGATGAGGATGAGGAAGGCATCTCGCTGTTCCATCCGGATGGCAGCGGCACGCTGCGGATCAGCGCGATCGAGCGGGACGAGGAGGTCGACGACGAATTCCTGGACTACATGGCGGCCGAGCATCTCGAGGCGGGCGCGGAGCCGGAGGAGGTCGAATACGGCGACTTCGACGGGCTGGAGCTGAGCTACGGCGACGACGACCACTACTGGCGCGAGTGGTATCTGCGCGCGGGTACCGTGATGCTGTACGTCACCTACCATTGCCCCCTGGCGGACGAGGGCCTGGAGGACGACACGGTGGATGCGGTCCTCGAAACCCTGAGTCTCGCCTAGCATGTCCGAACGCCTGCTCCTCTGCTCCGATCTCGACCGCACTCTGCTGCCCAACGGGCTGCAGCCGGAATCGCCGCAGGCACGGCCGCTGCTGCGGCGCCTGGCCGCGCATCCCGGCATGACGCTCGCCTATGTCAGCGGGCGGCATCTGGCGCTGATCGAGCAGGCGATCGCCGAGTACGATCTGCCACGGCCGCAGTTCGCGGTCGGCGACGTGGGCACGAGCATCTACCGGGCGGTCGGCGGGGAGTGGCGGTTGTGGACGCAATGGTCGCAGCACATCGCTGCGGACTGGCCGGGCCATTCGGCGGACGATCTCGCGCGCCTGTTCGCCGACATCGAATCCATCGCGCTGCAGGAACCCGAGAAGCAGAGCCGCTTCAAGCTCAGCTACTACGCCGATCCGGCGCTCGACCACGCGGCGCTGCTCGCCGACATGCATCGGCGTCTGCAGGCTCGCGGTCTGCGCGCGAGTCTGGTGTGGAGCGTCGACGAGACCACGGCGACCGGATTGCTGGACGTGCTGCCCGCCTCCGCGACCAAGCTCGGCGCGGTGCGCTTCCTGATGGCGGAACTGGGCGTGGACGAGACGCACACGCTGTTCGCCGGCGATTCCGGCAACGATCTGCCGGTGCTGACCAGCGGCATTCCCGCAGTGCTGGTGGCGAATGCGATCCCCGAAGTGCGCGAGGAGGCGGAATGGGCGGCGCAGGAGGCCGGTCACGCCGACCGCCTGTACGTCGCCCGCGGCGGCTTTCTCGGCATGAACGGCAACTACGCCGCCGGCGTGCTCGAGGGACTGGCCTATTTCCACCCGCAGTGGGCGGACCGGCTGGCGGCCGCGTCCTGAGCCGGGCGCGATGCAGAGAATCGTCCCGGCACGGTGTCAGTCGCCGGTCGGCGTGATGGCGAACTCCCGCACCTGCGCCAGGTCGGCCAGCGACTCCGCCAGCCGGCGGTAGTTGTCCCGGTTGCGGGTGCGGATGACCATCACGTACTCGAATGTCTCGCTGTTGTCCTTCAGCGCATAGCTCGGATTGGCGGTGGTGATGCCGTGCTGCACGATCAGTTCCTGCAGTGCCGGCTGCGGCATGATGCTGTCGTGCGCGAAGCGCACCGTGAGCTGGCCGTAGTGCAGCGCCGGCAGTGCGCCCTCGATCCAGCGGAACAGCGACAGCACCATCAGGCTGATCAGCGCCGCGAACAGGGCAGGCGCGTAGAATGTCAGTCCCAGCAGGATGCCGATCGCCGCCGTCATCCAGATCGATGCCGCCGTCGTCAGGCCGCGGATGTTCAGGCCCTCCTTCATCACCACGCCGGCACCGAGAAAGCCGATGCCGGTCATGATGCCCTGGGCCATGCGCGTCGGGTCGATGCGGATGGTCTCGAGCGGGACGTCGGCCATGAGATTCACCTGATGCGTGGTGACCAGCATCAGCAGGCTGGAGGCGACGCACACCAGCGCGTGGGTGCGGAAGCCGGCGGGCCGGCCATGTGCGGTGCGCTCCAGGCCGATGAGTCCGCCGGTGGCGAGCGCGGCGAGCAGGGGCACGGCGGTGTCGAGGGGCAGCAGGGCGGTCAGGGTGTCGAGCGATGCCATGGCGGTGTGACGGCGCTCCTTCGCATTGTGGTTGTGGGTGGAAGGCCGGCAGCCAGCTTAGCCCATGTCGCCGCGCCAGAGGAGTGGGGCGTTCAGGCGGCGGGGCGGTCGCCGCACACGGGGCAGCCGGGATCGCGGTGCAGGCGCAGGGCGCGGATGTCCAGATTCCTGCCGTCGATCACCAGCAGGCGTCCGCACAGCGTCTCGCCGATGCCGGTGAGCACCTTGATCGCCTCCAGCGCCTGCAGGCTGCCGACGATGCCGACGATCGGCGCCAGCACGCCGTTTTCGGCGCAGGTCTGTTCGGTCTCCGTGCCCTCGCGGTAGAGGCAGCGGTAGCAGGGGCTGTCGGGCTGGTCGGCGCGGAACACGGCGACCTGACCCTCCATGCGGATGGCCGCGCCGGAGACCAGCGGCGTGCGCGCCGCGACGCAGGCCGCGTTGACGGCGAA
>JAJJPM010000005.1:0-75259 GCA_032907525.1 Gammaproteobacteria bacterium
CCTGGCCGGCACCGAGGTGTCCGCGCTGCTCGGCCGCATGCCGTCGGCGGTGGGTTACCAGCCGACCCTGGCCGAGGAGATGGGCGCCCTGCAGGAGCGCATCACCTCCACCAAGACCGGGTCCATCACCTCCATCCAGGCGGTGTACGTGCCCGCCGACGACCTGACCGACCCGTCGCCGGCCACCACCTTCGCGCACCTGGACGCCACCCTGGTGCTGTCGCGCAACATCGCCGAGCTGGGCATCTACCCGGCCGTGGACCCGCTGGATTCCACCTCGCGAATCCTCGACCCGCTGGTCGTCGGCAACGAGCACTACGACACCGCGCGCGCCGTGCAGGGTACCCTGCAGCGCTACAAGGAGCTGAAGGACATCATCGCGATTCTCGGCATGGACGAGCTGTCCGAGGACGACAAGCGCGTCGTCGGCCGCGCCCGCAAGATCCAGCGCTTCCTGTCGCAGCCGTTCTTCGTGGCCGAGGCCTTCACCGGCGCGCCCGGCAAGTACTGCTCGCTGAAGGACACCATCCGCGGCTTCCAGGGCATCGTCAACGGCGAATACGACCACCTTCCGGAGCAGGCCTTCTACATGGTCGGCACCATCGAAGAGGCGGTCGAGAAGGCGAAGACTTTGTAAGGCAGGTGCTAGGGACAAGGTTCCAGGGCCGAGGAAAACAGAGTCTGGCCCGACGGAACTCGAAATGGCACCAGATTCCCGGCCGCCCCACATCGGCGGCCGAAGCAACTGTAAAATTACGGATCAGGTTCTAGGCTGCAGGGCATATGGGTTTCCCTAGTCCCTAGTCCCTAGAACCTAGCACCTGGATTTATCATATGGCCATGACCATTCACGTCGACATCGTCAGCGCCGAGGCCGCGATCTTCTCCGGATCCGCGACCATGGTGTTCGCGCCCGCCGAGATGGGCGAGGTCGGCATCGCGCCGCGCCACACGCCGATGCTCACCCGCCTCAAGCCCGGCGAGGTCCGCGTGCAGACCGACGACGGCAAGGAACAGACCTTCTACGTCTCCGGCGGCATGCTGGAAGTGCAGCCGCACGTGGTGACGGTACTGTCCGACACCGCCCTGCGCGCCAAGGACCTCGACGAGGCCGCGGCCCTGGCGGCCAAGGAACGCGCGGAGAAGCTGCTGGCCGACAACAAGGCCGACATCGACTACGCCAAGGCGCAGGCCGAACTGGCCGAGGCCGTCGCGCAGCTGCGCACCATCCAGAAGATGCGCAAGGGCCGTAGCTGAAATCCCTGTGAGGCGTGGCGGCAAAACCCAATATGGCCACGGAATCCACGGAACGACGCGGAAAGTCGATTGCGAAAAGGCACGAAAGCGGTGACGTCGGCAGCCCGGTTCCTGGTGGTTGTATCGTCTGCACGTCCGTTACCATGATCATCCTTCCGTGTTGTTCCGTGGATTCCGTGGCAAAGATCTTTACTCCTCACCCAAAATGACCGACCAACGCATCGCCCGCAACAAGCTCGTCACGCTCACCTACCGCATCCTGGACGATGCCGGCGACGTGCTGGAGCAGAACGACCTGCCCGTGAGCTATCTGCACGGCGGCTACAGCGATCTGTTCGAGAAGGTCGAGCGCGCCCTGGAAGGCAAGGCCGCGGGCGACGAGGTGAAGGTGACGCTGACCCCGGACGAAGGCTTCGGGGAGCACGATCCCGATCTCACCTTCACCGATGACATCGACAACGTCCCGCCGGAGTTCCGCCGTCTCGGCGCCGAAGTCGAGATGCAGAACGAGGCCGGCGAGACCCGCACCTTCGTCGTCACACGCATCGCCGACGGCAGGCTCACCGTCGACTGCAACCATCCCTTCGCCGGCAAGACCGTGCACTTCGAGGTGCGGGTCGAGGCGGTGCGCGACGCCACACCCGACGAGATCCGCCAGGCCACCGGCGGGCTGCACTGATCCGGTCAGCCCCGGCCTACAGGCACTGGTGCCGGGCATCCCTGCGGCCGCCGGAACCACCCGTGGTATGATCCCCTCCCGAACCGGCACCCGTGCCGCCGCCCGGCCAGTCCGGGCCGCGGCCGACCAGACCGGCACGGCACACCGCCCCGCATGGAACCACGATCAGCCGATGGGAGACAGGCGACCACCATGCCGCTGAGCATCATCATCCTCGCCGCGGGCCAGGGCACGCGCATGCGCTCCGCCCTGCCCAAGGTGCTGCACCCGCTGGCCGGCCGGCCGCTGCTGGAACACGTCATCGATGCCGCCGAGACACTCGGCGCCGGGTCCGTCCACGTGGTCTACGGCCACGGCGGCGAACAGGTGCGCGAGCGCCTGGCCGCGCGCCGGGTCACCTGGGTGGAGCAGGCCGAGCAGCTCGGCACCGGCCACGCCGTCGCCCAGGCGCTGCCGGCCGTCGCCGACGGCGACCGCGTGCTGGTGCTCTACGGCGACGTGCCCCTGATCGGCGCCGACACCCTGCTTCGCCTGCTTGATGCCGCCGAGGGCGGCCGCTTCGGTCTGCTGACCGCCGAGCTCGCCGATCCCACCGGCTACGGCCGCATCCTGCGCGATGCGGCCCGGCGTGTCACCGGCATCGTCGAACAGAAGGACGCGACGGCCGAGCAGCTGCGCATCCGCGAAATCAACACCGGCTTCCTCGCCGTCGACGCCGCGCCCCTCAAGCGCTGGGTCGCACGGCTCGGCAACGACAACGCCCAGGGCGAATACTACCTGACCGACGTCATCGCGCAGGCCGCTGCCGAGGGCGTGACCATCGAGACCGTCGCACCCGACTCGCCGGCGGAGATCCTCGGCGTCAACAACCGCGCCCAGCTCGCCGAGCTCGAACGCGAATACCAGCGCCGGGAGGCGCAGCGTCTGATGCTGGCGGGCGTCACCCTGCACGATCCGGCGCGCTTCGACCTGCGCGGCCGCCTGGAGCATGGCCAGGATGTGGCTCTCGATGTGAACGTGATCCTCGAAGGCACGGTGAGGCTGGGCGACCGCGTGCGCATCGGTCCCGGCTGCGTGATCCGCAATGCGGAGATCGGTCCGGACACCATCGTGCAGGCGCATTGCGTCATCGAGGACGCCGTCATCGGCGGCAATGCGCGCATCGGTCCGTTCGCGCGTATCCGGCCGGAGACGCGCCTGGCTGACGACGTGCACATCGGCAACTTCGTCGAGATCAAGAAATCGGACATCGATGCCGGCTCCAAGGTGAATCACCTGAGCTACATCGGCGACACCAGCATCGGCAAGCGCGTGAACGTCGGCGCCGGGACCATCACCTGCAACTACGACGGCGCCAACAAGCACCGCACCGTCATCGAGGACGACGCCTTCATCGGCTCGGACACGCAGCTGGTCGCGCCCGTGAAGGTCGGCGCGGGCGCCACCCTGGGCGCGGGCACGACCCTCACCCGCGACGCACCGCCCGGCGAACTCACCTACAGCCGCGCCAAGCAGGAAACCCGCCCGGGCTGGAAGCGGCCGGTGAAGAAGAAACCGACATAACATTCATTTGCCACGGAAGCACACGGAACAACACGGAATTTCCGGATAAGACATGGTACGGATCGCCGCCATCCCACGGGGCAAGTCATACAAAGCCGGTAATAGGGGTTTGTCCGTGTCATTCCGTGTGCTTCCGTGGCCATTACGATCTTAGAAAGGTAGACAACCATGTGCGGTATCGTCGGTGCGATCGCTCAGCGTGATGTGGCGCCCATCCTGCTCGAAGGGCTGCGGCGGCTGGAATACCGCGGTTACGATTCGGCGGGGATGGTCGTGGTCGGTCCCGATGGCGCCCTCGCGCGCATCCGCGCGACCGGTAAAGTGAGCCAGCTCGCCGAGCTGCTGCAGCAGACGCCGCTGCCGGGAACCCTGGGCGTGGCCCACACCCGCTGGGCGACGCACGGCAGGCCCACGGTCGCCAACGCACATCCGCACATCTGCCGCGATACCGTCGCCGTCGTGCACAACGGCATCATCGAGAATCACGAGGAGCTGCGCGCACGCCAGCGCGAACAGGGATACCATTTCAGCTCGGAAACCGACACCGAGGTGATCGTCCACCAGATCTATTCATATATCGAGCAGGGCAAGGATCTGCTCGCCGCCGTGCAGGCCACCATCGCCGAGCTGCGCGGCGCCTATGCGCTGGGTGTGGTGTCGAAGACCGAGCCCGGGCGGCTCGTGGTCGCGCGCCGCGGCAGCCCGCTGGTGATCGGCCTGGGGATCGGCGAAAACTTCATCGCCTCCGATGTCGCGGCGCTGCTGCCCGTGACGCAGCGGTTCATGTTCCTGGAGGATGGCGACATCGCGGCTCTCACCACCGACGCCATCCAGGTGTTCGACCGCGACGGCGTGCCCGCGCAGCGCACGGAGCGCATGTCCGAACTCACCGCCGACGCCGTCGAGCGCGGCGAGTACCGCCACTACATGCTCAAGGAGATCTTCGAGCAGCCGCGCGCCGTCGCCGACTGCCTGGAGGGCCGCATCGCCGAGGGCCGCGTGCTGGAACAGAGCTTCGGGCCGGACGCGGCACGCATCTTCGATCAGGTGCAGGGCGTGCACATCATCGCCTGCGGCACGAGTTTCCACGCCGGCATGGTCGGCCGCTACTGGCTGGAATCCATCGCCGGGCTGCCGTGCAGCGTCGAGGTCGCCAGCGAATTCCGCTACCGCCGCCCGGTGGTGCGCAAGAATTCGCTGATCGTCACGCTCTCGCAATCCGGCGAGACCGCCGACACGCTCGCCGGTCTGCAGGAAGCGAAGCGCCTCGGCTTCGGCCATTCGCTGGCGATCTGCAACGTGCCCGAGAGCTCACTGGTGCGCGAGTCCGAACTGGTGCTGATGACCCGCGCCGGCCCCGAGATCGGCGTCGCCTCGACCAAGGCCTTCACCACCCAGCTCGTGTCCCTGATGCTGCTGGTCATCGCCCTCGGCCGCCGGCACGGCATCGACGCGGAGCAGGAGGCGAAGATGGTGCAGCAGCTCATCTCCCTGCCGGGCAGGATCGAGCACGCGCTGCAGCTCGATCCGCAGATCACCGAACTCGCCGAACGCTTCGCCGACAAGCACCATGCGCTGTTCCTGGGCCGCGGCGCGCAGTATCCGGTGGCGATGGAGGGCGCGCTGAAGCTCAAGGAGATCTCCTACATCCACGCCGAGGCCTACCCCGCCGGTGAACTCAAGCACGGTCCGCTCGCCCTGGTCGACGCCGACATGCCGGTGATCGCGGTGGCGCCGAACAACGATCTGCTGGAGAAGCTCAAGTCCAACCTGCAGGAAGTCAGCGCCCGCGGCGGCGAGCTGTTCGTGTTCGCCGACGAGGAATCCGGCGTCGCCGCAGGTCCCGGCACCACCGTCCTGCCGGTCGCACCCACCGACGACTGCATCGCCCCGATCGTGTTCACCGTGCCGCTGCAGCTGCTCGCCTACCACGTCGCGGTGCTCAAGGGCACGGACGTGGACCAGCCGCGGAATCTGGCCAAGAGCGTGACGGTGGAGTGAGCTCCACTCAAGAGAAATCGTGTTTGTGCCCGAATCAACTTATCAATTGGCCTATCACTTATTATTAAAAATATTGGAATTGATAGAACAAGAACGGTGATCCAGGGCGGCATGGTAAGAAGTTATAGAAATTTATAAATATTTTTCAATGTATTTCCGATAGTTACTAATTTTCAGGATTGGCGGCAAGGTGTGCCCGGGGAGTCGATCCCGGGGGTCGCATACTCAGGGCGAGCGATAGTGCGATAAGGAATGGGGCTGGATTATTAATATTTGACGAATTGATAATAAATCGAGCATTCTAATTATCAGAATTCGACAAACTGATAATTGGAAGAAGCTCGGGGCAATCCATGAAAGCACCCCTACAGCCAAAGCGGCTCGATGCCTTGCTGAGTGCCTATGCGGGCAGTTTGCCCAAGATTCTCGGCCTGGGGATAAAGCCGACTGTGTCTGGGGACTACATGCACTGGGATCAGCTGCGGCATCGAGATCCGCCCCAGGGCATGAACCACGAAGAGTGGTGGCTTGGGATCAAGCTGGCCAGGTCCCCGCTCTTCAGGGAGCTGCCTCTGACGGATGCGTCGGGCAGACCCTTCCGTTACGCAATGCCTGACTGCGTGCTCGAAATGCTTCATCACATCGACAGTAAAGCGGGGGGGCGTCTCGAGCTGCCGGAGCAAATAACGAATAAGGAGACGCGCGACCGCTATATCGTTAACTCACTCATGGAAGAGGCCATTACCTCCAGCCAGCTGGAAGGCGCTTCAACGACGCGAGAAGTGGCGGCCGATATGCTCAGGTCGGGGCGCAAGCCAAGAGATAACAGCGAGCAGATGATTCTGAACAACTACAAGGCAATAAAGAACATCCGCGGAATGACCACCAGGAAGCTCACGCCCGAGTCGGTGCTTGAGCTGCATAAGATCCTGACCTTGGATACCCTGGAAGATCCTTCTGCCGCGGGTCGTCTGCAACGCCCAGACGAGCAGCGCGTTCATGTGGCCGACAACGCGACGCAGAATATTCTCCATGCGCCGCCGCCGGCGGATCAGCTGCCACAACGACTGGAAATGATGTGTGATTTTGCGAATGGGGAGAGTGACGGCCAAACCTTTGTGCATCCCATAATCAGATCGATAATTTTGCACTTCTGGCTGGCTTACGACCATCCGTTTGTCGATGGCAACGGGCGAACAGCTCGTACCTTGTTTTACTGGGCGATGTTGTCCAAGGGTTACTGGTTGTTCGAATATGTATCCATTTCGCGAATCCTGAAAGATGCGCCGGCAAAATATGCCAAATCATACCTGTATACAGAGACGGATGATAATGATGCAACGTACTTCATCATCTACCAATTGCAGGTGATGCTGCGCGCGATCGATGACCTGTACAAATACCTGGAGAGGAAAGCGGCAGAGGTTACCGAGACCGAAAAGCGCTTGAAGAACGTCTCCTCGTTCAATCACAGGCAGCTGGCGTTGTTGAGCCATGCCACACGTCATCCCGGCGCCGAATACACCATTGCCTCGCATCAGGAAAGCAATAACGTCGCCTATGCCACGGCGCGCGCAGATTTGTTGGAGCTTGAGGGAAAAGGGCTCCTGCTGAAGCGAATATCAGGCCGGAAAAAACAATTCTTCGTAGCGCCAGATGATCTTCAGAAAAGGCTGGAAAGCATCGGGTAGGAATCCGGTTGATAATCCTCCTGATGCGGTAAGAAATGCCCAACGGATGCCGGCCAGGAGCCGTTGGGGCCGTTCTCAGGGTGAGCCCGGCTAGTGGCTGGCGGGCCTGTCTCGCCCGGAGCGTATCACGGATGATACGCAATTCAGTTTGTGTATCACGGATCGGGCCTCGTGATACACAAACCGGCTTTGGGCAGCGGGACTCGGTTGTCCCTCATTCGTAAAAGCTTGTCGGTGACGCGACTCTGATCGTCGAATACGAGGCGGCAAATGACTGGGAGAATCCAAAGGTCAAAATGGATCGCAGGGTCGGAGAGTTGTGGGCCACCATGAGCAACGGCAGGTGTTTGTTCGTGATGGTGAAGGACAGGAACTGGAGCGCGATCGATTCGCTGCTATGATGCGTCAAGGAGGTTCAGCCATGGTCACCGCCATCATCCTCATCAACGTCGAACGCCACAAGGTGAACGAGCTCGCCGAGCGGCTGGCCGGCATGCGGGAGATCTCCGAGGTGTATTCGGTCAGCGGCAATTACGATCTGATCGCGATCGTGCGGGTGGAGAACACCGATGCGCTGGCGGAGCTCGTGACCGGGCATCTGCTGAAGATCGACGGCATCGAGAAGACCGAGACGCTGCTGGCCTTCAAGGCCTATTCGCGCCACGATCTGGAGGCGATGTTCTCGCTGTAGGCACAAGTGCGGGCCGCGCTGCCGAGGGGCGGCGCGGCCCGCTGGCGGCTATTCCTGTCCGGGCAGATCCGCCGGCTTGCGGTCGGGCGTCTTGTAGCCGTGGATCATGGCCGACACCAGGCCGCTGCGCTCCTTGATCTCTCCCACCACGACGGCGAGGATGTGCAGCACCGCCGCGCCGCTCAGCACGTAGAAGACGATCTCGTGGATCTCGATGTAGGGCTTGCGGAACGCGCGCATCGCCTCCCAGGCCGTCGGGTCCACCATGTCCTTGCTGCCGGGGACCAGCGTCGCCGGATCCACGCCGGGCGCGGCCACCCAGCCGGCGATCCAGCTGCCGAGCGGCGGGTAGTATATATCGGTCCCGGCCAGCACCAGGCCGGTCACGGCCTGCGTGGCCAGCAGCACGAACAGCACCAGCACCATCAGCCGGCCGAGCGGGTTGTGGCCCAGGTAGCGACGCGGCTCGCCGCCTCCCAGGCTGCGCAGATAGGCGCCCAGCTCGCCGAAATAGCCGGGACCGAAGGGCAGGACCGCGCCCCAGCGGGCGTAGCGGCTGCCGGCGAAGCCCCAGACGAAGCGCCACAGGAGGTTGAGGGCCATCACATAGCCCACCCAGACGTGGAAGCTCTTCAGAAAGACCTTGGCCTCGGCCGAGACGCCCAGCGCCTTGCCGTTGTAGATGATCAGGCCGATGGCCAGCAGCAGCAGTACGGTCGTGAAGTTGACCCAGTGGAAAATGCGCACGGAGCGGTCCCATACGCGGTAGGTCGTGGTTGCGGGTTCTGCCATGGCTATGCGCCTCTGTTGACGGATGTGCCGGACAGGCTAACGGTGCCGGCTTAACTCAAACTGAAAAACCGCGGCTGTCCGGACCCGTTCGCACCGGACGGGAGCGCGGTGCCGGCCGCGCGGCGTTTCGGGTATTCTGGAGTCCGATTCCAGCAGCGAGCCCCGATCATGCCCGAACTCACCGCGCCCCCCGGCGCCGAACCCATGCCCTCGGTGCGGACGGTCGCGCACCTGGTCTACGCGCTGCACGCCGTCGCCATTCTGCTCGGTTTCGCCGGGGCCGCCACCGTGATCGGCAGTTTCGTGGGCAGCGTGCCCTCGATCGTCGCGGTGGTGATGAATTACGTGAAGCGCGGCGATGCCCGCGGCACCTGGGCCGAATCGCACTACCGCTGGCAGATCCGAACCTTCTGGTTCGCGCTGCTGTGGCTGGTGGTCGCCCTGCTGCTGATACTGACCATGATCGGGGCGCCGATCGGGTTCGGCGTGCTGGTCGCGGTCACGGTCTGGCTGATCTACCGCATCGCGCGCGGCTGGCTGCGGCTGCTCGATCGGCAGCCCATGTACGTCTGAGCGCCGGATTCCCGGTTCCGGCAAGTCCCCGCGCCGGCGCGGCGTCTCAGCCCGCCGGCCGCCCCGGCATTCCCGCCGGCTGATCCGTGCTGCCGGGCGGCGTGATGCGTTCCCGGCCGGCGAGGATCGCGTGCACGGTGTCGGTGATGACGGTCTCGCGCTCCAGCAGCGGAGCGCTGCGCGCGACGGCGCCGAGGATCTCGCCGGCCAGATAGGGCGCGGTGTCCTGCCCGGCGTTCACGGTCGCACGCAGGGCGTCGAGCAGGCGCTCCAGCTGGCGTTCGTCGATGCTGAGGTGGGCGTCGCGCACGCCCAGCGTCTCTTTGAGGCGTTGCACCCGCAGGGCGGGATGGTCGGCGACAGTGTCGACATAGCGCAGCCGGCCGCTCTCGATGCCCGGCTCGATCAGGCTCGCCGGCCAGCAGTGCAGGTCCAGCGGATCGTCGATGCTGTGGATGTGGGTCTTGCCGAAGGGGGCCACCACGATCCAGCGTCGGAAGGGACCGTCGCCGCCGGAGATGGACAGGGTGCCTGCGTAGATCTGACCTTCCTGGAGTTGCATACGGTCCTCCTCGAATTTCAGTACGGCCCGTCGGCCGCTGCGTGCGGCGCAGGCCGCTCGGTTCCCGGGGGCGGAATGGCGGCCGCGTCTGCCTGCGTCAGCGCATCATCGCCGCCGCGCGCCCGAGCATACATGACGTGCGTCAAGGCAACTACCGCGGCCGGCCGGACGGTAGGCGACGCCTCGCCGGCAGCTTCGTAAGTTATTGTTGTAAGGCGTAATTGGACGCGGAGGGCGAAAAATGGTATTGTGCAAATCCTTTTTCGGCGTCCGCGTCCCTCCATGAGTGTCGAGCATCCCGCATCCCCCGGCCCGTCCCCGTCCCCGTCGTCCGCTCCCGCGGACACGGTGCGCGACCGGCAGGCGCGCGCGGTGGTGCAGCAGCTGCGCATCGTCTACCGCGCCATGCAGGAACATTCGCGCTGGGTGGAGAAGCAGTGCGGCGTCAGTGCCGCCCAGCTGTGGGCGCTGTGGGAGCTGACCAACCGGCCGGGGCTGCGCGTGTCGGAACTCTCGCAGGCCCTGTCGCTCCACCAGTCGACCACCAGCAATCTGCTCGACAAGCTGGAGAAGAAGGGCCTGGTCGAGCGCCGTCGCGGCGGCCCCGATCAGCGCGTCGTGCAGGTCTTCGTCAGCGCGGCCGGCCAGGCGCTGGTCGCGCGCGCGCCGCGACCCGTGCAGGGCGCGATCTCCGCCGCCCTGGCGCAGCTGCCGGACGCCGATCTGGCGCGCCTGAGCCAGGCGCTGGCGGCGCTGATCGGCCGGATGGAAGGCGCCGACCGCGACGCGGCATTGCAGCCGATGTCCGGCGGGCTCTGAGCACAGGTCCCCCTTTTACGATTCATTTTCGAGATGTGACACAGGAGACAATAACCATGAGCAAGGACATGATGTTCTACTGCATTCCCCAGCAGGCCTACATGGCCACCAGCAACTGCAGCAAGCTGCGCAAGCGGCCGGTGGGCAAGGTGCCGGCGGGTACCCAGCCGAAGCTGCGCGCCTGCGAGACCTGCGAAATGTATCCCCTGGTCGACACCCGCAAGGTACCCATGGTGAGCCTCACCGAGTACCTCGGCGGCGAGCGCCCGGATGAGGTGAATCTGCAGTCCGCGAGCGCACGCAAGCTGCTTCGCGAACACCTTGCGCGGGAGGCCGTCTAGGAGCCTGTCGGACTTGAGGCTGATCTCCTGCGGCGCCCGGTCGTCGAGACGCCGCCGGCGCGCCGCGGGATACCGGCCACGGCGTCACACCTTCACAGAGGAGCCCCGGGGCGCGGCCTGCCGCAGACCCGGGGTCGATCTGCATGGCGGAACATCTGAGTCCTTCTACGCAGCCGCGCCCCCTGGTCTTCGGGGAGGTCCTGTTCGACTGCTTCCCCGACGGCCAGGAGATCATGGGCGGCGCGCCCTTCAACGTCGCCTGGCATCTGCAGGGCTTCGGCGCCCGCCCGCTGTTCGTCAGCCGCATCGGCGAGGATGCCCGCGGGGCGCGCGTGCGCGCCGCGATGGGCGAGTGGGGCATGGACGACAGCGGCCTGCAGCGCGACGGCCGTCTGCCGACCGGTGTCGTGCGCATCACGCTGGACGGCACGCTGCACAGCTTCGACATCCTGCCCGACCAGGCCTACGACCACATCGACCGCGCGGCGGCCGTGGCGGCGGCGCACTCGATCGCGCCCGCCCTGCTCTATCACGGCAGCCTCATCACCCGCGCGCCGGCGGCGCGCGACGCGCTCGCCGGCCTGCGCGAGGCCAGCGGCGCGCCGGCCTTCGTCGACATCAATCTGCGCGCCCCCTGGTGGGAGCGGGCGCGGATCGACGCCCTCATGCGCGGCGCGCGCTGGCTCAAGCTCAACGACGACGAGATCGCCGCGCTGCGGCCCGTTTCGTCCGATGCCGCACCCGGCGACGCGGCACTGGAGGCGGCCGTGCGGCTGCGCGCCGAACTCGGCATCGAGCGCGTGATCCTCACCTGCGGGGCGGCGGGTGCGAGCTACGTGGAAGACCGGATCGTCTCCGGCCGGCCGCCGCCGGTGCCGGTGCTCGCCGACACCATCGGTGCAGGCGACGCCTTCAGCGCCGTGACCATCCTCGGTCTGCTGCGCGGCTGGGATGCACAGACCTCCCTGGAGCGCTCGCTCGATTTCGCGGCGCGCATCTGCAGCCAGCGCGGCGCCACGGCGGCGGATGCCGCGCTATATAAGGAGTATCGGGAGGCCTGGGGGCTGTGAACCCGAAAAATACTCAGTCCGCCACGGCAGCGCACGGAGGGCACCGACATGAAACGGTGTCGTGAAGCCCTGGCCCTGCGCCTGGCGGGTGAAGAGGTTCGTCGCATGAAACGTATGATCCCCTCCCTGTTATTCCGCGTGTTTCCGCGGCCACTGCGGTTCTTGGCATGAATCGCGCCGACGGACGCTACCTGGTGCTCATCAGCATCCACGGCCTGATGCGCGGCCGGGATCTCGAGCTGGGCCGCGATGCCGACACCGGCGGCCAGATCAAATACGTCGTGGAGCTGGCGCGCGCGCTGGCGCGGCATCCGGACGTCTGGCGCGTGGATGTGCTGACGCGCCGGGTGATCGATCCCAAGGTCTCGCCCGACTATGCCGAACCCCTGGAACCGCTGGACGACCGCGCCTTCATCGTGCGCCTGCCCTGCGGGCCGCGCCGCTATCTGCGCAAGGAGGTGCTCTGGCCCTATCTCGACAGCTTCACCGATCACGCCCTGCAGCACCTGCGCCGCATCGGCCGCGTGCCGGACGTCATCCACAGCCACTATGCCGACGCCGGCTACGTGGGCACCCGCCTGGCGGCATTGCTCGGCGTGCCGCTGGTCCACACCGGACACTCGCTGGGACGCGAGAAGCGCCGCCGGCTGATCGCGCAGGGTCAGCGCAAGGATGCGATCGAGTCCCAGTACAACATGAGTCAGCGCATCGAGGCGGAAGAGCTGACGCTGGACCACGCCCAGCGCGTCATCGCCAGCACCCAGCAGGAGGTCGAACAGCAGTACGCCAAGTACGCCAACTATCAGCCGGGACGCATGGACGTGATCCCGCCGGGCACCGACCTCGAGCGCTTCCATCCGCCCGCGCCCGATGACGACGATTCCGCCGTGGAGGCGGCGCTGGGCCGTTTTCTGCGCCATCCGGAGCGGCCGCAGATCCTGGCGCTGTCGCGCGCCGACGAGCGCAAGAACATCGCGACCCTGATCGACGCCTACGCCACCCAGCCCGGGCTGCGCGACCGCGCCAACCTCGTCATCGTCGCGGGGAACCGCGACGACATAGAACAGATGGACCGCGGACCGCGCACGGTGCTGACGGACCTGCTGCTCGCCATCGACCGCCACGATCTCTATGGACACGTGGCCTATCCCAAACATCACGCCGCCGACGACGTGCCCGCCTTCTACCGCTGCGCCGCGCGCAGCCGCGGCGTGTTCGTCAATCCCGCGCTCACCGAACCCTTCGGACTCACGCTGCTCGAGGCGGCGGCCAGCGGCCTGCCGGTGCTGGCGACGCACGACGGCGGGCCGCGCGATATCCTGCGCAACTGCCGCAACGGCAGGCTCATCGATCCGCTCGATGCGCGCGCCATGGGACGGGCGCTGGCGGGCATGCTCGCCGAGCCGGGCAACTGGGACCGCTGGGCGCGCAACGGCATCGCCGGCGTCGACCGCCATTACTCCTGGAAGGCGCACGTCCAGAAGTACCTCAAACTGCTCGACCGCCTCGAGGGCGGCCGCCTCGCCCGGCGCCAGCTGCACTTCGGGCGCAGCCGCATGCCGACCATCGACCGCATGATCGTCTGCGCGCTGGACAACACGCTGCTGGGCGATGAAGCCGGCCTCGACGCCTTTCGCGCGCTGCTCGAATCGCATCGCGACCGCGACCGCATCGGCTTCGGCATCGCCACCGGGCGCTCGCTGGCCGACGCCCTGCAGCTCATCGAGCGGCACCGGCTGCCGCGCCCCGACCTGCTCATCACCTCCGTCGGCGCCGAGATCCACTACGGCCACAAGATGGTCGAGGACCAGGCCTGGGCCCGCCATATCGATTACCGCTGGGATCTGAAAGGGCTGCGCGCCGCGCTGCGCGGCCTGCCCGGGCTGAAGCTCCAGCCGAAGAAGGAGCAGCATCCCTTCAAGCTGAGCTACTTCATCGACCCCGCCAAGGCGCCACCCGTGCGCCGGCTGGTGCGCCATCTGCGCGAACGGGATCTGCACGCCAACGTCGTGTTCTCACGCAACATGTTCCTGGACCTGCTGCCGGTGCGCGCCTCCAAAGGCCTGGCGTTGCGGCACGTGCTCGGCCGCTGGGGCATACTGCCCGACGCGGTGCTGGTCGCCGGCAGTTGCGGCAGCGACGAGGAGCTGCTGTCCGGCAATACGCTGGGCGTCGTGGTCGGCAACTACAGCCCCGAGATCGAACGCCTGCGCGGCAAGCCCCGCATCCATTTCGCGCAGGGTGAACATGCCGCAGGCATCATCGAGGGCATGGACCACTACGATTTCCTGGGCAGCATCCGCGTACCGGGAGAGGAGGCCGAGTGATCGAAGGGCTGCGCGACTATCTGCAGCGGCACCGGGAACGGGTGTTCATGCTGCTGCGCTACTACAGCCGGCTCGGCCGGCCATTCCTGCTGCAGTCGGACCTGTGGGACGGTCTGCGGGATTTCTGCGCGCAGGCGGGCGAGGATTACGCCGCCGACGGTGCGCTCGCCGACAGCATCGCCCGCACCCAGGAGGCGGTGATCGAGGCGCCCTGGGTGTGTCTGGCCATCCGCCCGAGCATCGCCCGCTGGGTCTATCTGCGCTTCCATCTCGATACCATGGATTACACCGAGATCCCGGTCGGCGAATTCCTCGCCTTCAAGGAACATCAGGTGAACGGTCGCGATCACGCCGCCGACTGGACGCTGGAGGTCGATCTCGGTCCGTTCAACCGCGAGTTCCCCAAGCTGCGCGAATCGCGCTCCATCGGCCGCGGCATGGAGTTTCTCAACCGCCGCCTGTCGAGCCGTCTGTTCGAGCAGCTCAACCGCGACGACAACGGCCTGCTGGAGTTCCTGCGCGTCCACCAGGCCGCCGGCCAGCAGCTGATGCTGAACAGCCGCGTCGCCGGCACCGCCGATCTGCGCTACGCCCTGCGGCGCGCCGACGATTATCTCTCCTATCAGCCGGCCGATGCCGGGTGGGAGCAGGTCTGCCACGCGCTCCAGGAAATGGGCTTCGAGCCGGGCTGGGGGCGCAGCGTATCGCGCATGCGCGACACGCTGCACCTGCTGTCGGATATCCTGGAGGCGCCGGCGCCGCAGAGCCTGGAGACCTTTCTCGGACGCGTGCCCATGATCTTCAGCCTGGCGATCCTGTCGCCGCACGGCTTCTTCGGCCAGGCCAACGTGCTCGGCCTGCCCGACACCGGCGGCCAGGTGGTCTACATCCTCGATCAGGTGCGTGCGCTGGAAAAGGAGATGCGCCGGCGCCTGAGTGAGCAGGGCCTGGATATCGAACCGCAGATCCTGGTGGTCACGCGCCTGATTCCCGAGGCGCGCGGCACGACCTGCGATCAGCGTCTCGAGGCGATCGCCGGCACGCGCAACGCGCGCATCCTGCGCGTGCCGTTCCGCACCGTCAGCGGCGAGGTGGTCGGCCCCTGGATATCACGCTTCCAGGTGTGGCCCTACCTGGAGCGCTTTGCCGCCGACGCCGGCCGCGAGATCCTCGCCGAACTCGGCGCGCGCCCGGACCTGATCATAGGCAACTATTCGGACGGCAACCTGGTCGCCAGCCTGCTGGCGCACGAGATGCGCGTCACCCAGTGCAACATCGCGCATGCGCTGGAGAAGACCAAATACCTGTACTCCGATCTGTACTGGCGCCAGAACGAGGCCGACTACCACTTCTCCGCACAGTTCACCGCCGATCTGATCGCCATGAACGCCGCGGACTTCATCATCACCAGTACCTATCAGGAGATCGCCGGCGACCGCAACAGCGTCGGCCAGTACGAGAGCTATGGCGCCTTCACCCTGCCGGGCCTCTACCGCGTGGTCAACGGCATCGACATCTTCGACCCCAAATTCAACATCGTCTCGCCCGGTGCCGATGCCGACACCTTCTTTCCCTACAGCGAGGACGCGCGCCGCCTGCAGGCGCTGCAGCCCGAGATCGACGCGCTGCTGTGGGGCGGTGCCGCGGAAGACGCGCGCGGCGAGCTGGCGGATCGGGACAAGCCCCTGCTGTTCAGCATGGCCCGTCTGGATGCCATCAAGAACATCGCGGGCCTGGTGGAGTGGTATGCCCGGAGCGAGCGGCTGCGCGAGCGCGCCAATCTGCTGGTGGTCGCCGGGCACGTCGATCCCGCGCGCTCCGCGGACCGCGAGGAGCAGGAGCAGATCGCGCGTATGCACGAACTCATGGATCGATACGGACTGGACGGCCAGGTGCGCTGGCTGGGGCGCCACCTGGACAAGCCGCTGGCGGGTGAATTCTACCGCTGCATCGCCGATCGCGGCGGCGCGTTCGTGCAGCCCGCGCTGTTCGAGGCCTTCGGCCTGACGGTCGTCGAAGCGATGATCTCCGGGCTGCCCACCTTCGCGACCCGTTACGGCGGGCCACTGGAGATCATCGAACACGGCGTATCGGGTTTTCACATCGATCCCAACCACGGCGACGACGCGGCGGAACTCATTGCGCAGTTCTTCGAGCGCAGCGCCGCCGAGCCGGCCTACTGGCGGCTGCTGTCGGACGGCGGTATCGCCCGGGTGCGCAGCCGCTACACCTGGGAGCTGTATGCCGAACGCATGATGACCCTGTCGCGCATCTACGGTTTCTGGAAATACGTCACCAACCTCGAACGTGACGAGACCCGGCGCTACCTGGAGATGTTCTACGGCCTGCAGTTCCGCCCGCTGGCCGAACGCGTCGCCGCACCCGCCTGACACCCCTTGCGGAACGGGGCTGGAGTGGGCAAGACTAAGAACCTGCCGGGAGTCGCAGGGATGCCGGCATCGCGCCGGGCCAGCGCTGCGGCCTGTGTTCGACTCGACAGCGGGTGACTTATGAATCTCTGGCTGGAAGAACTTTCCCGGACCTTCGATCAGTTGGATACCCGCGCCAAGCTGCTGGAGGCGCTGGACATCATCGAAGATCAGATGCAGGCCCTCGATGCCGCCGAGCAGGAGACGGCGGGGCGCCTGATGGCCGAGCTCAACCGGCGGCTCGACGCCATGCACGGGTAGCCGGTGCATCCGGAGATGCCCGCATGCAGGCCGCGTATTACGCCTTGCGCCGCTTCTCTCCCTACCAGGGCATGATCCAGGTGGTGGACGTGGGCGCCGCGCGGGCCTATTCCACCGACGGGCGCCACTGGACCGTCCGCCTGCAGAGCCCCAACCACCGCACCGGCGGCGACGCCGCCACCGCCGACCATCTGATGCGCGCGCTGAACGAACGGCCGCGCCTGCCGTTTCCGCAGCAGGACCAGATCGAGCTGTGGCTGCTCGACAAGACGACGCTGCTGCCGCTGGCGCTGATCAAGACGCGGCGCCGGCTGGAGGAGATGGATGCGGTGAAGGTACCTTCCTGGCAGCCTTTTCTGACCACCGCGTCGGGTTTCCGCTGCGCCGCCCTGGAAGAGGTGCTGACCGCTCAGCGGCGCGCGCCCGGCATTGCGCCGCCGCGCGCGCAGGACGTGCTCGAGCGCCAGGTGAATCTCGCCGCGCGGCCGCTGCCGGTGCTGCAGTGGTTCCAGCGCCTGCCCGACGGCAGCGGCATCGGTCACGATGGCCTGCGTGTGGACGACCGCCTGCGCGCGCGCCATCTGCCGCGCGAGGCCTTCCCCGAACTCCTGGTCGCCGACCGCTGGCCGGACCCGGCCGCGCAGGCGCTGGTCGACGACTATCACGCCTGGCACGCGCCGGCGCTGCTTGCGCATCAGAACCTGTCCAACGCGACGCGACGCTGGCTGGAGGCGGCCGCCTGCCGCAACCCGGCGAAACTGCTGGACAACCATGCGATGTTCCCGGAAGTGCTCGACAACGATGCGATGCAGGTGGCGCTGGTGTCCGCCAAGCTGATCCGCGCCGGCTAGCGGCGCCTCCATGAACCCAAAAACCGATTTTGGCCACGGAAGAACACGGAACGCATTTCCGGACAAAACCATTTCAGCCACGGAAGCACACGGAACCACACGGAAGGCGGGGATGCGGCGGGCTTTGTATTTCCGTGTGGTTCCGTGACCATCGAGGACCCCGGAATGAACGATGCACTCGCGGCGTTCCGCGCCGAGCTGGCGGCGCGGGGCGGCGACTACATCTGTGAGGATACGCTCGGCGGCCGCAGCGCGCGGCTGCGCTTCATCGGCCGCTTCGAGGGCGAGGACGTCGTCTGGGATGCCGAACTCGTCGCCCTGGCCGCGACCGAGGAGGCGCCGGTGCAGTATCTCGACATCGGCGCGCCCGGGCCGCATGGCGTCCCCATCCGCATCGGCCTGGCGGTGCCGGCGATCGACCGCGCCACGCTGCTGAAGACCATCATCATGGTGCGCAACTACAAACGCCTGCGGCGCGGGCGGCACGAATTCGGGCCGCACGGACCGGTCGCGCGCGGACGCGGCTATCCTTAGGGCCTGTTAACACTATTCGCACCGCGGCGCCGCGCCGACAGCGCAGCAGGAGAACCCGCCATGGCACGACTCATCACCCTCTCGCGCGCCGCCCGCCTGGTCGGCGTGAAGCGCACCACGCTGCAGCAGCAGATCCGCGACGGCGAACTCACCACCTTCGAGGGCCAGCTCGACCTGTCCGAGCTGCTGCGCGTCTATCCGCAGACCAAGGTCGAGGACAGCGCCATGATCGAGCGCGCCGACCGCCTGATCGAACGCGCACTGAGCCGGGTGGTGCGCGATCAGGATCAGCTGCCCGACGCCGAGGTACTGGCGACGCGCGTGGCGGCGCTCAGCCACGAGCTGGGCACGGCGAACTACCGGGTGCGCCGCTACGACATCCTCATGCAGCAGCTGCAGGACTACCTGCGCAAGCTCGCCGCCGCGGAGACGGGGCCGACGCGGGACGACATCGCCGAACTGCGCGACTGGCTGGACACCAATCTGGGCAACCTGGCGCGCGGCGTCGACGACGAGGGCGAGCTGTACGCCACGGACATGCTGCTGCGCGTCATGGCCGCGCAGGTGCACCTGCATCCGAGCGGCCATGAATTCTTCGTGCAGGGCAACGACAATCTGCTCGACGCCGGCCTGCGGGCCGGGCTGGCGCTGGACTATGGCTGCAGCAACGGCAGCTGCGGGCGCTGCCGGGCGCGGCTGCGCAGCGGGACGCTCAAGCCGGTGCGGCGGCAGCGCTATCGCCTCAGCGAGGCGGAACAGAGGGCGGGCGATATCCTGATGTGCTGCAACACGGCCGTCACCGATGTACGGCTGGAAGTGGTCGAGACGACCGACCCGGCGAGCATCGAGCACCAGCGGCTGAGCGCCAGAGCCGCGGCGATGGAACGCATCGAAGACGACGTGATGCTGCTGTCGCTGCGCCCGGCCGACGGCGCCCGCCTGCGCTTCCTGGCCGGCCAGTCCGCATGGCTGGTCGGCGACGACGGGCAGCGCGCGTGCTATCCCATCGCCAGCTGTCCCTGCGACGAGCACCGGCTGGAGTTCCATATCCGCGCGCGGGACGATGACGCCTTCGCCCGCCGGCTGTTCGACGGCGTCGGCTTCAATCAGATCCTGACGGTCGAAGGGCCTGCCGGTGATTTCGTGCTGGACGGCGAATCCCTGCGGTCCATCGTCTTCGTCGCCTGGGGCATCGGCTTCGCGCCCATCAAGAGCCTGATCGAGCAGGCCATGGCCCTGGACACCGCGGAATCGCTGCACCTGTTCCGCGTGCATACCCGCGGCGAGCTGCCCTACATGCACAACCGTTGCCGCGCCTGGGCCGACGCCCTGGAGAACTTCCACTACACCCACCAGCGCGTGGATGCCCGTGCCCTGGGCGACGACGCCGAGGCGCACGCGCTCCAGGCCAGGGTGTTCGCCGCCATCGCCGAACCGCACTTCGACGTCGCTGCCTTCGATTTCTACATCGCCGCACCGGCCGGCGTACTGGCCGAGACCCGCCGTTACCTCGCCGCCCGCGGCGTGCCGGCCGCGCAGGTGCGGGGGTTCGTGAGTGAGGAGTGAGGAGTGAGGAGTGAGGAGTGAGGAGTGAGGAGTGAGGAGTGAGGGGGACAGACTTAAGTCTGTCCCCCTTATGTCCGCCTCACCCCATTCAGAACTTGTACACCAGCGACACCATGGTCTCGGTGTCGGTCTTCTCGACGCCAGGCGGCACCTCGGAGGTGTTTTCGACGGTGTAGGAAAGCTTCATGGCGAGATTGCCGATGATGTCGGTCTGCAGTGCCGTCACCGAACGGGTGATGGTGGCGTCGGCGCCGATTTCCGTCGACAGGTCTTCGGTGAACTTCGCGTTGGGGCCGATCTGCCAGGCATAGCGGGCGGCGAGACGCCCGATGGTCTCGTGCTCCGTGCCGTCCGTCTCCAGCCGGCTCTGACGCGCACCGGCGCCCGCCTCGAGGTCGAGCGTCATGCTCGGCGTCTTCAGCACGCGCCGGCCGTAACCCACCGTTTCGCTGGTGCGGTAGTCGTAGCCGCTGAATTTGTCGGTCTCGTAGGCCAGGCGGCCGAAGATGTAGTCGAATTCGGTGAACTTGTAGTCGGTCTGCCAGTTGCCGGCGTAGCGCTCGGCGGTCGTGACGTCGCGATCGGAGTTGTTGAGCGCCTCCAGATTCAGCGTGTGGCGCCACTTGGCGCGTTCGTGCGCCAGATTGATCTTCGCGCTCAGGCTTTGGGTGTCCGTGTTGCCCGAGGTGGCGACATAGCCGAACTCACCGGCGCCTTTCCACTCGGTGCCCAGCACGTCCATGGCGAACGAGGGGGCGGCGGCGAGTGCGACGGCCAGGATCGAGCATCGGGAAAATTGCATCGGGGCCTCCTGTCGGGGTGCGATGAGGAGGGCGGAATGCTACCGGAATCGGTCGACGAAAGGTGTAAACCACCGCAAGCAACGGTCACTGGGATTCAGACGATCTGCCCGAACAGCGCACCCACGGCCGCCGTCAGGCCCATGGCCAGCGCGCCCCAGAAGGCCACGCGGGCCGCGCCGGCCACGAGCGGTGCGCCGCCGGTGCGTGCGGCCAGGGCGCCGAGCAGCGCCAGAAACCCCAGGGATGTTGCCGATACCCACAGTCCCAGATAGGCGAGCGGCGCCGCCGCGGCCGTCAGCAGCGGCAGGGCCGCCCCGGCGGCGAAGGTGGCCGCGGAGGTCAGCGCGGCCTGAACCGGGCGCGCGGCGACGGTATGCGAGATCCCCAGTTCGTCGCGGGCGTGCGCGGCCAGCGCATCCCTGGCCATGAGCTGTTCGGCGACCCGGCGGGCGAGCGCGGGGTCCAGGCCGCGGTCCACGTAGATGCCGGTCAGTTCGTCGAGCTCGCGGCCCGCGTCCGTCTCCAGTTCGCGGCGTTCGCGCTCCAGATCGGCGCGTTCCGTGTCGGCCTGCGAGCTCACCGACACGTATTCGCCTGCGGCCATGGACATGGCGCCCGCGACCAGTCCGGCGATACCGGCGATCAGCACATCGCCGTGCGCGGCGCCGGCTGCCGCGACGCCGACCACGAGGCTCGCCGTGGAGACGATGCCGTCGTTCGCACCCAGCACCGCGGCGCGCAGCCAGCCCACGCGGTGGGTGCGGTGGCGTTCCGGATGGGGCATCGGCAGGGTCCGTCAGCGTGTCGCGCGGATGGAGGGGATGTCCTCATCCGATTGCTCGTGCTTGAGGATCGCCTTGATCTCCGCCAGTTGCTTGTTCGTCTGCTCCAGTTCCTCGATGAGGTCGTCGATGCGGGATTTCGTGCCGAAGATGGCGAAGGGCACGAAAAACCAGACGGCCGCCAGGGCTGCCAGGCCGAGCACGGCGAGGGTGCCGAAGATGTCGCCGAAGTGTTCCATGGGCGTTACCTGCCGAATTCCGTGTGTTCGATGTCGGGGCGCGGGACAGCGCCCGCGCGCCGGCCCAGCTTGCTACAACGGGCCGGCATTTTCCATCGACGCGTCCCTCCGGACCACGGCGCCGGCCGGCCGGCGCCATCTGGTAAAATGCCGCGATGGACGTCTCCCACATCCTCGATCCGCTCAACGACGCCCAGCGCCAGGCGGTCTCCGCACCGGCCGGCCCGGTCCTGGTGCTGGCCGGCGCCGGCAGCGGCAAGACCCGCGTGCTGGTGCACCGCATCGCCTGGCTGATCCAGGTCGAGCGGGTCTCGCCCTACGGCATCCTCGCGGTGACCTTCACCAACAAGGCCGCCAGCGAGATGCGCCACCGCACCGAGGCCCTGCTGGGCATGCCCGCCGGCGGCATGTGGGTGGGCACCTTCCACGGTCTGGCGCACCGGCTGCTGCGCGCTCACTGGCGCGAGGCGAATCTGCCGCAGACCTTCCAGATCCTGGATTCCGACGACCAGCTGCGGGTGGTCAAGCGGGTCATGCGGACGCTGGAGCTGGACGAGTCGCGCTGGCCGCCCAAGCAGATGCAGTGGTTCATCAACGGCCGGAAAGAGGAAGGCCTGCGGCCGCAGCACATCGAGCACTACGACGACCCGTACCTGAAGCAGCAGATCCGCGTCTACGAGGCCTACGAAGAGGTGTGCCAGCGCACCGGCCTGGTGGATTTCCCGGAGATCCTGCTGCGCGCGCACGAGCTGTGGCTGAAGAACCCGGAGCTGCTGCGCCACTACCAGCAGCGCTTCCAGCATGTGCTGGTCGACGAGTTCCAGGACACCAACGGTATCCAGTATGCCTGGCTGCGGCTGCTGGCGGGGGCGCACGGACGCATCTTCGCCGTCGGTGACGACGACCAGTCGATCTACGGCTGGCGCGGGGCGCGCATCGAGAACATCCAGCGCTTCGCCGAGGATTTTCCCGGCACGCAGGTCATCCGCCTGGAGCAGAACTACCGTTCCACCGCGACCATCCTCGCCGCCGCGAATGCGCTCATCGCCCACAACCAGGGGCGCATGGGCAAGAACCTGTGGACCGAGGGCGCCGAGGGCGCGCCGATCCAGCTGTACACGGCCTACAACGAATACGACGAGGCGCGCTTCGTCGTCGACCGCATCGCCCGGCACGTCGAGCGCGGCCATGCGCGCGCCGAATGCGCCATTCTCTATCGTTCCAACGCCCAGTCGCGCATCTTCGAGGAGCAGCTCATCCAGCGCGGTATCCCCTACCGGGTCTATGGCGGCCTGCGCTTCTTCGAGCGTGCCGAGATCAAGGACGCGCTCGGTTACCTGCGCCTGGCCGCGAACCGCAGCGACGACGCCTCCTTCGAGCGCATCGTCAACCAGCCGCCGCGCGGCATCGGCGAACGCACCGTCGCGACGGTGCGCGAATACGCCAAACAGTTCGCCATCCCCATGACGGCCGCCGCGCAGCGCGTCGTCGACGAGAAGGCCCTGCCGGCGCGCGCGGTCAATGCACTGGCGGAGTTTCTCAGGCTGGTGGACGAGCTGGCCGCCGGCATCCAGGATCTGGAGCTGCATGAACAGGTCGAGCAGGCCATCCAGGCGGGCGGCCTGGTCGAGCACTACCGCAAGGAGAAGGGTGAGCGCGGCCAGGCGCGCATCGAGAACCTCGAAGAACTGGTCAGCGCCGCGCGCCAGTGGGAGCCGGAGGACGTCGAGAGCGAAATCGAGATGGACCCGCTGTCGGCCTTCCTCACGCACGCCGCGCTGGAGGCCGGCGAGGGCCAGGCGGATGCCTGGGAGGACTGCGTGCAGCTGATGACGCTGCACTCGGCCAAAGGCCTGGAGTTTCCGCTGGTGTTCCTGGTCGGGCTGGAGGAGGGGCTGTTCCCGCACCAGATGTCGGTGGAGGAGCCCGGCCGCCTCGAGGAGGAGCGCCGCCTCTGCTACGTCGGCATCACGCGCGCGCGGCGCGAGCTGGTGGTGAGCTGCGCCGAACGGCGGCGGCTGCACGGCACCGAATCCTACGCGCTGCCGTCGCGCTTCCTGCGCGAGATTCCCGCGCATCTGATCGAGGAGGTGCGGCCGCAGGTGCAGGTGTCGCGCCCGCTCTATGCCGCCGAGCCGCGCGGCCGTGCGGCGGTGCCGGCGGAACCGGCCGGCGCGCTGCAGCTGGGGCAACGCGTGCGTCACGCCAAATTCGGCGAAGGTGTGGTGCTCAACTACGAAGGCCAGGGTTCGCACGCACGCGTGCAGGTGAATTTCATGGACGCCGGGGCCAAATGGCTGGTGCTGGCGTACGCGAATCTCGAGGCGGTGTGAAATGAGAAGGCCCCTCGGGAGGGGCCTTCATCCGCCGTTCGCCGGAACGACGAATCGGCCAGTGCCCGCTCAGAACTTCAGCACCGCGCCGATGGACAGCAGGTCCGCATCCTCGTCGTCGATGTCGAAGCGCTCCCACTCGCCGCGGACGCCGAACTGGCTGCTGAACATGTACTCCGCGCCTACGCCGTAGGTCAGGTCGTTGCCGTCGTCGTCCACGCCCGAGGCGAGACCGCCGCCTTCCGCATCCCAGGAAATGAAGCCGACCTTGCCGAAGATGCCGAAGGCCTCGTTCAGCGGCAGCGTCGCCTTCAGGTCCACGGCGATGCCATCGACCTCGGCCGTTGCCGTGCCGCCGGCGACAGATGCGCTGACCTCGCCGAGATCGACCCAGGCCGCTTCGACCGCGAGGTTCTCGTTGAAGTCGTACCCGCCGAACACCTTCCAGCCGGTGTCCTCGTCGTCGCAGGACGTGAGACCGGTACCCAGCTCACCGCACACGTCGTAGCTTGCCTGGCCGACGCCGGCGCCGACATACAGTCCGTTGGCGGCCAGCGCACTTCCCGTCGCTCCGAAACCCAGCGCCATGGCCAGCGCCGTGAGAGTCAGTCTTTTCATGTCCGTGCTCCTTCCCTTATACGCAGTGTTTGTCGTCCCGTGAATGCTGCGGTGCATCGCGCGCAGCGGCGAACATACTAGCGCCGCCCGCGGAGCGGACACAATCGCCGGCGCGCGAACTGTGCGCCGGTTCTCGCTGCGGGGGATGTTGCGCAATCGCGACGACCGGTCAGTGCTCGCCGCGGGCTTTGGCGTCGCTCTTGAGGGGTGTGACGTTGCTGGCGGAGGCGGCGCGCGTCAGCACGGCGACGCCCTGGCTGAGACCGGGGGTGAGGCTGGGCGCGAGATTGATCAGCGCTTCGCGCGGCCTGCCGATGAAGTTGCCCTGGGCGAAATCGACACCGTATTCCTTCAGAAGCTGCAGGGTTTCCGCGCTCTCGACGTATTCGGCGATCGTGACCTTGCCGAGCGCGTGAGCGACCTGGTTCATGGACTGCACCATGGCCTGGTCGACGCTGGCCTGGGCCATGCCCTGCACGAAGGAGCCGTCGATCTTGAGCTTGTCGACCGGCAGATGCTTCAGATAGGTGAAGGAACTGAAGCCGGAGCCGAAATCGTCCAGCGCGAACTGGCAGCCGATATCCTTGAGCGCGGCGATGAAGCGCGTGGCGGCGCCGAGGTTGGCGATGGCCGCCGTCTCGGTGATCTCGAAGGTCAGCAGCGCCGGGTCGAGGCCGGTCTCCTTCAGCAGGCGCTGGATCGTCGGCAGCAGGATGCCGTCCTCGAAGGCCTTGCCGGACAGATTGATGGAGAAGCGCACCTGCGTGCCCTGTTCGCGCAGATGGGCCAGCTGATGGATGGCGCGCTGCACGATCCACCGATCCACGTTGTGGATCAGGCCGAAGCGTTCGGCGGCGGGCATGAAGCCGCCGGGCAGGATCACCTCGCCGTCGGCGCAGACCATGCGCACCAGCACCTCGTAGTCCTGCACCTCGCCGCTGGCGACCGCCATGATCGGCTGGTAGACCAGCTGGAAGCGGTCGTGCTCGAGCATCTCGCGCACCCGTGCGGCCCAGCCCATGTCCTCCGCCATGCCGGCCTTGTCGCGGTCCTCGGGATTGTAGAGGTGCACGCGGTTGCGGCCCTGCGCCTTGGCCATGTTGCAGGCGAGATCGGCGTGCGACAGCACTTCGTCCGCGGATGTGGCGGAGGCGTCGATGGCCGCCGCGCCGATGCTGGAAGTGACGTTGAAGCTCTTGTTGTCGTAGAAGAACTTGTAGTTCTCGAACAGCAGCCTGAAGTTCTCCGCGACCTTGGCGATGTCCTGTGTCCGGACGTTGTAGATCAGCAGCGTGAATTCGTCGCCGCCGAAGCGCGCCAGGAGATCCCCCTCGCGCACGTGCGAGGACACCAGCAGGCTGATCTCGATCAGCAGCTGGTCGCCGGCCGCATGGCCGAGGGTGTCGTTGATGTACTTGAACTGGTCGAGATCGATATAGAACAGCGCACAGTCGGCGCCGCTGCGCCCGACCCGCGCCACGGTGCGCTCGAGCTCCTGCTGGAAGTAGTGGCGGTTGAACAGGCCGGTGAGCGAATCGTGCTCCGCCTGATAGGCGAGCTGTTTCTGGAAGGCCTTCTGTTCGGTGACGTCACGCGCCGTGCCGCTGATGTGCAGGACGTTGCCGGCGGTATCCTGGTGGGCCTTGGCGCTGAAGCTCAGGTGCCGGTGATGGCCCTGGCTGTCCAGATGCACGGTCTCGTACTGCACCAGCTCCTGCCCGGCGAGCATCGCCTGGAAGGCATGCGCGTCCTTCTCGGCATGACTCGGTGCGCAGAATTCCTGGATGTGCCGGCCGACCATCTCCTGCGGCGAGCGGCCGTAGATCGCCTGGCTGGCGCCGTTCAGGTAGGTCCAGTGGCCGTCGGCGTCGGCGCTCCAGACCAGGTCGTGCGCGGTCTCGACCAGGTCGCGGTAGCGCGCCTCGGCCTTGACCATCTTGTCCTCGGCCTGCTTGCGCTGGGTGATGTCCGCGACCAGGCAGGTGTACATGGGATTGCCGCTGATGTGCATTTCGCTGACGCGCACCGAGACCTGCAGCGGCCGGCCGCTGCGGTGCTGCGCCGCGATTTCGTGCTCGCCGCCGTCGACCCTCGGCAGTCCGTCGGCGTCCAGCAGCTCCGGCAGCAGCCAGGCCAGCGGCTTGCCGCGGATGTCCACCGCGGCGAAGCCGAACAGGCGTTCGGCGGCGGCGTTGAAGGTATCGACCGTGCCGTGCTCGTCGACCACGATGATGCCCTCGGCGGCGTGGTCGACCACCGCGCGCATGTGCGATTCCTGGTCGCCCAGGCGGCGGAACAGCCGGCCCAGCGTCTGGGTGAGATAGCCGATCTCGTCGGTGGAGCGCGGCCGCAGGTGCGCGAGTTCGGCGCGCGTGGAGGCGCCCGTGCGCGTCAGCATCTCCTGCACGGGCCGCAGCGACTGCGCCATGCTGCGGGTGGCGAGCCAGGTCACCAGGCCGGTGACCAGGGCGAGTGCGCCCCACAGCCCGGCGAGTTCGACGTCCAGCCCGCCGCCGTGGAGCCAGTGGTACTGCATGAGCGCCGAATAGGACAGCAGCGGCAGCAGGCCGCCCAGCAGCACGATCTTGGATTTGAGGCTGACCTGCACCTGCTGCAGGCCCATGTGCGCGACCAGTTCGCCGAGCAGGTCGAGGGCGATCAGGTAGGTGGGCAGTCCCACCAGGATGGCCGCCGTCAGCTGCAGCAGCACCATATGAATGAGGGGTTCGGTCGGGATCCGGTCGAAACCGCCGCCCGCGGTCGCGAACAGCAGCACCGGCGTCGCCAGCGCATACAGCAGGAACAGCCCCCAGTATTCGCGGCTGAAGCGTGCCAGCCGGCGGTGGAGGTGCGTGGGCGCGCTGCCGCCGTCCGGATGCCCGGCGAGCCACTGCAGCAGCGGCTGGAGATAGGCGCGGAAACGGATGAGCGACAGGCCCGCCAGCACGGCCAGCATCGCCGGCAGGATGCCCGCGCGCCCGGCCGCCGCCAGCGTGGGGACATCGAGCAGCCCGAACAGCAGCGCGCCGCCCAGCCCGATGATCGGGGTCAGGACGAATCCGGCAGCTATCCATAGCGTGAACCGGTGCCGCACACGTTGAAGGTCGTAGCCGGTCACCTGTCAGGCAGATCCTGTGGGAGGACTCCCCCTTCGATCGAAAATCGCGAATTACGCGCTATGACTTTCCCTGTCTTATTAGCCCACTAGATCCATTTCTGCATGCGGGCCGGAAGTATAATGGCATAACAGGTCAGGTTTGCAAGCAATAAGTCCGGCCGCCCCGGGGCGCGGGCCGGAGCGGTGCGAACATGTGGAGGGAAAGACCGGATTCGGCTGCGGCCCGTGTCGTCTAGCAGCAGCGGCGGACGCCGTTCCACTTCCGCTCCTGCTCGGCCTTGAAGAACGCCTGCCGCGACAGCGGCTGGCCGCCCTCGGCGGCGTGGCGGGTCCGCCAGTGTTCCAGATAGCGCTCGTAGGCGTCGTCGCCGCTCAGGCGGCGCACGATCTTCCAGATGCGTTTCAGAGTGCGCATGGGCTCAGTCCCGCACCCAGCCCTCGACCAGCCGGGTCGGTTCGTGCGGCGCCTCGGACAGCGGCGGGTGGATGCGGCCGCCGAGGGCGCGGCGGGAAACGCGCAGGGTGTCGAACACCAGCACCCAGGTGAGCACCAGGAACAGCATGGTCAGCACCGCGTCCAGGCGGTCGTTGAAGATCAGCTGCTGCGTCTGGGCGACCTTCTCGGGCGGGATCGCGCCGCTGGCGAGCCGGGTGGCGAGCTCGTTGGCGTGGGCGATGAAGCCGATGCGTGGCTCGGGGCTGAACAGCTTCTCCCAGGCGGCGGTGGAGGTGATGGTCACCAGCCAGGTCAGCGGCACGGCCGTGACCCAGACGTAGCGCACCTTGCCCGACTTGATCAGGATGGTGGTCGCCACGCACAGCGCGATGGCGGCGAGCATTTGATTGGAGATGCCGAACAGCGGCCACAGGCTGTTGATGCCGCCGAGCGGATCGAGCGTGCCCATGTAGAGGAAATAGCCCCAGGCCATCACCACCAGCGCGCTGGTGAACAGTACGCCGGGGTACCACGAGGTACGGCCCAGCGCGGGGACGAGATTGCCGAGCATATCCTGCAGCATGAAGCGCGCGACGCGCGTGCCGGCGTCCAGGGTGGTGAGGATGAACAGCGCCTCGAACATGATGGCGAAGTGGTACCACATGGCCAGCAGGCCGGCGCCGAAGGCGGAGGCGAAGATACTGGCCATGCCGACGGCGAGCGAGGGCGCGCCGCCGGTGCGCGCGAACAGTGTCGCCTCGCCCATCTCGCGCGCCAGCGCCTCCATCTGCTCGACGGTGACGGGGAACCCCCAGCTGGAGATGGTCGCGACCGCGGCGGCGGGGTCGGCGCCGACGATGCCGGCCGGGCTGTTGATGGCGAAGAACACGCCGGGGTCGAGCACGCAGGCGGCGACCATGGCCATGACGGCGACGAAGGATTCCATCATCATGCCGCCGTAGCCGATCATGCGCATGTCGCGCTCGTTGGCGAGCAGCTTGGGCGTGGTGCCGGACGCGATCAGCGCGTGGAAGCCGGAGATGGCGCCGCAGGCGATGGTGATGAACACGAAGGGGAACAGCGTGCCGCCGAAGATGGGGCCGGTGCCGTCGATGAACTGGGTGAGCGCCGGCATCTTCATGTCGGGGCGCAGGACGACGATGGCGACCGCCAGCGCGATCACCGTGCCGAGCTTCATGAAGGTCGAGAGATAATCGCGCGGCGCCAGCAGCAGCCACACCGGCAGCACGGCCGCGGCGAAGCCGTAGGCGATCACCATCAGGGCGAGATCGGGCGCGGCGTAGTCGAACCAGCCGCGCAGACCCGGCTGATCGTCCACCCAGCCGCCGCCCCACACCGCGAACAGCAGCAGCGCCAGTCCCAGGACGGAGCCCTCCAGCACGCGCCCGGGGCGGATGTTGCGCATGTACAGCCCGACGAGGATGGCGATGGGAATGGTCGCCGCCACGGTCGAGGTCGCCCACGGGCTGTGCTTCATGGCGTTGACGACCACCAGCCCCAGCACGGCGATGAGGATGATCATGATGGTCATCACGCCGAGCAGCGCCGCCACGCCGCCGACCGGCCCGAGCTCGTCGCGCGCCATCTGGCCGAGCGAGCGGCCGTTGCGGCGCGTGGAGAAGAACAGGATCACGAAGTCCTGCACGCAGCCGCCGAGCACGGCGCCGATGAGGATCCACAGCGTGCCCGGCAGATAGCCGAACTGCGCGGCCAGGGTCGGGCCGATCAGCGGGCCGGGGCCGGCGATGGCGGCGAAGTGGTGGCCGAAGACGATCCACTTGTTGGTCGGCACGAAGTCGCGGCCGTCGTCGAAACGTTCCGCCGGCGTCGCGCGCGTCGGATCGAGCACCAGCACCTTGGCCGCGATGAAGGCGCTGTAGAAACGGTAGCCGATGGCGAACACGCACACCGCCGCGACGATGAACCACAGGCTGTTGATGCTCTCGCCGCGGTGCAGGGCGATGCCGCCCACCGCGGAGGCGCCGATGACGGCGACGGCGAACCAGATCAGCATGCCGAGCGGGGTCAGCGGGCGCGGTCGGGTGTCAGCGGGAACGGACATGGCTCGGGTCCTCCGGTGCGGGACGGGCGTGGCGCCCCGGCTCGTTGTTCGACGGTTCGGTCGGTGGATTATTCACTACGGTGGGCGAGATGCAAATGCGGAGCAGGCCCTGCGCACGCAGCCCGTAGAGGGCTGTAGTGGCTGACATGCTCCGGCGGTTCCGTTCATCGCTCCGCCTCCGGCTGTCGCAAGTCGGCTGCGCGATGAACGGAACCGCCGGAGCGCTGAGCCCCACGCAGGAGGTGAATCCGCGAGGGTGTAAACCCATGGCATCCGGCAGCCGGCCGGCCGCCCTGCGCCACGCTTGGTTGTCACTCCGCACACAGACACATCCGGCACACGGAGCTCGATGCGGACAACAGCCGGCTACCAGGTATCTACCAGCGGAAGATCACCCAGCTCGGCACCAGGATCTTGGGGTCCAGTTCGTTGCGGCGGGTTTCCAGGCTGCCGTCGCCGTCGGCGTCGACGAGGTAGTACGGCACGCCGCGGCTGGGCGTGACCTTGATCATGTAGAGTTCGCCGCTGATGCGGTATTCCTCGACCGTGCGGTCGGCCTTGCGGATGATGGTCACCTCCGGTTCGATGCCCTCGCGTTCGTCGGCGGGCATGGCCGGCGGCGGTGGTGCGTCGGGGGCGGCCTGGGGCGGTGCGGCGGATTCGTCCTGCGCCATCAGCCTGGCGGAGAACAGGGACAGCAGGGCGGCGGTGAGCAGTAGGCGTGTCATGGCGTGATCAGAGCTGCAGCAGAATTTCCTGTTCCTGGGCCGACGGCTCGAAGCCCCGGGTCTCGTAGAACTTGAAGATAGCATCGACGACTTCCTCGGGCCTGTCCAGGACCTGGAACAGATCGAGGTCCTGCGGCGAGATGGTGCCGGCCTTCACCAGCGTATTGGCGAACCAGTCGATCAGGCCGTCCCAGAAGGGCCGGCCCACGAGAATGATGGGGATGCGCCGCGACTTGCCGGTCTGCACCAGGGTGAGGATCTCGGCCAGCTCGTCGAGGGTGCCGAAGCCGCCGGGCAGCATCACGTAGGCCGAGGCGTACTTCACGAACATCACCTTGCGCGAGAAGAAGTGCCGGAAGCTCAGCGCGATGTCCTGATAGGGATTGCCGACCTGCTCGTGCGGCAGCTGGATGTTCAGACCGATACTCGGCGACTTGCCGGCCTGGGCACCCTTGTTGGCGGCCTCCATGATGCCGGGGCCGCCGCCACTGACCACCGAGAAGCCGGCGTCGGACAGGGCCCGCGCGATCTCCTCGCAGAGCTGGTATTCGGGGGCGCCGCGCGGCGTGCGCGCCGAGCCGAAGATGCTCACCGAGGGCTTGATGCTCGACAGCCGCTCGAAGCCCTCGACGAATTCCGCCATGATCTGGAAGATCTTCCAGGATTCGCGCGTGAGCTGGGTGTCGTTGGCCGGCTTCATGCCGGGGTGCTGGCTGCGGGTCTTCTGGTCCATGGGTTTCTTCGCCGGGGCCGCGGGAAGCCGGGTGGACGCGCATGATAGCATGTAAGCCCTCTGCGGCAGACACGCGACAAAAGGCACGACCGGCATGGCGACACCGACTTCGACCCCTCTGGTGCTGGTGGACGGTTCGTCCTATCTCTATCGCGCCTTCCACGCCCTGCCGCCGCTGACCAACTCGCGCAACGAGCCGACGGGTGCGGTGTACGGCGTCGCCAACATGCTGCGCAAGCTGCTCGCCGACTACGCGCCCGAGCACATTGCGGTGGTCTTCGACGCCAGGGGCAGGACCTTCCGCGACGACATGTTCGAGCACTACAAGGCCAATCGCCCGCCCATGCCGGACGATCTGGCCGCGCAGATCGAACCGCTGCACGCGCTGGTCGCGGCCATGGGCTTCCCCATCCTGCAGGTGCCCGGCGTCGAGGCGGACGACGTCATCGGCACGCTGGCGCGGCAGGCGGCGGCGCGCGGCCTGCCGGTGCTGATCTCGACCGGCGACAAGGATATCGCTCAGCTGGTCGACGAGCGCATCACGCTCATCAACACCATGACCAACAGCCGGCTCGACCCCCAGGGCGTGATCGACAAGTTCGGCGTGCCGCCCGAGCGCATGATCGACTACCTGGCGCTGGTGGGCGACAGCAGCGACAACATCCCCGGCGTGCCCAAGGTCGGCCCCAAGACCGCCGCCAAATGGCTGGCCGAATACGGCAGTCTGGACGCGATCATCGCCCGTGCCGGCGAGATCGGCGGCAAGGTCGGCGAGAGCCTGCGCGAGCACCTCGACCAGCTCCGGCTGTCGCGCGAACTCGCCACCATCCGCTGCGACCTCGAGCTCGACCAGGGCATCGACGACCTGCGCATGCGCGCCCCCGATCGCGGGCGGCTGCGCGAACTGCTCGAGCATCTGGAGTTCAACGCCTGGCTGCGGCAGCTCGACGCGGCCGACGACCCGGCACCGCCGTCGACGCAGCCCGTCCCGAAGACGGCGTCCGACTACGAGACCGTACTGACCGAGGCGGCGCTGGAGCGCTGGCTGGAACGGCTGCGCACCGCCGGGCTGTTCGCCTTCGACACCGAGACCACCAGCCTCGACTACATGCAGGCGCGCATCGTCGGCGTATCCTTCGCCGTCGAGCCGGGCGAGGCCGCCTACGTGCCGCTGGCGCATGCTTACGTCGGCGCGCCCGCCCAGCTCGACCGCGACGCGGCGCTGGAGAAGCTGCGGCCCCTGCTGGAGAGCGACGCGCACCGCAAGGTCGGCCAGAACCTCAAATACGACATGAGCGTACTCGCCAACCACGGCATCGAACTCGCCGGCATCGCTTTCGACACCATGCTGGAGTCCTACGTCCTCGACAGTATCGCGACGCGCCACGACATGGATTCGCTGGCCCTGAAATACCTCGACCACAAGACCATCACCTACGAGGAGGTGGCCGGCAAGGGCGCGAAGCAGCTCAGCTTCGACCAGGTGCCCATCGAGGCCGCCGCGCCCTATGCGGCGGAGGATGCCGACATCACCCTGCGCCTGCACCGGGCGCTGTGGCCGCGGCTGGAACGGGAGCCGGCGCTGGTGCGTGTATTCCGCGACGTCGATCTGCCGCTGGTGCCGGTGCTGTCGCGCATGGAGCGCACCGGCGTGCTGGTCGACACCGGCATGCTGGCGCGGCAGAGCCGCGAACTCGCGGAGCGTCTGCGGGAGCTCGAGGCCGAGGCGCAGCGTGTCGCCGGCCAGCCCTTCAATCTCGCCTCGCCCAAGCAGATCCAGGAGATCCTCTACGACAAACAGGGGCTCCCGGTGCTCGCCAAGACGCCCAAGGGCGCGCCGTCGACGGCGGAGAACGTGCTCGCGGAGCTGGCGCTGGATTATCCGCTGCCGAAGCTGATCCTCGATCACCGCGCCCTGTCGAAGCTGAAATCGACCTATACCGACCGGCTGCCCGAGCAGGTCGATGCGCGCACCGGCCGCGTGCACACCTCCTATCAGCAGGCGGTGGCGGCCACCGGCCGGCTGTCGTCCACCGATCCGAACCTGCAGAACATCCCGGTGCGCACCGAGGAGGGCCGGCGCATCCGTCAGGCCTTCATCGCGCCGCCGGGGCACCGCATCGTCGCTGCCGACTATTCGCAGATCGAGCTGCGCATCATGGCGCACCTGTCGCAGGACGCGGGCCTGCTGCAGGCCTTCGCCGACGGCGAGGACATTCACCGCGCCACGGCCGCCGAGGTCTTCGGCGTGGCGCGCGAGCGGGTCACGCCGGACCAGCGCCGCTCCGCCAAGGCCATCAACTTCGGGCTGATCTACGGCATGTCGGCCTTCGGCCTGGCGAAGCAGCTCGGCATCGACCGCAATGCTGCGCAGGATTACGTCGACCGCTACTTCGCGCGCTACCCGGGCGTGAAGGCCTACATGGACGCGACGCGCGCGCGGGCGCACGAGCAGGGCTATGTCGAAACCGTGTTCGGCCGGCGGCTGTATCTGCCGGAGATCAACGTGCGCAACCAGCAGCGCCGCAACGCCGCGGAGCGCACCGCCATCAACGCGCCCATGCAGGGCACGGCGGCCGACATCATCAAGCTCGCCATGATCCGCGCCGACGCCTGGCTGCGCGAGGACGGGGTGCGGGCGCGCATGATCATGCAGGTCCATGACGAGCTGGTGTTCGAGGTGGCGGAGGCGGACGTGGACCGGCTTCAGTCCGGTATCCTGCGCTGCATGCGCGGGGCCGCGGAACTTCTCGTGCCGCTGGAGGTCGATGTCGGTGTCGGCGCCAACTGGGACGAGGCGCATTGAGCGGGGAGTCGATACGGGATGTCGGCCGAAGACGTACAGTCCGTCAATGTATCGACGCTTTATGACCGCAGCGGTTTTCCGAATGGCGAAATTTTTTGCCGAAGGGTTCGAATGCATGCCCCGGAGGCGTGGTCTAGAATTGAATGCGAGTGCTGGAAGGCTGTAACGACACGTTGATCGCGAGGTGATCGGTAGATTCAGGCGAAGTGAGTTTTTCGATCCCGTTCTTCCTCCCTAGAACGGGATTTCCCCCAACCCGGTATCCCCAAGCCGGGTGGTGTTGACCCCGGTACTCCCCCCCCTTGAATACCGGGGTTTCTTTTTGCCCGCCGTCCGGAGAGATCCTTTTAGCCACGAAACCCACGAAATCCACGAAACAATAATGATGGCCACATGGGCGGTCGGTCCATAAGGAAAAAACGTTTCGTGGGTTTCGTGGATTTCGTGGCCATCAAGATGGTTTTCTCAGCCCGGCTCGAGCTCCAGCCACGTCGCGAGCTGCGCGCGGGCGGCTTCGAGGCCGGTGCCGTCGAGGGCGGAGAACAGCTGCACGCTGACCTGCGGGTGCAGGCCGGCGAGTTCGCGGCGGACCTTCAGTAAGGTGTTCTGCGCCGCGCCGCGCTTGAGCTTGTCGGCCTTGGTGAGCAGCACGTGCACGTCCAGCGCGGCGTCGCGGCACCAGGCGAGCATCTGCCGGTCGAAGTCGGTCAGCGGATGGCGCACGTCCATCAGCAGCACCAGCCCGACCAGCGACTCGCGGTGCTTCAGATAGGCGGTGAGGTGGCGCTCCCACTGCGCCTTCACCTCCGGCGGCACCTTGGCATAGCCGTAGCCCGGCAGATCGACGAGGCGCGTATCGTCGGTGACCCGGAAGAAATTGATGAGCTGTGTGCGGCCGGGCGTCTTGCTGGTGCGCGCCAGGCCCTTGTGGCCGGCGATGGCGTTCAGGGCGCTGGATTTGCCGGCGTTGGAGCGCCCGGCGAAGGCGGCCTCCCGGCCCGCGTCGGCCGGGGCCTGGCCGAGGCGGGCGGCGCTGGTGACGAACTGGGCGGCGGCGAAGGGGTTTTTCATGGCTGCGCATTGTGGCCGCTCGCCCCGCACTTGTCATGCGACGGCGGGCCCGCGCTTGAACCCGCGGGGCGGTCGCTGGTATAAATGGCGGCTCTCTGTGTCGGGACTGCCCGGCCGGCCGCGCCTTCGCGCCCCCTTTCCGCATCGCCTCGAGGCTACAGGAGTTGGTTTCACCATGAGCAACCGGTTCGTTTTTGCAGCGATTCTCTCCCTTTCCGCGGCTCTGGCCTCGGCCCCGGCGGCGCTGGCCGCCGACGCCACCGCCGGCAAGGCCAAGGCGGCCGCGTGCGCCAGCTGCCACGGTGCCGACGGCAACAGCCCCAACCCCGAGTGGCCCTCCCTCGCCGGCCAGCACGCCAAGTACATCGCGAAGCAGCTCAAGAACTTCAAGGACGGCGACCGCAGCAACCCGCTGATGTCGCCCATGGCCGCCGGTCTGTCCGAAGAGGACATGGCCGACATCGCCGCCTATTTCAGCAGCCAGACCCTGGCCGGCGGCAAGGCGGATCCGGCGCTGGTCGACGCCGGCGAGAAGGTCTACCGCGGGGGCAACGCCACTACCGGCGTCGCGGCCTGCATGGCCTGCCACGGCCCCAACGGCGCGGGCAATCCGCAGGCCAACTTCCCGAGCCTGTCGGGCCAGCACGCCGCCTACACCGTGCTGCAGCTGAAGGCCTTCCGCGCCGGCCAGCGCGCCAACGATGCCGGCAAGATGATGCAGAACATCGCTGCGCGCATGACCGACCAGGAGATCGAAGCGGTCGCTTCCTATATCCAGGGCCTGCGCTGATCGTGACCGGGAGCGGCCGCCGCCCGGGCCGCGACCAGTCGACACGAAGGGTGGCCGCAAGCCACCCTTTTTGTTTCTGTTTGTTTCCTTGAGTTCCTGGGGGGCGAGCCGCCGGCGGGGCCCGGTGTACAATGGCCGCCGATTCCAGCCGAGGTAGTGTGCGTGTCCACCCCCAGCCAAAGCCCCGCTCCGACCAGCCGTCGCCCGTCCGTCGGCGCCATCCTGCTGGAATTCCTCGGCTCCATGAATCTCGCCATCACCCTGCTGGTGGCGGTGGCGATCGCCTCCGTCATCGGCACGGTGCTCAAGCAGAACGAGCCCTACCAGAACTACATCGTGAAGTTCGGCCCGTTCTGGTTCGAGGCCTTCCAGAGCCTGGGGCTGTACGACGTCTACAGCGCTGGCTGGTTCCTGGTCATCCTGGCCTTCCTGGTGGTGTCCACCAGCGTCTGCATCTACCGCAACGCGCCGCACATGCTGCGCGACATGCGCAGCTACCGGTTGAACGCGCGTGAGGAATCGCTGCGCGCCATGCACGCCAACCATGAATGGGAAGTGGCGCTGCCGGCCGCCGAGGTGGAGCGCCGGGTCGCGGCGGGCCTCGGCACCCAGGGCTACAAGCTGCGCCGCAAGGACCACGGCGATCATACCGTCGTCGCCGCCATGCGCGGCGCGAGCAACCGGCTGGGCTATCTGCTCACCCATCTGGCCATCGTCATCATCTGCGTCGGTGGCCTGATCGACGGCAACCTGCCGCTCAAGCTCAAGGAGATGACCGGCCGGATCAAGGTCGAGACCCGCGACATCCCTGCCTCGCAGGTGCCGCGCGAGTCCTGGCTGCCGGTGGGCAATCCGTCCTTCCGGGGCAGCGTCACCGTGCCGGAGGGCAGCAGCGCCAACATCCTGTTCCTGCGGCTGCGCGACGGTTATCTGATACAGCCGCTGCCGTTTTCCATCGAGCTCAGGGATTTCCGCGTCGAGCACTACGAGTCCGGCCAGCCGAAGTCGTTCGAGAGCGATCTGGTGATCACCGAGCCGGGCGAGCCGCCCCTTGAAACCACCATCGCGGTGAACCATCCGCTGATCTACAAGGGCTATGCGATCTACCAGGCCAGCTTCAGCGACGGCGGCACGCGCATGAAGCTCAGCGCCTGGAGCCTCGGCCGCCCTGAGATGGACGCCCAGCCGTTCGAAGGCGCCGTGTTCGACAGCCTCAAGGTCGACACCAACCAGGGGCCCATGACCCTGGAACTGGACGACTTCCGGCTGTTCAACATCAATCCGGCCGAGGAAGGGTCCGGGAAACGCTTCCGCAACTTCGGGCCCAACTTCACCTTCAAGCTGCGCAACGCCGCCGGCGAGGCGCGCGAGTACGAGAATTACATGCTGCCGGTGGAGTTCGAAGGCCGCCCGTTCTTTCTGAGCGGCGTGCGCTCGTCGGTGGCCGAGCCCTTCTCCTATCTGCACCTGCCGGCCGATCCGCAGGGCGGGCTGGAACGCTTCATGCGCTTCAACGCGCTGCTGCGGGATCAGGCACGGGTGGCGGAGATCGCGCTGCAGACCACCCGGCAGACCTTCGCGGATGCGCCGCCGGACAATGCCGGCCTGATCCAGGAGGTCGCCACCACCATGCAGCGCCTGGTGGACCTGTTCGCGCGTGGCGGCTTCGACGCCGTCGCCGCCCAGGTCGAGCAGACCGTGCCCGAGGACAAGCGCCCCGAGGTGCTGGACGCCTATATCAAGGTCCTGCGCAATATCCTGACCGCCCTTTATTTCGAGGTGCTCGAGGCCGAGGGCACGGACCTCAGCGGCGGGGTGAGCGAGCGCGACGCCCGGTTCTACGACGATGCCATCAACGCGCTGGCCGTGCTGCCGCGCTACGGATCGCCGTTCTTCCTGCAACTAAACAGCTTCGAACACGTCCAAGCCTCCGGGTTGCAAATCGCGCGGGCGCCCGGCAAGAATGTCGTGTACCTGGGCTTTGCCCTGCTGATTGCCGGGGTTTTCGTGATGTTCTACATCAGCCATCGGCGGTTGTGGGTCAGGCTGCGGGAGCGCGATGGTCGTACCGAGGTGCTGTTCGCGGGATCCGGCAACCGTGACCAGCGGGACTTCCGCCGGGAGTTCGAGCGGCTGGTCCAGGCCCTGGACGTGCGGTTCCGTTCAGGTTGAGTTCAGTGGATTGGGTTAGACTCTGTCCAGCCGCGATCCGGAGTGGCGTCGCCCGCCGGTGACGCCGAGGGGGAGGAATTACCATGTCAGTCACCCAGCATGAAATGCTCGACCAGTTCGACGACCGCTCGCTGTTGCGGCGTCTGAGCGGCTTCGACTGGATCTGGGCACTGCTCGTCGTCGCGGGCAGCGCCTACGCCTATGTGCATTACGCCGAACTGATGGACGGCTACGAGGTCGGCATCCTCGCCGGCTCGGCGCTCACCCTGATCGCCATGGGCTGGGGCTGGAAGCCGATGCGCCCGTACTCGCTGGCCGTGGCGGCACTGAGCCTGGCGGCCGTCGGGCTGTACGGCGGGAGCCTCGCCGTGGCGGAGACCAACTTCTTCCTGAAGTACCTCATCTCCAGCCAGTCGGCGATCATGTGGATGAGCGCGCTCTACGTGCTGGCGACGGCGGCCTACTTCATCGGCCTGTTCGCGCGTTCGGAATTCAGCAGCAAGGTCGGCACCGCGCTGACCTGGTCCGCGACGGTCATGGGCTCGGTGGGCCTGATGGTGCGCTGGCGCGAGTCCTATCTCATCAGCCACGACGTCGGCCACATCCCGGTCAGCAATCTCTACGAAGTATTCATCCTCTTCTCGGTCATCACCGCGCTGCTGTACCTGTTCTACGAGAACCGTTACCGGACGCGCGCGCTGGGCGGCTTCGTGCTGCTGGTGATCTCGGCGGCGGTGGGTTTCCTGCTGTGGTACACCTTCGACCGCGGCGCGCACGAGATCCAGCCGCTGGTACCGGCGCTGCAGAGCTACTGGATGAAGATCCACGTGCCGGCCAACTTCGTCGGCTACGGGGCCTTCGCGCTGGCGGCGATGGTCGGCATCGCCTACCTGTTCCGTAGCCACCAGGAGCGTCGGCCGGGTGGCGGCGCCGGCAGCGTTCTGCCGAGCCTGGAGATGCTCGACGACGTCATGTACAAGTCGATCGCGCTGGGCTTCGCCTTCTTCACTGTCGCGACCATCCTGGGCGCGCTGTGGGCGGCCGAGGCCTGGGGCGGCTACTGGTCCTGGGATCCGAAGGAGACCTGGGCGCTGATCGTCTGGCTGAACTACGCGGCCTGGCTGCACATGCGTCTGACCAAGGGCTGGCGCGGCACGCCGATGGCCTGGTGGGCGATCGTCGGCCTGTTCGTCACGCTGTTCGCCTTCCTGGGTGTCAACATGTTCCTGTCGGGCCTGCACTCCTACGGGGAACTGTAGAATGAAAAGGCTTTTGGCCACGGAATCCACGGAAGAACGCCGAAGAACACATTGAAGGACCGACTCCCCGCGGGTTACCGAGCGGCAGGGTCGCGGGTTTTCGCATCCTGATCTTTCCGTGCGGTTCCGTGGATTCCATGGCCACACGATTTTTTTGGGTAATGACTGAGGAATGCCGATGAAACGTTTGCTGGCGATGATGGCGCTGCTGTTCGGTGTGACGTTGTTGGCCGCGGGTCCGGCGCGTGCCGAGGATCTGGCCGAAGGCATCGACTACATCACCCTGGGGGCGCCGCAGCCGACCGCCGATCCGCAGAAGATCGAGGTGGTGGAGCTGTTCTGGTACGGTTGCCCGCATTGCTACCATTTCGAGCCCGAGCTGCACGAATGGGTCGGGAAGCAGGCGGACGACGTGCAGTTCGTGCGCATTCCGGCGATCCTCAATCCGCGCTGGGAGATCCTGGCGCGGGCCTACTACACCGCCGAGCTGCTCGGTGTGCTGGACAAGATCCACACGCCGCTGTTCGAGGCCATCCACGAGAAAAAGGAGCGGTTCGACACCGAGGATTCGCTGGCGCGGTTCTTTGCCGGACAGGGTGTCGACGAGGCCGAATTCCGCAAGACCTACAAGTCGTTCGGTGTGGCCGCCAAGGTCAACCGGGCGCGCCAGATGACCCAGCGCTACGGCATCAACGGCGTGCCCAGCCTGGTCATCAACGGCAAGTACCGCACCTCCGCGAGCGAGGCCGGCAGCCACGAGGGCATGCTCAAGGTAACCGACCAGCTCGTCGCCAAGGAACGTGAAGCACGCTGAAGACAGCCCGCATCGGGTGGCGCGGCGCCGGTTCAGGGCCACGGACGGCCGTGGCCGTCCGCATATACCGGCATCCGCGGACGGACCGTCACCCGTGCGCACGATAAGGACCATCACATGAAGGCCGCGGAACTGTTCATAAAGTGTCTCGAGAACGAGGGCGTCGAATACATCTTCGGCGTGCCGGGCGAGGAGAACCTCGATCTCATGGACGCCATGCTGGACTCCTCCATTCAGTTCGTCACCTGCCGGCACGAGCAGGGCGCGGCCTTCATGGCCGATGTCTACGGCCGTCTGACCGGGCGCGCCGGCGTGTGCCTGGCGACGCTGGGACCGGGCGCGACCAACCTTGTCACGGGCGTGGCCGACGCCAACATGGACCACGCGCCGCTGGTCGCCATCGCCGGCCAGGCGGGCACCAACCGGCTGCACAAGGAATCCCATCAGGTGCTGGATCTGGAACTGATGTTCCAGCCCATCACCAAGTATTCCTCGCGCCTGCTGACGCCGAACATCATCCCCGAGGTGGTGCGCAAGGCCTTCAAGCTGGCCCAGGCCGAGAAGACCGGCGCGACGTTCATCGAGTTTCCCGAGAACATCGCCAAGATGGCCATCGACGAGGTGCCGCTGCCCGTGCACCATCCGGTGGCGCCGGAGCCGGCCCGCGACCGGGTCGAATACGCGGCCGAGCTCATCTCGGCGGCGCGCAATCCCATCATCCTCGCCGGCAACGGCGTGATCCGCGCGCGCGCCTGGAAGCACCTGGCCGATTTCGCCGCCAAGCTCAACATCCCCGTCGCCAACACCTTCATGGCCAAGGGCGTGGTGCCGTTCGGCAAGAATCCCCTGGCGCTCGGCAGCGCGGGACTGCAGGCCAACGATTACGTGAGCTGCGGCTTCTCGCGCGCCGACGTGATCATCTGCATCGGCTACGATCTGGTCGAATACCACCCCTTCCTGTGGCACCCGACCCGCGACCGCAAGATCATCCACATCGACGCCGGCCCGGCCGAGGTGGATGCCAGCTACATGATCGAAGTGGGTGTGGTCGGCGACATCAAGCACAGCCTGCTGCGCATCGCCGAACTGGCCACACCGCACCAGGGCCAGCCGATGCGCGCGCTGCGCGACGCCCTGGTGGAGGAGATGGGCCAGCACGCCCGGGACGAGGGCTTCCCGGTCAAGCCGCAGAAGATCATCTGGGACCTGCGCACCGCGCTGAATTTCGAGGACATCGTCATCTGCGACGTGGGCGCCCACAAGATGTGGATGGCGCGCATGTTCCGCTGCGAGTACCCCAACACCTGCCTGATCTCGAACGGCTTCGCCAGCATGGGCATTGCAGTCCCCGGTGCCATTGCCGCTAAGCTCGTGTATCCCGACCGGGCCGTGGTGGCCGTCACCGGCGACGGCGGGTTCATGATGAATTCCCAGGAGATCGAGACCGCCGTCCGGCTGGGCGTGGCGATCGTCATCCTGATCTGGAACGACGGCGGCTACGGACTGATCGACTGGAAGCAGATGAACCACTTCAAGCGCGCCTCGCACGTCCGCTTCGGCAACCCCGACTTCGTCAAGTACGCGGAGTCGTTCGGTGCCAAGGGCTACCGCATCGAGCGCACCGAAGACCTCATGCCGACCTTGAAAAAAGCCATCGCCGACCGCACATTGACCATCATCGATTGTCCCGTGGACTACCGCGAGAACCTGAAGTTGACCGAGAAACTCGGGAGTCTGGTATGCCCCATATGATCCAGACCCACCCGCACGCCGCCTCCCGGGCGGCCGAGGCCCCCGTGCCCGGCCAGCAGTTGCGGCTGCTCAGCTACAACATCCAGACCGGCATCAGCACCAGCCGTTATCATCACTACCTGACGCAGAGCTGGAAGCACGTATTGCCGCACGGCGAGCGTTTCGCCAACCTCGACCGCGTCGCCGCGCTCACCAGCGAATTCGACATCGTCGGGCTCCAGGAGGTCGATGCGGGCAGCCTGCGCAGCAGCTTCGTCAACCTCACCCAGTACATCGCCGACCGTGCGGAATTCCCGTTCTGGTATGACCAGACCAACCGCCGCATCGGCCCGCTCGCCCAGCACGCCATCGGCGTGCTGTCGCGCTTCCGCTGCACCGAGATCGTCGAGCACAAGCTGCCCGGGCCGATTCCCGGGCGCGGCACGCTGGCGCTGCGCTTCGGCTATGGTGAGCAGTCGCTGGTGATCTTCATCGTCCACCTGGCGCTGGGACGACGCACCCGGCTGCAGCAGCTGTCCTACCTCGCCGATCTGGTCAACCAGCACCGCAACGTGGTGCTGATGGGCGATCTGAATTTCCATTCCCGCAGCCGCGAGATGGAGTTCCTGATCGACCGCACGCTCATGACGGAACCGGTGCACGGGCTCAACACATTCCCCAGCTGGCGGCCGAACCGCAACATCGACCACATTCTCGTGACGCCGACGCTGCAGGTGAATCATGTGCGGGTGCTCGATTGTCCGGTGTCCGATCACCTCCCCATCTGCATGGACCTGAGTCTGCCGGCCGGCATCGATCTCTGCGCCGTCGGCTGACGCGACTCCCTCGCCGGGCGCGTTTGTGCCATCATCGACGCAGTCCGGCGCCGCGGTCGCCGTCGATCCCAAAGACTCAGTCCGCCATGGAAGGCGCCGGAATGAAACAATGTCCCGAAGCCCCGGGCCCGGTACCCGGCGGGTGGGGAGGGGTGTTGTGTTGAAGCATGTGATCGTGCCGGTGTTTTTCCGTGTGCTTCCGCGGCAAATGCAGTTCTTGGGTTGATTCACGCAGTCCGTCCGGGACCGGGGGCGCCCCGGACGGCTCATGCCCCGACAGGTTCAGGATGCTCGACGACGATGCCGCCGACCAGGCCGCGGCCTGGAAGCGCAAATACTTCGACGCGCTGGAACAGCACGAGGTCCGCGAACGTCAGTGGAGCCAGGCGGACGACCTGCTGCGCCGTACACTGTCACGCCTGACGCTCGCGGCGGACGGCCTGGATGCCGACCTCGACCGCCAGCTCCAGGCCCTGCGCGACGCGATCCGCGACCGGGCCGACGAGGCCGCCCTGCGGCAGCGCATCGAGGCGATGTCGGCGTCGCTGGTCCGCCTCGACCAGCAGCGTGCGCGCAAGAAGGCAGCGCCGGGGCCTGCCCGCGCGCTCCTCGCCCTGCTCGATACCCTCTCCCTGCCGCGCGGGCATGCCCGCCGCGCCAAGGCGCTGCGCAGGCGCCTGGAGGAGGCGCCCGCCGACGCCACGGCCGATGCGTTCACGGAGACGATCGGGGAGTTCGCCGCGCTGCTCCGCGATGCCCTCGCCGCCGTGCCGGAAGCCGAACCGCCGTCCGGCGGCCGCCTGATCGGTCGCCTGCTGGGGCGTGCCGCCAACGGCGACACGGCAGACGCGGTGCCGGATGCCGCCATGCCCGCCGCGCCCGCTCCGCTATCGGGGGCCGAGCTGCTGCTGCAGCTGCTGGAGCGGCTCGATCTGCCCGAAGAGCTGGCGCCGCAGGTCGAGGCCATCAAGGATCAGCTGGAGAACCCCGCCAGCTTCGATCCGCAGACGGTTCTGCGCGACATGGCCGACCTCATCGGCGCCGTCCGTTCCCGTGTACAGCAGGACCGTGGCGACATCGAGCTGTTCCTCAAGCAGCTCAACGACCGGCTGCAGGACATCGACGCCCATGTGCGCGGCGCCGAGGCGACCCGCATGGAGTCCTACGAAAGCGGGCGCAGCTTCGGCGATGCGGTGCAGGCACAGGTGCGCGACATCGGCGCGCGCGTCGCCGGCGCCGATGACCTCGAACATCTCAAGCGCGACGTGAAGGGACGCATGGATGCGCTGGTCGACCGCCTGGAGCGTCATCGCCGCGAGGAGGGGCGGCGCCAGGCGCAGGCCGAGGCGCAGATGGCGAGCCTCAATCAGCGCCTGCGCGAGATGGAGGCCGAGTCCGCACAGCTGCGCGACCGTGTGCTCCAGGAACGCGCACAGGCGCTGACCGACACGCTCACCGGCATTCCCAACCGGCTGGCCTACGAGGAGCGCATTGCCGCCGAATACGCGCGCTGGAAGCGGTTCGGCACACCCCTGGCGCTGCTGGTGTGGGATGTCGACCGCTTCAAGGACATCAACGACGAATACGGCCACAAGGCGGGCGACAAGGTGCTCAAGGTGATCGCCAGGCTGCTCGCCGAAGGCGTGCGCGAGACCGATTTCGTCGCACGCCTGGGCGGCGAGGAGTTCGTCATGGTGGTGACCGGTGCGTCCGGTGCCGCCGTGCTCGAGGTCGCCGACAAGCTGCGCATGGCCGTGTCGCGGTGCGGCTTCCATTTCCGCGGGGATTCGGTCCCCATCACCATTTCCTGCGGCATCGCCGAATTCCGTGCCGGAGACAGCGTCGATGCCGTCTTCGAGCGCGCCGACCGGGCGCTGTACCGGGCCAAGCACGAGGGCCGGAACCGCTGCATGGACGCCGGCGGCGACGGCTGATTCCGTACGCGGCCTTGATAAGCATCAAGGCATGTGCGCAGGCGTCCATTTGCATTCCCACCGCAGTTCCTGCATACACTATGTCCCTGCAGCCCCATCGCACCCTCGGCGCCACCGGTCAGCGGACAGATGCCATGACGCACGCCACAGACGCAGACGCTCGGTCGCAATCCTCGGGACCGCCGGGCGATCTCGCCATCTGGTTCTTCATCCTCGCGGAGCTGGCCGCCTTCGGCGCGTTCTTCGCCGCCTACGCCTTCACCCGCCTCAACCACATCGAGCTGTTCGACACCTATCAACGGCATCTGGACACCCGTGCGGGACTGATCAACACGCTGGCGCTGATCACCAGCAGCTATTTCGTCGTGCGCGCCGTGGTGGCGGTGCGCGGCGGTCTCCCGCGGCAGTGCGCGCGCTGGCTGTGGGGCGCGATCGCGCTGGGTGGCGTGTTCGTGGTGGTGAAGCTGTTCGAGTTCGGCGTGCACCTCGGCGCCGGCGTGACGCTGAGCACCAACACGTTCTACATGTTCTACCTGTCGTTGACCTTCTTTCACTTCATGCACGTGCTGCTGGGCATGGTGATCCTGACGGTGGTGGCGGTGAAGGCGGGGCGCGGCGACTACACGCCGGCCGAGCATACCGGCGTGGAGACCGGCGCCTCCTACTGGCATATGGTGGATCTGGTGTGGCTGATCCTCTTTCCTCTGGTGTATGTGATGCGATGAGCGCGCCTGAACCTTCATCCGCGGCGGCAACGCGCACCTGGCTGGTGCTGGTCGCACTGACGCTGACGACGTTCAGCTTCGGTGTGCGGGGCTACGAAGGTATGGGCCTGGTGGCGGCAGTGCTGCTGATCGCGCTCATCAAGGGCCAGCTGGTGGTCGATCATTTCATGCAGCTGCGGCGCGGCGCGCGCATGTGGCGTATGCTGCTGACGGGCTATCTGGTCACCATCGGCGCTCTGATCGCCATCGCCTTCGCGGTGGCCGGATGGTGAGCCGCCACACCATGCCTGCAGGCCGGGGAGAGGCGATGACCGACGACTCGAGGTTCGACGAACGCGACGACGAGCTGCCCGGACAGGATCTGGCGATCGGCGCCGAAGTGCTGTACCTGATCAATCTTCTGGTACTGCCGTTCTTCGGATTCGTCGGGCTGCTGGTGCTGTATGCGCGCTTCCGCAGGACGGCGCCGCTGCTGGCGCGCTGCCATCTGGCGCAGACCATGTCCGCGAGCCTGTGGGGCGCGGTCCTGCTGCTGGTGGTCAATGCACTGATCGTGATCCTGGGCGGTTACGACGCGCCCTACACCTGGGTGGTGCTGGTACTGTACTTCTCCACCTGCCACACGACGCTGGTGATGCTCGGCGTCGTCGGTCTGGCGAAGGCCATGGCCGGCAAGCAGTACCGCTATCCGCTCATCGGGCGGCCGTGCCTCTGAGGCCGGACCGCGCCTTGCATTCCCGGCGCCTCAGGTACGCCGCATCGTCGCCAGCAATGCCAGCACGACGGCCAGTCCCGACAGGCTGTGGATGACGGCCGCGCCGATCGGCACGCCGCCGCCCGCCGCGCTCAGACCGATGGCCGCGGCGACCGATGCCGCGACCAGACCGGCCAGTGCCCTCCTCCGACCGCCGCGCGCCGCGAGCGACCGCATTGCGAATCCGGCCGTCAGCGCCATGCCCAGCAGCCGGTGCAGCCATTGCAGCGTGCCGGTGCCGTCCGCCACGGCCACGTGCCCGGCCGCATCCAGCGCGAGCGGCTCGAACCAGTCCAGGCGAAGCGGCGAGTGCGGCGTGCCACACTCGAACAGCGCCGCGCACTCCGCGGCTCCGTAGAAGGCGCTGCTGCCGATGCCGGTCACGATGACGGCGGCGGCGAGCGCGAGCAGCGCCAGCGTCGACGCGTGCGACGGGCGGGATGCGGCCGCCGCGGCGCGCCGGCCAAGGAGCCACCACCCGAGCAGTGCCGCCAGCAGCAGCCCCCCGAGGAAATTGCCCGCCACCACTGCCGGCACGAGCAGCCCGCCCGAGCGCACGCCGAGCGCGGCGAGCGCGCCGGTGATCGCCAGGATGGCAGCGGCCAGCAGCCTGTCCCGCCGCTGCCGCCACGCGCCGACGACCAGCAGCAGCGCCAGGACGCCGAGCGCGCCGGCGCTCGCGCGATGCAGCAGCGCGGCAAGAGGAAAGCCCGGCGGTGTGTCGCCGAGCAGGGCGTAGCACTCGGGCCAGGGCGCGCAGCCGAGTCCGCCCTGTGCCAGGCGGATGTAGGCGCTGACGGCGATCAGCAGCACGGCCAGGGCGAAGGCGAGTGCCGCGAGACGGATCATGCGGTCGCGGTTCAGGGCGACGGCGGCAGCAGCGTGCCGCGCACCAGGCGCACGTATTTCGGCGTGCGCTTCCAGTCGACGCGGTCGTGCGAGAACTCGAAATGCCAGGCCCAGGCCGCGTCGTATTTGAAGGCGTAGTCGTTGGCCGTCCAGTATTCGCCGATCTGCGTGTCCGGAAAGTACTCGGGATCGATGGTGGGACGTTTGAGCGGCGGCCGCGGATCGCTGATGGTCGCGAACTCGTCCTTGCTCGGCATGCGCCAGTCGTTGAAGCCGCACCAGCCCTCGGCGTTGACCGCCTGCACATAGGCGGCGATGTCGCAGTCCGAACCTGTGCACCGGCCGCCGTCGGGCGTGCCGCGGTAGTCGTGCGCGCCGTCGTGCTCGTTGTCCGGGGCATACCAGGTGTAGGTATGGCCGACGTGATGGAGTCCCGGCGCGGCGGTCTTCATCTCCCACACCAGTCCGGTCTTGAGGTCGCGCACGCACTGCCAGGGATCGGCGGCGAAATCGCCGTTGCCCGTGTATGCGGCGCCGGTCCCGTCCAGGCGCTCGAAGGCGAACGCCGCGGCGGGCGGCTGAGGCGATTCGCAGCCGGTCAGCAGCAGCGCCGAAGCCAGCAACAGTTGTCGAGAGTGCAGTGCGGTCACGTGGTGCTTCCCCCCGGTCCGTGCCGTGCGACGGCGCCGGCCAATTGAGTATTAGAAATCGCTTAATAACTAATAATTTGCATATATCAGCCTGTTGATCGATTGGGTTTTTCGCCTTGATGCAGATCAAGTCGCTGAGGCGAGCCGCGTTCCTATCCTGGCTCGGCGTAAATCCCAGTATTGCAGTCGAGATTTCGGAGGGTGATGTGCCATGACAGATCAAGCCAACGACGAGGCCGACGTCCCGGTCATGCAGAAGGTTCTCGACAACCCCTTTCTGCTGCTGTTTCTCGGGGTGGTCATGCCGACCGTGTTCTACATCCTGTGGGGCGTGATGGAGATAGTGACCATCCCGATCGCACCGTAACAGCGCCGCCCGCCGCACCACAAGACAACAGGCGGACGGCATACCACCAGAGGGGAAGATATCATGAGTTCACTGCAACCACCGGCCCAGCGACTGTGGTGGAAACAGCCGCTCGACCGTGTCGAGGGCACCTGGATCACGCTGGCGCTGATCTGGTGCCTGATCATGTTCGCGATGATGCCGTTCTGGCATGTCGCCGGCAAACAGAACATCTCCAACGAGGCCTACCGCACGACGCCGGAGCGGTACTCCGCGAAGGCCCAGGAGATGGTGGACAAGTACACGGTGCGCACCGAGACCGAGCGTGCGATCCCGGTGGTCCACCCGCCGGCGGACTCCGATGTCTACCTCACCGCGCGGCTGTGGGAATGGTGGCCGCTCCTGGAGCTGGAGCGCGGCAAATCCTACCGCCTGCACCTCTCCTCCATGGACTGGCAGCACGGCTTCTCGCTGCAGCCGATCAACGTGAACGTGCAGGTGGTTCCCGGCTACGAGATGGTGATGACCGTCACGCCGGATTCCTCGGGCGAATTCACGATCATCTGCAACGAATACTGCGGCATCGGTCACCACCAGATGCTCGGCAAGATCTACGTCGTTGACTGAGGGGGAGACGATGACAACCAACGCACTGTTCAGGACCTGTCCAAGCACGGGCCTGCAATACCACAAGTCCGCCGAGCTGCTCATGAAGGTGAACGCCGTCGCCGGCGTCGTGTTCCTGCTCATCGGCGGTATCCTCGCGCTGCTGGTGACGCTGACGCGCTGGCCGGCGGTGCATCTGCTTCCGGCCATGGAGTTCTACCAGGCGCTGACGGCGCACGGCATCGACATGCTGATCTTCTGGATCATCTTCTTCGAGATCGCCGTGCTGTATTTCTGTTCGTCGACGCTGCTGCGCTGCCGCCTGGCGACACCGCGCATCGCCTGGCTGGGCTTCGCGCTCATGATCATCGGCGCGGTGGCCACCAATCTGGCGATCCTCAAGGGCGACTCCAGCGTCATGATGACGTCCTATGTGCCGATGCCGGCCAACCCGAACTTCTACCTCGGGCTGATCCTGTTCGCCGTCGGCGCGCTGATCGGATGCTTCGTGTTCTTCGGCACACTGGTCGTGGCCAAGGCGGAGCGCACCTTCGAGGGCTCGGTGCCGCTGGTGACCTTCGGCGCGATCACCGCGGCGATCATCGCCGTGTTCACCATCGCCTCGGGCGCGATCATCCTGGTCCCGACCTGGCTGTGGTCGATCGGCTACATCAGCCACATCGATCCGCTGATGTACCGCCTGATCTGGTGGGGCCTGGGCCACTCCTCGCAGCAGATCAACGTCGCCGCGCACGTGGCGGTCTGGTACGCCATCGCCGCCATCGTGTTCGGGGCGCGGCCGCTGTCGGAGCGCGTCAGCCGTGGCGCCTATCTGCTGTATATCCTGTTCCTGCAGTTCGCCTCGGCGCATCACCTGCTGGTCGATCCGGGCATCAGCTCGGAGTGGAAGATCTTCAACACCAGCTACGCGATGTACCTGGCGGTGCTGGCGAGCATGATCCACGGCCTGACCGTCCCCGGCGCCATCGAGGTCGCGCAGCGCCGCAAGGGCTTCAACAAGGGCCTGTTCGAGTGGATCCGCAAGGCGCCCTGGAGCAATCCGGTGTTCTCCGGCATGTTCATGTCGCTGGTGGGCTTCGGCTTCCTCGGCGGCATCTCGGGCGTGGTGATGGGCACCGAGCAGATCAACATCATCATCCACAACACCATCTACGTGCCCGGCCACTTCCACGCCACCGTGGTGATCGGTACGACGCTGGCGTTCATGGCGCTGACCTACTTCCTGATCCCGACGCTGTTCAAGCGCGAACTGATCATGAAGGGCCTGGCGCGGTGGCAGCCCTATCTGTTCGGGCTGGGCATGGCGGTGTTCACCCTGGTGATGATGGGCGCAGGCACGCTGGGCGTGTCACGGCGGCACTGGGACATGGCCTTCACGGGCGCGGCGCTCGGCTACGAATATCCGGGCAGCGCCTATCTGCTGATGGGCCTGGTCGGGATCAGCGGCGTCATCGCCATCGTCGGCGGCGCGTCCTTCATCCTGATCACCGTGGGGTCGATCCTGTTCGGCAAAAAGATCGAAGTGCCCGGCTACAGCACGGAGCGCACCGTGGCGGTGCGGGCCACGCCCATCGAGAGTCACGGCAGCGTCGGCGTGGCGGGTTTCGAAGCACCGGGCACCCTGGCCTTCGCCCTGCTGTTCCTGACCATCTTCGTGGTGTACTACGCCATCAACTGGAAATACCTGGCATCGGTCTGGCCGCTCGGCTGAGCGCCGTGCCGCCCCGCGCACGCAGCGCGGGGCGGCGGCCAGCCGCTTCGGTGGATTCTACGAGAGGGCCAACATCATGGGTGCAACGGAATCCGTTCTGCCGCGTCCCGCGTCCCGTCCAGGCATCTACGCCCTGTGCCGCGCCTTCGGCAACGTCTGCAAGCTGCGCATCGGCTCGACCATCGCCTTCACGGCCCTGGCCGGCATCGCGGTGACGCCCGGACCGGCACTGGCGGCGTGGCAGATCGTCGTCCTGGGGCTGGCGGTGCTGGTGTCCGCAGCCGCGGCCGGTGGCTTCAATCAATATATGGAGCGCGATCTGGATGCGGTGATGCGCCGCACGCGCGACCGTCCCTTCGTCAGTGGTATGTTCACGCACGGCCCGGTCTGGCTGCTGGTGCTGGCGGGGATGCTGGGCCTGTCGGTCGCGGCCACGGCCTGGGCGACCAATCTCACCGCCGCGCTGTATGTCTTCCTCGGCGCGTTCTTCTACGGCGTCGTCTATACCGTCTGGCTCAAGCGCCGCACGCCGATGAACATCGTCATCGGCGGCCTCGCCGGCAGCTTCGCGATCCTGGCCGGCGCCTCGGCGGTGACGCCCGAGCCGCAGGCGCTGCCGCTGGTGTTCGCGCTGGTGCTGTTCCTGTGGACGCCTTCGCACTTCTGGAGCTTCGCCATCGCCATGCACGAGGACTATGCGCGCGCACGGGTGCCGATGCTGCCGGTGGTGATCGGCGACCGCGACGCAGCGCGGATCGTGCTGATGAACACCATCATGCTGGTGACCGTCTCGCTCGTGCCGTTCTGGTTCGGCATGGGCGGCGTGTATCTCGCGGCCGCGCTGGCCGGCGGCGCCCTGTTCCTGCGCGCCAACCTGCGCATGCTGCGCGCGCCCGGCCGTGCGACCGCGATGGCCAGCTTCCACGCATCGCTCATGCAGCTCACCCTGGTGCTGAGCGGCGCGATGCTGGATGCGCAGCTGGCAGCGGCCCTTTAAAAGGGCGGCCGGCCGCCTGGAGTGAATGCATGTCCGCACGCCCGCTACGGCGGCATCTGATATCGGGCGTCGGCGCGCTGCTGCTGGCGGGCGCCGCAGCGGGGGCTCCTGCCGGCATCGCGCCGCCGCCCCCGGCCGAGCCGGTCTTCGACGGCGATGCCGCCTATGCGCTCAGCCAGCAGGCCGTCGGCCGGCTGGTGGGCGACTACCGCTTCACCGCGGCCGACGGACGCGAGGTCTCCCTCGCCGACCTGCGCGGACGGCCGCTGGTGGTGAGTCTGGTCTACACCAGCTGCTATCAGATCTGCTCCATGACCACCCGCTCGCTGGCCCGGACTGTGCGCGCCGCGCGTGCCGTCCTGGGCGACGAAAGCTTCGCCGTCCTGACCATCGGTTTCGATACGCCGGTCGACACCCCGGCCGCGATGGCGGCCTTCGCCGTGGAGCAGGGCGTGCGTGAGGCGGACTGGCAGTTCCTCAGCGGGGACGCCGCGACCCTGGCGGCGCTGACCCGCGATCTGGGCTTCACCTACCAGCGTTCGCCGAAGGGTTTCGACCATCTGCTGCAGACCACTGTGCTGGACGCCGACGGGCGCGTCTACCGCCAGGTCTACGGCGAAGTCATCGACGCTCCCTGGCTGGTCGAGCCGCTCAAGGAGCTGGTCCTGGGCACGCGCCCGGAGGACGGCGCGCTCGCCCGGATCGTCAGCCAGGTGCGCATGTACTGCGTCACCTACGACCCGGCCACCGGCACCTACCGCAACGACTATTCGCTGTACATCGGCATGGCGATCGGCGCTGCCATCATCGTCGCGGTGGCCGGCTTCCTGGTGCGCGAGGTGCGGCATGCGCGCAGCGTTTGACGCGCGTCAAGGCGGCCCGCCCGTCGGCCGGCCTAGCGTGCAGGACCGGAATGCGTCCGGCGCGGACCGGACGGCGGGGGATGCGATCTCATGCTGAAGACCGTACAGGCACTGCCTCGATTCCTGCTCGAGCCGCTGCGGCGCGCCCTCGGCCCGGCCTTCGGCGCGCAGGAGAATCCCCTGCACTGGCTGGGGGCGCTGACCATCTTCTTCTTCTGGGTGGTGCTGGTCAGCGGCATCTATGTGTTCGTCCTGTTCGAGACCAGCATCTTCGGCGCCTATCACAGCGTCGAGTACATGACCCGCGAGCAATGGTATCTGGGCGGCGTGATGCGCAGCCTGCACCGCTACGCGTCCGATGCCGCCATCGTCACATTGGCGCTGCACATGCTCAGCGAGTTCGCCGCGGGCCGCTACCGGGGTGCGCGCTGGTTCTCCTGGTTCACCGGCATTCCGCTGCTGTGGATGGTGTTCCCGCTGGGCATCACCGGCTACTGGCTGGTGTGGGACCAGCTGGCGCAGTACATCGCGCTGGCGACCTCGGAGCTGCTGGACGCGCTGCCCATCTTCACCGATCCCATGGCGCGCAACTTCCTGACGCCCGACAGTCTGAGCGACCGGTTCTTCACGCTGCTGGCCTTCCTGCACCTGATCGGCATCCCGATCTTCCTGGTGTTCGGCATCTGGTTCCATCTGCTGCGCCTGAGCCGGCCGCGGGTCAATCCGCCGCTGCGGCTGGCGATCGGCAGCTTCGCGATGCTGCTGGTATTGTCGCTGCTGCGGCCCGCGGTGAGCCATGCGCCGGCCGATCTCACGGTGGCGCCGCACGATCTCGCCTTCGACTGGTTCTATCTGCTGCCCTATCCGCTGCTGGACCGCGGCTCGCCGCTGCTGTTCTGGGGGGTGCTGGTCGGCTCCAGCCTGCTGCTGTCGCTGCTGCCCTGGCTGCCGCCGCTGCGGCGGGCGCCGGCGGCGGTGGTGGATCCGGGCAACTGCAACGGCTGCGGCCGCTGCTTCGCCGACTGCCCGTTCAGCGCGGTCACCATGCAGCCGCGCAACGACGGCTCCCGGCACACCGAGATCGCCGTGGTGGATCCGGCACTGTGCACCGCCTGCGGCATCTGTGCCGGCGCCTGCCCGTCGTCGACGCCGTTCCGCAGCATCGAACAGCTGGTGTCGGGCATCGACATGCCGGCCTTCCCCGTGCGCGACATGCGCAGCGTCAGCCGTGCCGCACTCGAGACTCTGCAGGCGCCGCTCAAGGTGCTGGTGTACGGTTGCGAACACGCCGTCGACGTGAAGGCCTGCACCGGTCCGGGGGTCGCGGCCGTCAGTCTCCCCTGCACCGGCAATCTGCCGCCGGCCTTCATCGAGTTCGCGCTGCGCCGCGAGGGCGCGGACGGTGTGTTCATCACCGGCTGCGACGTGGGGGACTGCTTCTTCCGCCAGGGCGCGGCCTGGACCGAGGCGCGCGTCGCCGGCCAGCGCGAACCGCACCTGCGCGGCAATGTGGACGGGCGGCGCGTGCGCATCGCCTGGGGCGCGGCCGGCGACGCCGCGCGGGTACGGCGCGAACTGGATGCGTTCGTCGAGGAGCTGCGCGGCCTCGACGCCGCCGCGCGGGAGCCGGCCGCGCATGGCTGAGTCGTCGTTCAGCATCGCGCGGTTCGCCGGGCAGTTCGTCGCCTACGCGCTGTTCGCCGCGCTGGTGGGGTATTTCGCCACGGCGCCGGCGTATTCGCCGCGCGCGACCGACGATGCCGTGGTCACGCTCAGCTTCGCCCATTCCGGCAAACGCGTGGCGGAATGCCGCGAGCGGTCCGCCGAGGAGCTGGCGAAGCTGCCGCCCAACATGCGCAATCCTCTGGACTGCAGCCGCGAGCGCTCGCCACTGGTGGTCCGCTTCACGGTCGACGGCGAGATACGCTACGATCGTACGCTGCAGCCGACGGGCTTCTCGAGCGACGGCAATGCCTACGTCTACGACAAGATCCTGCTGCCTCCCGGCCGGCACACCGTCGAGCTCTACCTGAACGACGACATCCACCGCCCCGGCGGCGTGTACGAGCACAGCGCCGAGGTCGATCTGGAGCCCCATCAGATCCTGGTGATCGATTTCTATCCCAACCGCGGCTTCGTGCTGCACTGAGGCTGCGCCGAGCGCAGGCCCGGCAACGCGCGGCCGTACGCACGACGGGCGACCATCCATGCAGAGCACCTCCTACATCATCCCGATCGACGATGACGCCGCGCGCGTACAGGCACGTCGCTGGCTGTTCCTGGGCCTGTCTTCGCTGATCCTCTCCGGACTGTTCGCCGTGCTCATCGTGCTGGCGCGCACACCCTATCTGCAGGACATCATCCCCTTCGCGGATTTCTTCCACGCCGCGCTGGTGGTGCACGTGGATCTGTCCGTGCTGGTGTGGTTCCTGGCGTTCGCCGGCGTGTTCTGGAGCATCAACGGCGCGACGCGCTGCCGTGCCTGCGGGGCGCTGGCGCTGCTGCTGGCGGCGGCGGGCGCGCTGCTCATGGCGATCGCGCCGTTCACGGGCGACGCACACCCGCTGATGAGCAACTACGTCCCCATTCTGCAGCAGCCGCTGTTCTACGCCGCGCTGCTGCTGTTCGGTGCGGGCATCGCCGTGCTGGTGCTGCGCTCGCTGCTGTTTCCACGGCCGGTGGGGCTGGAGATCTCCGGTACCGGCGCCTTGCGCTTCGGCCTGAACACCGCCGTGGTCGCGACGGCGATCGCCTTCATCGCGCTGCTGTGGTCGTATGTGAAGATGCCGCCGTTCATCGAGGGCGGCGAATATTTCGAGCTGCTGTTCTGGGGCGGCGGTCACGTGCTGCAGTTCACCCATACCCAGCTGATGCTGGTCGCGTGGCTGTGGCTGGCGAGCGTCTCCGCCGTGCCGGTGTACACGGGACCGCGCGTGGTGCTGTTCCTGTTCGCGTGGGGCCTGCTGGCCGTGTTCGCGACACCGGTCATCTATCTCGCTTTCGATGTGAACTCGATGGAGCATCGCCGGCTGTTCACCTGGCAGATGGAGTTCGGGGGCAGCCTCGCCTCGCTGTGGATCGGCATCGCGCTGCTGGCGGGACTCGTCAGAGCGGATGCCGCACCGGCGCAGGCGCGCGCGGAGCGTGCGGCGCTGACGACGTCGGTGCTGCTGTTCGGCATCGGCGGTGTCATCGGCTTTCTCATCAGCGGCAGCAATGTCACGGTGCCCGCGCACTATCACGGCTGCATCGTCGGCGTCACGCTGGCGTTCATGGGCATGACCTACCAGCTGTTGCCGCGCCTCGGCCTCGGCACACCCTCGCAGCGCTGGGCGGTGCGCCAATGCTGGGTCTACGCAGCGGGACAGCTGGTGCACATCATCGGTCTCGCGTGGTCGGGCGGCTACGGCGTGCAGCGCAAGACGGCCGGTGCCGCACAGGCGTTGGATTCGCTCGAGCGCATCATATCGATGGGCATGATGGGTCTCGGTGGACTGATCGCCATCATCGGCGGGCTGATGTTCCTGCTCGTGGTCTTTCACGCGATGCTGCGCGCGCGGCGCTGATCGCATCCATTCCGCGCGGCGACGCCGTGTCAATACCCTTACAGTTACTGCGATATAAGTTTTTGATTCATATCAAGGCAGGCTGACTCCGCTGCTCCTTAACATGCACCCACATTCCCTCTTATGGAGAGTCTGGGTTATGAGTGGCACATTCACAAAATCAATGGCGCGCAACATCTTCTACGGTGGAAGCGTGTTCTTCATCCTGCTGTTCCTGGCCTTGACGTACGATACCGAGCGGGCGCTGCCCGACCGCGACAATCGTGGCGAGCTCACGCCGCAGGTCGCGCTCGGCAAGAAGCTCTGGGAAGAGAACAACTGCATCGGGTGCCATTCGCTGCTGGGCGAGGGCGCGTACTTCGCGCCGGAGCTCGGCAACGTCTACACGCGCCGCGGCGGCGATTTCATCAAGACCTGGATGAAGATCCAGCCGACCGGCAGCCCGGGCCGCCGGCAGATGCCGCAGTTCAATCTCAGCGACGAGGAGCTGGACGCGCTGGTCGCGTTCCTGAAGTACAGCTCCGAGATCAACGCCGCCGGCTGGCCGCCGAATATCGAAGGTTGAGGGAGAATCGGTCATGCAATATCAATCGCAAGCGGTTGCAAAACCCTATTTCATTGCCGCGATCGGGCTTTTTGTCGGCCAGATCATCTTCGGCCTCATCATGGGCCTGCAGTACGTGGTGGGCGATTTCCTGTTCCCGGAGATTCCCTTCAACGTGGCGCGCATGGTGCACACCAATCTGCTGATCGTGTGGCTGCTGTTCGGCTTCATGGGGTCGGCGTACTATCTCGTTCCCGAGGAGGCCGAAACGGAGCTGCACAGTCCCAAACTGGCGCTGGCGCTGTTCTGGATCTTCCTGGTCGCGGGCGCGCTCACCATCCTGGGCTATCTGCTGGTGCCCTACTCGGGGCTGGCGCAGATGACCGGCAACGACCTGCTGCCGACCATGGGCCGCGAGTTCCTGGAGCAGCCGACCATCACCAAGCTGGGTATCGTGGTCGTGGCCCTGGGCTTCCTGTTCAACATCGGCATGACCATCCTGAAGGGCCGCAAGACCAGCGTCAGCCTGGTGCTGCTCGTCGGCCTGACGGGTCTCGCCGTGCTGTTCCTGTTCTCCTTCTACAACCCGCACAACCTGGTGAAGGACAAGTTCTACTGGTGGTGGGTGGTGCATCTGTGGGTGGAGGGCGTGTGGGAGCTGATCATGGCTTCGATCCTCGCCTTCGTGCTCATCAAGATCACCGGCGTGGACCGTGAAGTCATCGAGAAGTGGCTGTACGTCATCATCGCCATGGCGCTGATCACCGGCATCATCGGCACGGGCCATCACTACTACTGGATCGGCGCTCCCGAGTACTGGCAGTGGTGGGGTTCGGTGTTCTCCGCGCTGGAGCCGATTCCGTTCTTCATGATGACGGTGTTCGCCTTCAACATGGTGAACCGGCGCCGCCGCAACCACCCGAACAAGGCGGCCACGCTGTGGGCGCTGGGCACCGCGGTGATGGCGTTCCTCGGTGCCGGCGTGTGGGGCTTCCTGCACACGCTCGCCCCGGTGAACTTCTACACCCACGGCACACAGATCACGGCGGCCCACGGACACATGGCCTTCTACGGCGCCTATGTGATGATCGTGCTGACCATGATCTCCTACGCCATGCCGATGATGCGCGGCCGGGCCGCGGCCAACAGCAGCAAGTCGCAGGTGCTGGAGATGTGGTCGTTCTGGCTGATGACCGTGTCCATGGTGTTCATCGTGCTCTTCCTCACCGCCGCCGGCGTCCTGCAGGTCTGGCTGCAGCGCTACAGCGACGCCCCGCAGGCATTCATGGTGGTGCAGGACAAGATCGCGCTGTTCTACTGGATGCGCGAGGTCGCGGGTCTGGTGTTCCTGGTCGGGCTGGTACTGTACGTGTTGAGCTTCTTCGTCGGCACCAAGGATGCGGAGGCGGTACAGGCCTGAGGCCAAAGGGCGGGGGCTGGCAGGGCCCCCGCCCGGCGGCATTTATTCCAGAACAGTTTTCAACACGAAGGCGCGGAAGGCGCGCGAAGGAAACCACTGGCCCCGGAAAACACGGAAAGAACGGACGTGTTCCAGATGTTACCGCAGACGCCCGATTCGGCGTCGGTCGTGCCGTTCGCACCACAACTCCTTCTGCCCGACCAGCCATCAAAACGATGGTGTTTTCCATGGTTGGAATGCCTTTGACGTTCCTTCGCGCGCCTTCCGCGCCTTCGTGTTGAAAGCCTTTGACTTTGTGAATGACCATGTCGAAAGCGGCCGCCGAAACGCTCCCACGTCCCACCCAGCCCCCAGGCGATCTGGCGATCTGGATCTTCATCCTGGCCGAGCTGCTGGTGTTCGCGGTGTTCTTTCTGGCGTATGCCTGGACGCGGCATGCCAACGTCGAGCTGTTCAACGAGTATCAGCTGACGCTCGACCGGCGTGCGGGCCTGATCAACACCCTGGCGCTGCTGACCAGCAGCTATTGCGTGGTGCGCGCGGTGGCGGCGGTGCGCCTGGACCGGGTGCGTGACTGCGCGCGGTGGCTGGTCGCCGCACTGGCGCTGGGCGGTGTGTTCATCGTCGTCAAGCTCGCCGAATATCACCATCATTTCGAGCAGGGCATCGCGCTCAGCACCAATACGTTCTACATGTTCTATCTGTCGCTGACCTTCTTTCACTTCATGCACGTGGTGATGGGCATGGTCATACTCGCGGCCGTGGCCGCCAAGGCCTGGCGCGGCGGCTACGGCGCCGCGGAGCATGCCGGCGTGGAGACCGGCGCCTCCTACTGGCACATGGTCGATCTGGTCTGGCTGATCCTCTTTCCCCTGGTCTATGTGATGAACTGACATGAGTATCCTGCGCGGCATCGTCCTGCCCCGTCCCTGCAGCCGCGTGTGGCTGCTGCTGATGGGCCTGACCGTCCTGACCTTCGCCCTGGGCGAGCTCGGTTTCGCCGGCGAGGCCGCCGCCCTGGTGCTGCTGGGCATTGCAGGGATCAAGGCGCAGCTGGTCGCCGACCGCTTCATGGGCCTGGCGGGGGTGGCCGGCCTGTGGCGGCTGATCATTCCTATCTATCTGATTATTCTAATAACAGGTATTCTCCTGGCGTTCCTCCCTGGCTAGCGCCGCGGCAGGCGGGGGCCGCCTGATTTATGTCAAGGTGATCCCGGCGCCGCTGTTGTTTCATAGTGAGCGCCAGTACCGGCCCGAATCCCGGAGATGCCCATGGATGCCCCTGTCCGATCCCTGCGCACGCCCAGCGGCGAGCTGCCGTTCTATCGGCCGCAGGGCAACGAGATCGGCGTGTTCGAGCACGCCTATCGCAATCGACTGCCCGTGCTCATCAAGGGCCCGACCGGCTGCGGCAAGACGCGCTTCGTGCGCCACATGGCCGCGCGCCTGGGACGTCCGCTCTACACCGTGTCATGCCACGACGATCTGAGCGCCGCCGACCTGGTCGGCCGCCACCTCATCGGCGACGGCGCCACCTTCTGGAACGACGGACCGCTGACCCGCGCCGTGCGCGAGGGCGCGATCTGCTATCTCGACGAGGTGGTGGAGGCGCGCAAGGACACCACGGTGGTGCTGCACCCGCTCACCGACGACCGCCGCATCCTGCCCATCGAGCGCACCGGCGAACTGCTGGAGGCGCCGCCGGAGTTCATGCTGGTGGTGTCGTACAACCCCGGCTACCAGAATCTGCTCAAGGGCCTGAAGCCCAGCACCCGGCAGCGCTTCGTGGCCCTGCGCTTCGAGTTTCCCGGGCCGGAGCTGGAGCAGGCCGTGGTGGAAACCGAGACCGGCATCGATGCGCTGCTGGCGCGGCGCCTGGTCGGCCTCGCCAACAGCCTGCGCGCCCTCAAGGATCACGATCTGGAAGAGGCCGCGTCGACCCGCCTGGTGGTCTACGCCGCCACGCTGATCAAGGCCGGCATGGATCCGCTGGAGGCCTGCCGCACCGCGCTGGTCGAGCCGTTGACCGACGATGCGGAGACCACCGCCGCGCTGCTGGAGGTGGTCGATGCGAATTTCGGCTGATGTGCGCGGGCCGCGGTATCCCGAAGGAATCGCCCCTGTCCCTGACTCCATGACCGCATTGCGGGAGGAATGACGATGACACAAGCCCAGACGGCAGCCGAATCGTGGCTGCGCGAAGTGACCACCCCCCTCGGCCAGGCGCGCGTGGCCTGCAGGCAGTGCAGTCTGCACGGCATCTGCGCCGTGCTGGAGTCGGACAAGGACGACCGGACGTTCGTGCAGCGCAGCCGCGTCGGCAGCGGCAAGATGCTGTTCCGCGCAGGCGACCGCTTTCAGGGCGTGTACGCCGTCACCTCCGGTGCCATCAAGACGCACGCGCATCTGGGACAGAACGCCACGCAGGTGGTCGATTTCCACTTCCCGGGCGATACCGTCGGCCTGGAGGCGATCGACCGCGGCGAGTACACCTACACCGCCCAGGCGCTCACCGAAACGCTGGTGTGCCGCATCGATCCGAGCCGCGCGCCGGCACTCGCCGAACGCCAGCGCGATTTCCAGACGGAGGTGATCCGGGCGCTGGGCGAGCAGCTGCGCCACGAGCAGAGCCTGTCCATCCTGCTGCGCACGCAGACGGCGGAGCAGCGCATCGCGACCTTCCTGCTGAGCCTGGCCGGTCCGTCGCTGTGGACGCATACGCGCGGTGTCGATCTGCAGCTGCCGATGTCGCGCAAGGACATCGCCAACTATCTCGGCATCGCCGTGGAAACGCTGTGCCGGCTGTTCAAGCGCATGCAGGAGGACGGCCTGATCGAGAGCCAGGGCCGGCGCGTGCGGCTGGCGAACATCGATGCCCTGAGCGCCATCGCGCGGCCGGCCCCGCAGACCGACGACGACAGCTGCCCGGCCTGAGGCGACCCGCCGCCCGATGAGCCTCTACGGCCTGATCAAGGCGGTGCACGTCGGCAGCGTGGTGGTGAGCTTCTCGCTGTTCTTCGTGCGCGGCCTGTGGATGATGCGCGCACCCGCGCGGCTCGCGCGGACATGGGTGCGGGTGCTGCCGCATATCGTCGACACGCTTTTGCTCACCAGCGCGCTGACGCTGGCCTTTCTGAGCGGTCAGTATCCCTTCGTCGAGCCCTGGCTGACCGCCAAGGTCGTCGCGCTGCTGGCCTATATCCTGATCGGCATGTTCGCGCTGCGGCGCGGCCCCAGCCGGGCGACGCGCATCGCCGCGTGGTTCGCGGCGCTGGGGGTGTTCGCCTATATCGTCGGCGTCGCGCTGACGCGCGATCCCTGGGTATTCGCCGCGTGAGCGCGGGAAGCATCGCTTCGGTGCTGCGCGCGCTCTGGCTGTGCGCGCTGCTGCTGAGCGCCGCAGCCGCCGTCGCATCGCCGGCCGCATCGAGCGATGGGGCGGGCGACGGGGCGGGCGACATCGGCAGCCATCACGCGCTGGTGCAGGCGTTCTTTCCTGCCGCCGAACGCATCGGCCCGCTCAGCGGTGAACCGCCCGCCGCGGTGGTGACGGGCGCCGGCCGTCTGCTCGGCTACGTGTATCTCACCGACCGCATCCTGCCCATCCCCGCCTATTCCGGCAAACCCATCAGCACGCTGGTGGGACTGGATCTCGACGGCCAGCTCGTCGGCGTGCGCATCGTGCGCCACGAGGAGCCCATCCTGCTGGCCGGTGTCTCCGAAAAACAGCTGGCTGACTATGTCGCCCAGTATCAGGGCATCAACGTGCGCAACCGCATCCGGGTCGGCGGCCGCCCGGGCGAAGGCGTTGCGACGGTGGACGCGATCAGCGGTGCGACCATCACGGCCATGGTCATCAATCAGACCATCACCAAGACGGCACAGCGCGTCGCGCAGGCGCGCGGGGTGCTCGGCGACGGCGATGCGCGGCATGCAGTACCGCAGGACGACGGCCTGCCGATCTGGCGGCTGGTGTGGCAGGAGCGCCAGTTCCGCATCGGCGTGCTGGTCACCGCGCTGGCGGCGCTGACCCTGATCCTGCTGTTCCAGGACTGGCTGGCGGTGCACCCGCGGCTGCTGCTGTACGTGCGCGACGGCTATCTCGTGTTCACGGTGGTGTTCGTCGGCTGGTACGCCATGGCGCAGTTGTCGGTGATCAACGTGCTCACTTTCGTACATGCCGCGGTGCACGATTTCCGCTGGGAGACGTTTCTCATCGATCCGCTGATGTTCATCCTGTGGAGCTTCGTGGCGATGACGCTGCTGCTGTGGGGGCGCGGCGTGTACTGCGGCTGGCTGTGTCCGTTCGGCGCGGTGCAGGAACTGACCAATCAGCTCGCACGGCGTCTGCGCGTGCGCCAATGGGAATTCCCGGACATGGTGCACGAGCGCCTGTGGGCACTGAAGTACATCGTGCTGCTGATCCTGTTCGGCATGTCGCTGCAGTCGCTGCAGCTGGCCGAGCGCTATGCGGAGGTGGAGCCCTTCAAGACGGCGGTGACGCTGCATTTCCAGCGCGACTGGGGCTATCTGATCTACGCGGTCGCGCTGATCGCCGTGTCGTCCGTCAACCGGAAGTTCTACTGCAAGTATGTCTGTCCGCTCGGCGCGGCGCTGGCGATACCCGCGCGCCATCGCCTGTTCGACTGGCTGCGGCGGCGCAAGGAGTGCGGCAAGCCCTGTCAGATCTGCTCGAACGAGTGCGAGGTGCGCGCCATCTCGCCGACCGGCGAGATCAACGTCAACGAATGCCACTACTGTCTCGACTGCCAGGTGACGTTCTGGAACGACGCCAAGTGCCCGCCGCTGGTGCAGCGCAGCAAGCGCCATGCGCGCGGCGCGCGGGCGCGCGAGCTCGCGCAGGAGATGGTGCTGAGCTTCCGGGCGCCGGAGCCGTCGGATGGCGGCGCCGAGCAGGGTGGCGACGACCCGTCCTCACGCTGATCCGGCAGCGATCCTTTCGAATCCATCGCATGCCGCACCATCGGCATCGGCGTCCCATAAGCCGGTTCAACGCGCTCAAACCGATAACAAACAGCCGTCGCCCGCAGAAGTTCCATTTCAGCTACCACATTGTTTCTACCGTTGACCTGCGTCAAGGCAGGCGCTAGGGGGAGCGTCTAAAACACACTCAACATCGGCTTTCCACCAGACGGCTAAGGAGTGATCGCAATGAAAGACAGCACCACACATGGCACGGGGCTGACCGCCCTCGTCGCCGCCATCGGTTTGGCGCTCGGGTCGGTAGCCGCGACGGCGGCAACGCCGACCGAGCATCCCGGCACGCCCGAGGAAGAGCTGCGCTACAAGGGCGCACCGGTGCCGGAACCCGACGAACTGACGACGACCATCTCGCCCAAGGCGCCGGCCGTCACCGAGGCGGAATTCGCGCGCGCCAAGCAGATCTATTTCGAGCGCTGCGCCGGCTGCCACGGCGTGCTGCGCAAGGGCGCCACCGGCAAGCCGCTCACGCCCGACATCACCCAGCAGCGTGGCACCGAGTACCTGAAGGCGTTCATCAACTTCGGTTCGCCGGCGGGCATGCCCAACTGGGGCTCGTCCGGCGTGCTGACCGAGGCCGATATCGATCTCATGGCGCGCTTCCTGCAGCACGAGCCGCCGCAGCCGCCCGAGTACAGCCTCGCCGACATGAAGGCGACCTGGAAGCTGCTGGTGCCGCCGGACCAGCGCCCCAAGAAGCAGGAAAACAATCTCGACCTGAAGAACCTGTTCTCCGTCACCCTGCGTGACGCCGGTCAGGTCGCGCTCATCGATGGTGCGAGCAAGAAGATCGTCGACGTCATCGATACGGGTTATGCGGTTCACATCTCGCGCCTGTCGGCCTCCGGCCGCTACCTCTACGTCATCGGCCGCGACGCCCAGATCAATCTGATCGACCTGTGGATGAAGAAGCCGGCCAACGTGGCGGTCATCAAGGTCGGCATGGAGGCGCGCTCCGTCGAGACCTCGAAGTACAAGGGCTGGGAGGACAAGTATGCCATCGCCGGCACCTACTGGCCGCCGCAGTTCGTGATCATGGACGGCGACACCCTCGAGCCCAAGAAGATCGTCGCGACCCGTGGCATGACGGTGGATACCCAGGAATTCCATCCGGAACCGCGCGTCGCGGCCATCGTCGCCTCGCACGAAAAGCCGGAGTTCATCGTCAACGTCAAGGAGACCGGCAAGATCCTGCTGGTCAACTACGAGGACCTGGACAACATGAAGATCACCCAGGTCGACGCCGCGCGCTATCTGCATGACGGCGGCTGGGACAGCACGCGCCGCTACTTCATGAGCGCGGCCAACCAGTCCAACAAGATCGCCGTGGTCGATTCGAAGGAAGGCGAGCTCGAGGCCCTGGTCGAGGTCGGCAAGATCCCGCACCCAGGCCGTGGCGCGAATTTCGTGCATCCGAAGTACGGCCCGGTCTGGGCAACCAGCCACCTGGGCGACGAGACCATCTCGCTGATCGGCACCGATCCCAAGAAGCACGAGGCGAACGCCTGGAAGGTGGTCGAGACGCTGAAGGGCCAGGGCGGCGGTTCGCTGTTCATCAAGACCCATCCGAAGTCCACCAATCTGTGGGTCGATACGGCGCTGAACCCCGACGAGAAGATCAGCCAGTCGGTGGCGGTGTACGATATCCGCAACCTGGGCAAGGGCTTCGAGGTCGTGGACATCGCCGGCATGGCGGAGCTGGGCGAAGGGCCGAAGCGTGTCGTGCAGCCCGAATACAATCAGGCCGGCGACGAGGTCTGGTTCTCGGTATGGAACGGCAAGACCCAGGAGTCGGCCATCGTCGTCATCGACGACAAGACGCGCAAGCTCAAGGCGGTCGTCAAGGACAAGCGCCTGATCACGCCGACCGGCAAGTTCAACGTCTACAACACCATGCACGACGTGTATTGATGTAAACGTTGAAGGGAAAGTAAAGGGGGACAGATTCAAATCTGTCCCCCACCTTCCGAAGGGGGTCGTATGTCCGAAGAAGCCTGTGTCTACCTGGTCGGCGCCGGTCCCGGCGATCCCGATCTCCTGACCCTCAAGGCCCATCGTCTCCTGCAAGAGGCCGACGTGGTGGTCTACGACCGCCTGGTCTCACAGGAAATCCTCGATCTCGTTCCGACCGGCACCAGCCGCATCTTCGTCGGCAAGGCAGCCGGCAATCATCACATGCGTCAGGAGGACATCAACGAACTCCTGGCCAATCTCGCCCGCCGCGCGCGCAAGGTCGTGCGCCTCAAGGGCGGAGACCCGCTCATCTTCGGCCGCGGCAGCGAAGAGGCGCTGCATCTCGCCCGCCACGGCGTGCGCTTCGAGATCGTGCCCGGCATCACCGCCGCCTCGGCCTGCACGACCTACGCGGGCATACCGCTCACGCACCGCGGCCTGGCCGGCAGCGCGCGCTTCGTCGCCGGCCACTGCCGGGCGGACCAGCCGCTGGACCTGGACTGGGACAGTCTCGCCGATCCCGACACCACGCTGGTCATCTACATGGGCCTGGCCAATCTCCCCGAGATCGCGGCCAGGCTCATCGCGGCCGGACTGGCCGCGGACACCCCCGCCGCGCTGATCGAGAACGGCAGCACGCCGCGCCAGCGGCGCCTGCTCACGCGCCTCGATGCACTGGCCGCCACGGCGCTCTCGGAGCGGGTGACGTCGCCGGCGCTGGTGGTCATCGGCAGGGTCGTCGCGCTGGCCGGCGAGATGGACTGGTTCGGCACGGCACCGGCGGAGCATCATGCCGACCGCAGCGCACAGGCCTGACGTGTCCGTCGCCGTAGGGTGCGTCGGCGTAGGCGTAGGGTGCGTCGAGGCGAAGCCTGACGCACCGGGGCGCCGCGGATACGGTGCGTCGCTGCGCCGACGCACCCTACGCCGACGCACCCTACGCCGCAACACCTTCCGCATAGCGTTGGCGGCGATCGCCCTTTCGATGTGTGCCACGGCGGCGGCGATCGAGCCGGCACGCCAGGCGGAGCTGAAATATCTGCTCGAACAGGACTGCGGTTCCTGTCATGGTATGACCCTGAAGGGCGGCCTGGGTCCGGCGCTGCTGCCGGCCAACCTGGAAGGCAAGCCCGACGGCCTGCTGATCGCCACCATCCTCGAAGGCCGCCCCGGCACCGCCATGCCCCCCTGGCGCGGCCTGCTCACCGAGGCCGAGGCGGAGTGGCTGGTCGAACAGCTTCGAGAAGGTCCAGAGTGAATTCGTCAACCACAAAGGACACGAAGGACACCGAAGGAAACATTCGGAAATGCCCTGATAAGATGGCACAGCGTTGACCGGCAGAAGGCCGATTGACTGTTCGAGTGAGCGAGCCAATGTCTGCATACCCACATAAGAATGTGTTCACTTTGTGTCCTTCGTGTCCTTTGTGGTTGATCCTGCTCACCGCACTGCTGACCGGCTGCGCCACCGCGCCGCTGCGCGGGACCGGTGATCTCGGCGTGGTCATCGAGCGCGCGACCGGGAGTGTGCTGATCGTCGACACCACGCACAACGCGACCCTGGCCCGCGTCGAGGGGCTGGGTGATCTGTCGCACGCCTCGCTGGTGTATTCGCGCGATGCACGCTATGCCTACGTGTTCGGACGCGACGGCGGCCTGACCAAGGTCGATCTGCTCACCGCGCGCATCGACAGGCGCATCATCCAGTCCGGCAACAGCATCGGCGGGGCCATCTCGCAGGACGGCCGGCTGATCGCCGTGTCCAACTACGAGCCGGGTGGCGTGAAGGTCTTCGACGCCGACACCCTGGAACAGGTCGCCGACATCCCCACCGGCGTGAAGGTCGTGGGGTTGGCCGACGCGCCGGGGCAGCGGTTCGTGTTCAGCCTGTTCGAGAGCGGCGAGATCTGGATCGCCGACCTCAGCGAACCGGCCGCCCCGCGGATCACCAGATTTCCCGACATCGGCCGCGAGCCCTACGACGGCCTGGTGTTCGGCAACGGCCGCTATTATCTGGCGGGCCTGTTCGGCGAGGACGGGCTGGCGCAACTCGACCTGTGGCATCCCGAGGCGGGCGCACGTCGCGTGCTGCCGGACTACGGGCGTGGCCAGGAGAAGCTGCCGGTCTTCAAGATGCCGCACCTGCAGGGCTGGGCGCTGGCCGGCGATCGTCTCTTCGTACCGGCCGTCGGCCTGCACGCCGTGCTGGTCATCGAGCGCGCCACCTGGAAAGAGATCGCGCGCATCCCCGTGCACGGCCAGCCGGTGTTCGTGATCGGCCGCCCGGATGCGCGCCAGGTGTGGGTGAACTTCGCCCATCCCCGCAACGATACCGTGCAGGTCATCGATGTCGACACGCTGCAGGTCGTGCACACGTTCACGCCCGGCAAGGCCGTGCTGCACCTGGAATTCACGCCGCGCGGCGAGGCCGTGTGGATCTCCGTGCGCGACGAGGACCGTATCGACATCCTCGACACCCGCACCTTCGAGCGCCTCGGCTCGCTGCCGGCCCGCAAGCCCAGCGGCATCTTCTTCACCCACCGCGCGCATGAGATCGGCCTGTGAAAAATTTATTTCGCCACGAAATCCACGAAACCCACGAACCATTACGAGAGCGTTTTACCAACCGCCTTTTCGTGGATTTCGTGGATTTCGTGGCGAAAAGGTTTTTGGTTTTTCTTGGCGCGCCTTCGGCGCCTTCGTGTTGAAAGGGTTTTGAATGCCCAGACCATGGACAAGCGCGCCGAACTGACCGATCTGGAACGCCGCCTGCTGGACCGCTACCAGCAGGGGCTGCCGTTGTCGCCGACGCCCTACGCGGACATGGCGGCCGCGCTGGGCAGCACCGAGGATGCGGTGCTGGCGGCGCTCGGGCGGCTGCAGCGGCTCGGGGTGATCAGCCGGGTCGGGCCGGTGTTCCGCACCCATGCGGTGGGTGCGTCGACGCTGGCGGCCATGGCCGTTCCGGAGGAGCGGCTGCAGGAGGTGGCGGACATCGTCAACAGCTTCGCGGCGGTGAACCACAACTACGAGCGCGAACACCGCTTCAACCTCTGGTTCGTGGCGACCGCCGCGACCGACGCCGAGCTGGCCGACATCCTGGCCCGCATCGAAGAATTGACCGATATCAAGGTTATGCCATTGCCGATGCTGGAGGATTACCACATCGACCTGGGATTCGACCTGCGATGGACATGAACAGCCCCCAACAGCGTTTCGGCCGTACCGAGGTGCGCGTGCCCCTGAGCGAGGCGGATCTCGCCCTGATCGGCGCCATCCAGGGCGGCCTGCCGCTGGTGCCGCGGCCCTTCGCGCAACTCGCCGCGCAGACCGGCGAATCCGAGCAGGCGGTGATCGGGCGACTGCAGTCCCTGGTGGACCGCGGCGTCGTCAAGCGCATGGGCGCGGTGGTGCGCCACCGCGAACTCGGTTACGGCGCCAACGCCATGGTCGTCTGGGATGTACCGGACGAGCAGGTCGGCGAGCTCGGCCGCTGCCTCAGCCGCTTCGAATTCATCACCCTGTGCTACCGCCGTCCGCGCCACGGCGCGGACTGGCCCTACAATCTGTTCTGCATGATCCACGGCCGCGACCGCGAAGAGGTCGAGGGCAAGGTGCGCCAGCTGGTGCAGTGCTGCCGGCTGGAGTCGATTCCGCACGCCATCCTGTTCAGCCGCCGCCGCTTCAAGCAGCGCGGGGCCCACTACCGCGGCGCCGCGCGGCGCGAGGCCGTGACCTCATGAGCGCCGCGCCCGCGATCGATGCGACGATCGGGCTGGATGCGCTCGACCGGCGCATCGTCAACCGCCTGCAGGATGGCTTCCCCGTCAGCGAGCGCCCCTACGCGGAGGTCGCTGCGGAACTCGGCACCGACGAGGCGACCCTGATCGCACGTCTCCAGTCCCTCCTGGATGCCGGCATACTCAGCCGCTTCGGACCCATGTACCACGCCGAGCGGCTCGGCGGCGCGCTGACGCTGGCCGCGATGGCGGTTGCGCCCGCCGACTTCGAGCGGGTCGCCGGACAGGTGAATGCCTTCCCGGAGGTCGCGCACAACTACGCGCGCGATCACGAGCTCAACATGTGGTTCGTGCTTGCCACCGAAACGCCCCAGCGCATCGCCGCCGTGATCCGCGACATCGAGCGCGTCACCGGCTATGCGGTCTACAACATGCCCAAGAAGGAGGAATTCTTCGTGGGCCTGAAGTTCACGGTGTAGCCATGGCCGCCGTACTCGAATCGCAGCAGGAGGCCGGCAGCATCGACGCCGTCGACCGTCGCATCATCGTCGCGACCCAGGGCGGCCTGCCGCTGGATCCGCAGCCCTATCACCGGCTCGCCGAGCGGCTCGGGCTGCCCGTCGTCGAGGTGATGGCCCGCCTGCAGCGCCTGCAGGACAGCGGCGTGATCCGCCGCATCGGCGCCGTGCCCAATCACTACCGCCTCGGCTACCGCGGCAACGGCATGTCCGTCTGGGACGTCCCCGACGCCGACATCCGCGAACTGGGACGGCGCATCGGCGGACTGGATTTCGTCAGCCACTGCTATCACCGCCCCCGCCATCTGCCGCACTGGCCGTACAACCTGTTCGCCATGGTGCACGGCCGCGACCGCGCGGAGGTGATGATGAAAGTGGCGCGCATCGCCGAACAGCTCGGCAGCGCCGTGCGCGACTACGACGTGCTGTTCAGCTCCCGCATCCTCAAGAAGACCGGGATGCGGCTGGCGTGATGCGTCTACTGTTATGGCCACGAAACCCACGAAAGAAATTTCTTGGGAAAGCGCCCGTGCAATAACAGTTCGTGGATTTCGTGGGTTTCGTGGCCATTGACGGGGTTTGCCGTCGACAGCGGTTCAGCCACGACAATAAAGTCTCGATGGAGGCTCTATGTTCCGGATCACGCAATACCTGCAGGCGCTGGCCGATGATGCACCGCTCGGGCCGAAGCGCACCCCGCCCGGGCCGGTGGTGATCTGGAATCTGATCCGGCGCTGCAACCTGGCCTGCAAGCACTGCTATTCGATCTCCGCCGACCACGATTTTCCCGGCGAGCTGAATACCGACGAGGTCTACGCCGTGATGGACGACCTCAAGGCCTTCGGCGTGCCGGTGCTGATCCTGTCCGGAGGCGAGCCGCTGCTGCGTCCGGACATTTACGACATTTCCAAACGCGCCAAGGCCATGGGTTTCTATGTCGGTCTGTCGACCAACGGCACGCTGATCGACGAGAGCAATATCGAACGCATCGCCGAGGTCGGCTATGACTACGTCGGCATCAGCATCGACGGTCTGCGCGACACCCACGACAGGTTCCGCCGCCTCGACGGCGCCTTCGACGCCTCCATGCACGGCATCCGCCTGTGCCAGCGGCACGGCATCAAGGTCGGTCTGCGCTTCACGCTGACCCAGGACAACGCCGAGGAGCTGCCGGCGATCCTGGATCTGATGGACGCGATGGACATCGACAAGTTCTACCTGTCGCACCTGAACTACGCCGGGCGCGGCAACCGCAACCGCAAGGACGACGTGGTGCACCAGCTCACGCGCCGCACCATGGACATGCTGTTCGACCGCTGCTGGGACGGCATCCAGGCGGGCAGGTCGCGCGAATACGTCACCGGCAACAACGACGCCGACGGCGTGTACCTGCTGCACTGGGTGCAGCGCAATTTTCCCGGCAAGGCCGAGACCATGCGCGCGCGCCTGGCGCAGTGGGGCGGCAACGCCTCCGGCCTGTGGATCTCGAACATCGACAACCTCGGCAACGTGCACCCCGATACCTTCTGGTGGGACTACAGCCTCGGCAACGTGCGCGAGCGTCCGTTCTCGCAGATCTGGCCGGACACCAGCGATCCGCTCATGGCCGGCTTCAAGCGGCAGCCGCGGCCGGTCAAGGGGCGTTGCGGCGAATGCCGGTACCTGGACATCTGCGGCGGCAACACCCGCGTGCGCGCCTGGTCGCTGACCGGCGATCCCTGGCAGGAGGATCCCGCCTGCTATCTCACCGACGAGGAGATCGGCGCCAGCGGCGAGCACGAGCGCCTGCAGGTCACGCCATACCGCCGGACTGTTCGCATCCACTCGGCATAAAAGAAACCTTAACCACGAAGGACACCAAGGACACGAAGGTGTTATATGCAGGTCGGATTAGGCGCACAGCGCCGTAATCCGACAACTCACACGGAATGCCGTCGGGTTACGCTGTGCCAACCCGGCCTACAGGAACCGATACGAAAATTTTCTGAGCAACCCATGTTTTCACAATCATCCCGCTTCGTGTCCTTGGTGTCCTTCGTGGTTAAAATGGGTCTTTTTCCGGTTGCGTGCGTTGCAACTGCCGCCTATGCCGGACCCGACGTCAAGTCGCTCTACCAGCAGCATTGCGCGGAATGCCACGGTGACGGGCGGCTGGGGGGCATGGGGCCGGCGCTGCTGCCGGAGAACCTCGGTCGCCTGAAGAAGGACGAGGCCGGTGACGTCATCGCCCACGGCCGTCCGGCCACACAGATGCCGGGGTTCGCCGACAGGCTCGAGCCCGACGACATCGCCGCGCTCACCGACTACGTGTTCTCCGCGCCCGAGAAGCCGCCGGTCTGGACGCTGGAGGACATCGAGGCCAGCCACGTCATCCCGCACCCGCACGGCTCGCTGCCGGACAAGCCGGCGTTCGATGCCGATCTGATGAACCTCTTCATCGTCGTCGAGCTGGGCGACCACCACGCGACGCTGCTGAACGGCGACAGCTTCGAGCCCATCCATCGCTTCCAGACGCGTTTCGCCCTGCACGGGGGGCCGAAGTACTCGCCCAGCGGCCGCTATGTGTATTTCGCCTCGCGCGACGGCTGGATCAGCAAGTTCGACATCTACAACCTCAAGACGGTGGCCGAGATCCGCGCCGGCATCAACACCCGCAACCTGGCCGTATCGCACGACGGCCGCTATGTGCTGGTCGGAAACTATCTGCCGCATACGCTGGTGCTGCTGGACGCGCGCAATCTCGATCCCGTCCGTGTGATTCCGGTGCAGGACGATCACGGCAAGAGCTCGCGGGTGAGCGCGGTCTACACGGCGCCGCCGCGCTCCAGCTTCATCGTCGCGCTGAAGGATCTGCCGGAAGTCTGGGAGATCAGCTATTCGGACAACCCGGAGCCGGTATTCCGCGGCATGGTGCATGACTACCAGTACATGGAAGGCCTGGCCGAGAAGGGCCTGTTCCCGGTCAAATCCATCAGGCTGGACGACTATCTCGACGACTTCTTCTTCGACCCCGGCTACACGCACCTGATGGGCGCGGCGCGCAATGCGAAGAACGGTCAGGTGGTGAACCTCTACGTGGGGCGCAAGATCGCCGACCTCGATCTGGACGGCATGCCGCATCTGGGCTCAGGCATCACCTTCGAGCACAAGGGCCGCCGCGTGCTGGCGACGCCGAATCTCGCCAAGGGCGAGGTGAGCGTCATCGACCTCGCCGACTGGAAGACCATCAAGCGCATCGAAACCCTCGGCCCCGGGTTCTTCATGCGCAGCCACGAGAACTCGCCCTATGCCTGGGTCGACGTGTTCTTCGGTCCGAACAAGGATGCGGTGCACGTGATCGACAAGCGCACGCTGGAGATCGTGAAGACGCTGCGCCCGGCGCCCGGCAAGACGGCGGCGCACGTGGAATTCACCCGCGACGGCAAATACGCCCTGCTGAGCATCTGGGAGATGGACGGCGCGGTGATCGTCTACGACGCCAACACGCTGGAAGAGGTCAAGCGCATCCCGATGAAGAAGCCGTCGGGCAAGTACAACGTCTGGAACAAGACACGCTATTCAGAAGGGACAAGTCACTGAGGTGCGGCCAACGGCGAAGCGCAACAGACTTGTTGGCCACGGAAGCACACGGAAATACACGGAAGGCTAGGGCGGGGAACCCTCGCGGACGCCGCGGCCCGCGTGCTTCGCCATCTCGATCTTGTTCGTGTGTTTCCGTGTGCTTCCGTGGCTGAAACGGCTTTTCGACGGCCTCGACCGGCGACGAGGCATGTGCGCAGGGCCGCCCAGCGAACGGCGGGCCCTGCGCGGCAGCTTATTGGATGGCGTACTTCTTCAGGCGATACAGCAGCGTGTCGCGCGTCAGGCCGAGCAGGCGTGCGGCCTGCGAGCGGTTGCCGCGGGCCTGCGCCAGCGCCTGACGGATCAGGCCGATCTCCAGCTCCTCGAGATGCACGCCCTCGGCGGGCAGGCTGAAGACCTCCATGCCGGTCGGCTTGGCCGGCGGCCGGACGATTTCAAGGGGCAGATTCTCGGGTTCGATGGTCCGGCCGCTGCACAGGATGAGCATGCGCTCGCACAGATTGCGCAGCTCGCGCACATTGCCGGGCCAGCCGTAGTGCTTGAGCACCTTCAGGCTGCGCGCGCTGTAGCGCGGTGGTTCCAGCTCGTAGCGCTCGGCGAGGCACTCGCTGTGGAATTTCAGCAGCGACGGAATGTCTTCGATACGCTCCCGCAGCGGCGGCAGGTTCAGCGGCACGACGTTCAGGCGGTAATAGAGGTCGCGGCGGAAGCGGCCTGCATCCACCTCGGTCAGCAGGTCGCGGTTGGTGGCGGCGACGATGCGCACGTCGGCGCGCTGCATCGCGCAGTGTCCGACCGGCTGGTATTCGCCCGATTCGAGGAAACGCAGCAGCTTGGCCTGGGTGGCCATGGGCAGCTCGCCCACCTCGTCCAGGAACAGCGTGCCGCCGTCGGCCTGCAGGATGTAGCCGGACTGGTCGGCGACCGCGCCGGTGAAGGCGCCGCGGCGATGGCCGTACAGCAGGGATTCCGCCAGACCCTCGGGGATCGCCGCGCAGTTCACGGCGATGAACGGATGCCGGCGTCGCGGGCTGTCGCGGTGCACCGCGCTGGCCAGCAGCTCCTTGCCGGTGCCGCTTTCGCCGTGGATGAGAACCGGCGCATCGGTCGCGGCCACGAGGCGCGCGGCGCGCAGCACGGACGCGAATGCCGGCGATTCACCTATTATGCGTTCGTCTATTTCGCCCATGGTCTGGTGCCCCCAACTGCCATTCAACACAGTACCGCACGCCAACACTATCACTGATGGTCGTGGATGTGTACATGACCTGAGTCATTTGGCCCGGTTCCCGAGGCATGTCCCACATGCTCCTCGGGGGCAAACCAGAGGCTGCCGAGCCCGAACAGGATCAGGCTCAGGCCGATCAGCTTCCGTGCCGCCGGGATCCGGGGCAGGCGCGCCACCCAGCCGGCGAGCAGGCCTGCGGTCAGCACCGAGGGGATGGTGCCCAGGCCGAAGGCCGTCATGTAAAGGGCGCCTTTGAGGGGGGCGCCGGCGGCGGCCGACCACAGCAGCGTGGAATACACCAGGCCGCAGGGCAGCCAGCCCCAGATCAGCCCGAAGGCCATGGCCCGCAGGGGCGAGCGCACCGGCAGCAGGCGCTGGCCGATGGGCTCGATACGCCGCCAGAGGGGGACCCCGATCTTCTCCACCTGGGCGAAGCGGGAGAACCAGCCGGCCAGATAGAATCCCATGCCGATCAGCAGCAGGGCCGCGAACACCCGCAACAGGGTATGGCCGTAGGTCGGGCTGAGCGTACCGAACAGGCCCTGCCCGACGCTGCTGACCAGCGCGCCGGCCAGGGCGTAACTGGCGATGCGGCCGAGGCTGTAGGACAGGGTGTAGGTCAGGAGCAGCGGCTTGTTCGCACGCACCTCGGGCGGCAGACTCAGGCTCAGTGCTCCGATGATGCCGCCGCACATGCCGATGCAGTGCAGGGAGGCGGCGAGGCCGATCAGGACAGGGGCTAGAAGCGTCAGATCCACGCGGATTTCCCGGGGCCGTGGCGGCGTCCGGGCAGGTCGTCGCGCGCGCCGTAAGAATGTGGGCCGTAATGGTACGCCAAGGCGGTGCCGGTGTCAGGCCCTAAATGCCTTTACAATACTCTGCATAAACAGTG
>JAJJPM010000006.1:0-7280 GCA_032907525.1 Gammaproteobacteria bacterium
TGGCTCCCCGGGACGGGCTCGAACCGCCGACCTAGTGATTAACAGTCACCCGCTCTACCGACTGAGCTACCGGGGAATATCTTCGGCTTGAGGGCGCAGATCATACTGATGAGGCCGCGGGGCGTCAACCGCGCGGCACCCGGAATCCGGCCTGTTTTCAGGCTCCGTCCAGAAACTTCCGCAGCCGCGCGATGGCCTCCTCGAGCACCTGCAGCGAGGTCGCGAAGGACAGCCGCAGATGGCCCGGGGCGCCGAACGCCGAGCCCGGCACGAGGGCGACGCCGGCCTCGGTGATGAGCTTCTCGGCGAGCTCCACGTCGTTGTTGACGCTGGGCAGCCGGTCGATCACCCCCTGCACGTTGGCGAAGGCGTAAAAAGTGCCGTCGCCGGGCAGGCAGGTCACGCCCGGCAGTTCGTTCAGGGCCGCGACCAGATAGTCGTGACGTTCCTTGAAGGCCTTCAGCATGACGGCGATGCAGCCCTGATCGCCGTCGAGCGCGGTCTGCGCCGCCGCCTGCGAGATGGAGGCGGGGTTGGAGGTCGACTGCGACTGCACCTTCTTCATGGCCTTGATGAGCTCGGCGGGTCCGCCGGCGTAGCCGATGCGCCAGCCGGTCATCGAATAGGCCTTGGACACGCCGTTCAGCACGATGGTGCGCGGCCCGAGATCGGGACAGACGTTGAGGATGTTGGCGAACGGCTCCTCGGCCCAGAGGATATGCTCGTACATGTCGTCGGTGGCGACGACGATGTGCGGGTGCCTGCGCAGCACCTCGCCCAGCGCGGCGAGTTCGGCGCGCGTATAGGCCATGCCGGTCGGGTTCGAGGGGCTGTTGATCACGAACAGGCGCGTCCGGGGCGTGATGGCCGCCTCCAGCTGCGCCGGGGTGACCTTGAAGCGCTGCTCGATGCCGGCCGGCAGCTCCACGGGCCGGCCGTCGGCGAGCAGCACCATGTCCGGGTAGGAGACCCAGTAGGGCGCGGGGATGATGACCTCGTCGCCCGGGTTCAGCAGGGCCATGACCAGGTTGTAGAAGCTCTGCTTGCCGCCGCAGGACACCAGGATCTGGTCGGGAGTGAAGCCGAGGCCGTTGTCGCGCTTGAACTTGTTTATAATGGCGGCCTTGAGCGCCGGCGTGCCGTCGACCGCGGTGTACTTGGTCTGGCCCGCCTGGATGGCCTGGATGGCCGCCGCCTTGATATGGTCCGGGGTGTCGAAATCGGGCTCGCCCGCGCCCAGGCCGATGATGTCGTGTCCGGCGGCGCGCAGCTCGGCGGCGCGCGCGGTGACGGCGAGCGTGGGGGAGGGCTTGATGCGACCCACGCGGGCCGCCAGCGACAGCGTGTTCTTCACGGAACGATCCTGATGCATCCGGTAGCGGGCGCCCGGGAAACGGGCACTCAGACGGGCGCCAATCATACTGTAAGCAGCGAGTCCGAAGAATCCCCCTATGGGCATAGAATTCCAGCTCAAAGCCAGGATGCAGCCGGCCGGCGACCAGCCGGAGGCCATCGCGCGGCTGCTCACCGGCATCCGCGACGGACTGGCGCATCAGACCCTGCTCGGGGTGACCGGCTCGGGCAAGACCTTCACCATCGCCAACGTCATTCAGGCCCTGCAGCGGCCGACGCTGGTGCTGGCCCCGAACAAGACCCTGGCGGCCCAGCTCTACGGCGAGTTCCGCGAGTTCTTCCCCGACAACGCGGTGGAGTACTTCGTCTCCTATTACGACTACTACCAGCCCGAGGCCTATGTGCCGTCCTCGGACACCTTCATCGAGAAGGACGCCTCGGTCAACGAGCACATCGAGCAGATGCGCCTGTCGGCCACCAAGGCCCTGCTGGAGCGGCCCGACAGCATCATCGTCGCGACGGTGTCGTCGATCTACGGTCTGGGCGATCCGCGCGCCTATCTGAGCATGGTCCTGCACCTGGTGCGCGGCGACCGCGTCGACCAGCGCCAGATTCTGCGCCGCCTGGCCGAGCTGCAGTACACCCGCAACGACGTGGAGCTGCACCGCGGCACCTACCGCGCGCGCGGCGAGGTCATCGACGTCTACCCGGCGGAATCCGAGCGCGAGGCGCTGCGCGTGGAGCTGTTCGACGACGAGGTGGAGAACCTCGCCTGGTTCGATCCGCTGACCGGCGAGGTGCTGCGCAAGGTGCCGCGTGCGACCGTCTATCCCAAGACCCACTACGTGACGCCGCGCCAGACCATCCTGGACGCCATCGAGGCGATCAAGGACGAGCTGCGCGAGCGCCTCGAGGAGCTGCACGCCGCCAACAAGCTGGTCGAGGCGCAGCGCCTGGAGCAGCGCACCCGCTTCGACATCGAGATGATGCTGGAGCTGGGCTACTGCGCGGGCATCGAGAACTATTCGCGCTATCTGTCCGGGCGCCAGGCCGGCGAGCCGCCGCCGACGCTGTTCGACTATCTGCCGGCCGAGGCCCTGCTGGTGATCGATGAATCGCACGTGACCATCCCGCAGCTCGGCGGCATGTACCGCGGCGACCGCTCGCGCAAGGAGACCCTGGTCGAATACGGCTTCCGGCTGCCCTCGGCGCTGGACAACCGGCCGCTGCGCTTCGAGGAATTCGAGCGGCTGGCGCCGCAGACGATCTTCGTCTCGGCGACGCCGGGGCCGTACGAGGCGGAGCACGCCGGCCAGGTGGTCGAGCAGGTGGTGCGTCCCACGGGCCTGGTCGATCCCGAGGTCGAGATCCGGCCCGTGGGCAGCCAGGTCGACGACCTGCTGTCGGAGATCCGCCTGCGCGTGGCGGCCGACGAGCGCGTGCTGGTGACGACCCTGACCAAGCGCATGGCCGAGGATCTGACCGAGTACCTGGCCGAGCACGGCGTGCGCGTGCGCTATCTGCACTCCGATATCGAGACGGTCGAGCGCGTGGAGATCATCCGCGATCTGCGCCTGGGCGAGTTCGACGTGCTGGTCGGCATCAACCTGCTGCGCGAGGGCCTGGACATGCCCGAGGTGTCGCTGGTGGCGATCCTCGATGCGGACAAGGAGGGGTTCCTGCGCTCGGAACGCTCGCTGATCCAGACCATCGGCCGCGCGGCGCGCAACATCAACGGCAAGGCGATCCTCTACGCCGACACGATCACCGGCTCCATGCGCCGCGCCATCGACGAGACCGAGCGCCGCCGCGCCAGACAGATCGCCCACAACCTCGAGCACGGTATCACGCCGCAGACCATCCGCAAGGCCGTGGCCGACATCATGGAGGGTGCCAACGCCGCCATGCCCGCCGGCTCGCGCCGCCACGCCAAGGTCGCCGAGCCGGCCGCCGACTACGCCGCATTGTCGCCGCACCAGGCGGCGCAGCGCATCAGGAAGCTGGAGCAGCGCATGTACGAGCACGCGCGCAATCTGGAATTCGAGGAGGCCGCGCGCCTGCGCGACGAGATCCGCCTGCTGCGCGAACAGGGCCTGGGCCTGCCGGAGCAGGTGGCGGTGTGAGGCGCCGATAGAAAAGGCGCCACGAAATCCACGAAACCCACGAAAGTGGTAAATACCGAAAACATGCACCGACTGTGAGGGGGACAGACTTAAGTCTGTCCCCGTTGGGGCCAAGGGTACATCAGGCCGCAGGCCGCAATGCGCCCTACGCACCACCGATTTTCGTGGGTTTCGTGGATTTCGTGGCGCATTTGGAATCCGTGGATTTTGCCGCCATTCCCCCCTTCAATGCTTCCCCGGCACCAGCGTCACGCCGCGGCGTTCGTGGTGGATGTAGGCGAGCAGGGCGGTCATCTTCGGGTCGTCGAGCGCCAGCGGCTCGCCCTCCAGCGGGTTCTCGATGCACCAGTTCACCATCTCCCCGAGCTGCGCGACCTTGCCGAGCTGCTGCTGGAACTTGGGATAGGTCTCGGGATGGGTATTGGCCGCGTTCGGGTGGCACTGATCGCAGGACACGGTGTTTCTGCCCTTGAGGCCGCCGTGGAACAGCCGTTCGCCCTCGTTCATCACCGAAATGAATTCGGTTTCCCAGCGCTCCGTGTCCGCCCTGGTGAACTCGTCGGCGTGCGCGGCGGCGGCCGCGACCAGCGCGCAGGCGGCCGTGGTCAGGCCGAACCGCGTGCGGGGATGCTTGGTTGCATTCATGGCATGTCTCCGTCGATGGTTCTCAATAGTGGGTCTGCGGCGGGATGCGCTCGGCCTCGTCCTGGTAGCGCGTGTCGATCGGCTGGCCGGCGCGCTCGTCGAAGGCCACCACGCGGTTCCGGTTCTCGGGCAGCAGGTAATGCACGTCGGCGTTGCCGGTGTGCAGATTGATGAACTGCCAGCCGGTGGCGTCGCGCTCGAAGAACGGATCGGCGCGGTTCATCTCCACGGTCAGCTTGGGCAGATAGGTCTCCGCCTGGGCATAGGTCGCGGGATACGGCCATGGCCAGGCCGTCGCCATCGCGGCGTGGAAGCTGATGTTGCCGATCTGGTTGTACTGGATCTGGTGCACGTGACCGTACAGCACGGTGACCTTCCTGAACGGCTTGAGCAGCTCCTGGACCTGCTCGGCGTCCTCGGTCCAGAAGTTCCAGCCCTTGTAGATCTTCTGCAGCGGCGAGTGCGAGACCACCACCAGCGGCGTGTCCTTGTCGACCTTGGCCAGATCCTGGCGCAGCCATTCGCGTTGCGGATCGCCCACCATGAAGGGCGAGCCGCGCGGGTTGTCGAGCCGCGCCATCTCCTTCATGCGCGCCATGCCGCTCTCCCAGTCCTTGTGCATCCAGTCGTCGTAGGTGACGATGCTGTTCAGCACGACGAAGTGCACGCCCTTGTGGTCGAAGCTGTAGTGATCCGGGCCCAGCTGCTTGCGCCAGTAGTCGCCGAGATCGACGTAGTAGTCGTGCTCGCCCATGACGTAGTGCACCTTGCCGCGCGCCGCGCCCATGATCTCCAGGGCGTGGTCGATCTCCTCGGGAATGCCGAGCTGGGCGAGGTCGCCGCCGTAGAGGATGAAGTCCGGGCGCGGCGTGAGCAGATTGCACTCGGCGACGGCGCGCATCAGGCCGCGGTCCCAGTTGCGCACGAACTCCCGGCCCTTGATGTGGGTGATGTGCGAATCCGAGATGAAGGCGAAGGTGAAGTTCTCCGCCGACGACTGGCCGAAGGCGATTTCGATCAGACTGAGGGGCAGCGTGCCCGCGGCCAGCAGGGCGCCGCCGGATTTCAGGAAATTGCGGCGATTCATGTTGCTCATGCGATGCGTCCTCCTCAATTGCTGGCCAGGTCGGCCGAGCGGGTGCCGGTGATGCCGGGGCTGGTCAGCGCCTTCATGAACTCCACCAGATCGGCCTTCTGCCGGTCGGACAGGTTCAGGGGGCGGATGCCGCCGCTCAGGAATTCCGACAGCGGGTCGTTCTCGTCCTCGCGGCCGCCGTTGTTGTAGAAGTCCACCACGTCCTCGAGCGTCTTCAGACTGCCGTCGTGCATGTAGGGCGCGGTCAGATCGATGTTGCGCAGCGTGGGCGTCTTGAAGGCGCCCACGGTGGTGAGGTCCTCGCTGACGGCGAAGCGCCCGAGTTCCGAGGCGTCCGGATCGGTCAGCACGGTCTTGTCCACGTCCGCGCCGCCCTGCTTGGCGGCCAGGAATTTCGCGGCGATGTCGTTCTCCTTGCCGCGGATGCGCTTGAAGCCGACGCCGATGTTGTGGAAGCGGTTGTCGGTGAACAGCGCCTGGGTCTGTTCGACGGTGTGGCAGGACACGCAGCGGCCCTGGCCGGTGAACACCCGGAAGCCGCGGATGGCCGCCTCGCTCATCGCCTTAGGATCGCCGCCGTAGAAATACCGGTCGAACGGCGAATCGCCCGCGACCAGGGTGCGCTCGAAGCTGGCGATGGCCTTGGCGTAGTGGTCGATGGTGATGTCCTCCGGGGCGACGTCGAAGACCTCGCGGAAGGCCTTCACATAGGCCGGATCGGTGCGCAGGATCTCGATGATCGGCTGATGGTCCGGCAGGCCGCCCTCGACGGGGTTGATCGACGGCTGTTTCGACTGGCCTTCCAGATCCGGTTCGCGGCCGTCCCAGAAGAGGGTGGTCATGTAGGCGGAGTTGATGACCGTCGGGGCGTTGCGCGTCCCGGTGAGATCGTTGAAGCCCTTGGATACGCGCAGGTTGTCGGTGAAGCCCTTGGCCCGGTCGTGGCAGGTCGAGCAGCTCACCTTGCCGTCGGCGGAAAAGCGCGGATCGTGGAACAGCTTGTCGCCGAGTTCGATCTTGGCCTGGGTCTGGGGGTTGTCCGTTGGGATCGGGACCGGGGGCAGACCCAGAGGGGCCGCGACCGCGGACGTGACGGAGCCGGTCAGGGCGGCCGCCATCACGACCGCGGCCAGGGGTGACCATCGCGTGTGCATGGGCTCTTCCTCCTGTTTATGGATTTATTCGCCGCGCCCGGCGCGACGGGTTTTTACCTTATGGCTGTCAGTTAGATTTAGACCAAGTCTTAAATGCTGTCAAATGACGGGCAGGCAGACGTGCGGGAGGGGAAGGTGAAGGCGAAACCGGCCCGCGCGGGGACTTGGCATTCGCGGAGGCATCCTGTACATTACGCGCTCTTTTAGGCGCGTAGCTCAGTTGGTTAGAGCACCACCTTGACATGGTGGGGGTCGTTGGTTCGAGTCCAATCGCGCCTACCAACATCGCGGAAGCACAGACGGAACCCGGCCCTGGCCGGGTTCTTTCGTTTCAGGCTTCGGCCCGGCGCGCGGTATCGGCGGCCGGGGTGTCGGGGAGGCATGCCGGTGCGGCCGAGCGGTCGCCCGCCAGGTGCAGCAGCGCCGCGACCTCGGGTGGATTGAATTCGGGGTAGGTGACGCCGAAGTCGTTGCCGGCCTGCCGGACCACCAGCGTTTCGATACGGTGCACCCGATGCTGCCCGGGGCCGCGTTCCACGTGCAGGACTGTCACCCGTGCATGAGGCCGCAGGTCGAGTCCGGGCTGCAGGCGCACCCGCAGCCCGCTGGCGCTGACGTCGAGCACGACACCCCGCTCCAGCACGCCCCGACCCAGATCGACCATCACTGCGACCTCGACGCCCCAGCGGCGTCCCCAGCGGTGTTCCATCGTACGTTCTCCCCGTTGCCTGACGGCTCGTCGTCCACGTCGGTGCGACGACGTGATCAAGCGTTCGTTGAACCTTTATTGGCCACGGAAGCACGGGGAAGCACACGGAGTGCAAAACCCGCCGCATCTCCGCCTTGCGTGCCTTCCGTGCATTTCCGTGCGTTGCCGTGGCCATCCACCCTGGACCCGCGTTTCGCGGC
>JAJJPM010000007.1:0-30155 GCA_032907525.1 Gammaproteobacteria bacterium
TGCTCGAGCACGCGCGGCCCGGCGAGTGTGCCTTCCTTGGTGACGTGACCGACCAGGAACAGCGCGGTGCCGGTCTGCTTGGCGAAACGCACCAGTTGCGCGGCGCTCTCGCGTACCTGCGCCACGGAACCGGGCGCGGACTGCAGGAGGCCGGTGTACAGCGTCTGGATGGAGTCGATGACCATCACCTGGGGACGCTCGCCGCGGGCCAGTTCGAGGATACGCTCGACGCCGGTCTCCGCGACCAGCCGGGTCGCGCCCCCGTGAAGGCCGAGACGCCGCGCACGCAGAGCGACCTGTTCGGGCGATTCCTCGCCGGTCACATAGAGCGCCGACAGGCGATCGCCCAGACTGCTCAGCGTCTGCAGCAGGATGGTGGACTTGCCGATGCCGGGGTCGCCGCCGAGGAGCACCACCGAACCGGACACGAGGCCGCCGCCGAGCACGCGATCGAGTTCGGCGAGGCCGGTCGGCGTGCGCGCCTCGGCACCGGGCGCGATGTCGGCGAGCGCGCGCACGTCCGGTACGGCTTCGCCGGCATAACCGGCAAAGCGCGGACTGCTGGCGACCGCCGCCACGGCGACCGTCTCCACCAGCGTGTTCCAGGCGCCGCAATCGCCGCACTGGCCACCCCACTTGGGGAATTGCGCACCGCAGTCGCTGCAGGTGTAGACAGTCTTGGCCTTGGCCATGTGATGCGGCCCTCACACAGGTTTTCAGACGGCGATCAGCCCGTCAGCGGCTCGGCGGCGACGCCTTCCTCGATGACCACGGGGACCCGCGAGGCCACCGCGCAGACGAGTTCATAGGCGATGGTGCCCGCGCAACGCGCGATCTCCTCCACCGGCAGTTCCCGTCCCCAGAGCGTGACCGGGTCGCCCACCCGCGCAGCGGGCTGGCCGCGCAGATCGATGCAGATCATGTCCATGGAGACGCGCCCGACGATCTGGGCGCGGCGGCCGTTGACCAGTACCGGCGTGCCGGTGGGCGCATGGCGCGGATAGCCATCCCCATAGCCTACGGCGGCCACGCCGACGGGCATGTCCTCCGGGCAGACCCAGGCACCGCTGTAGCCGATGGCCGCGCCGCGCGGAAAGCGGTTCACCGCGATCAGGCGCGACTCCAGTGTCATCACCGGACGCAGGTCCTGCTCCGGGCCGGTGTCGCCCGCGAAGGGAGAGATGCCGTAGAGCATCAGCCCCGGACGCACCCACTCCAACCGGGTCTCGGGCCAGGCCAGCAGTCCGCCGGAGTTGGCGAGCGAGCGCTCGCCGGAGAGCCCCCGGGTGGCCGCCAGGAACAGTTCGTATTGCCGCTGGGTCTGGGCGCTGCGCCGATCGTCGGTATACCCCAGGTGCGAGAACAGGCCGATGCGCTCCACGTTCGGACAGGCGTGCAGCCGCCGATGGATCTCCGCGGCCCGTTCGGGCGCGAACCCGAGGCGGTGCATACCCGTGTCGATCTTCATCCACACGGCGATCGGCTGCGGCAGGGAGACCGCCTCCAGCTGCCGCAACTGCTCGTCGCAATGCACCACCGGCTGCAGACGATAACGGCTCACCGCTTCGAGTTCGTCGGCGTCGAAGAAGCCTTCCAGCAGGGTGATGGGCTGGCGGATGCCCGCTTCGCGCAGGCTGAGCGCCTCTTCCAGGCAGGCGACGCCGAAACCGTCGGCGGCGAGCGTCTGCGCGACGCGCGTCATGCTGTGGCCATAGGCATTCGCCTTGACCACGGCCATGATGCGGCTGGCGGGAGCGGCCTGCCGGGCGCGCTGCAGGTTGTGCCGGAGCGCCGCGAGATCGATGCGGGCGCGCAGCGGGCGCGTCATCCGAAGTCCCCGCTGTCGTAGCTGTCGCCGGCGAAGTTCTCGAAGCGCGTGTAGCGGCCGAGGAATGTCAGACGCTTCATGCCGATGGGGCCGTTACGCTGTTTGCCGATGATGATCTCGGCCGTGCCCTTGTCCGGGCTGTCCTCGTTGTAGACCTCGTCGCGGTAGATGAACACGATCATGTCCGCGTCCTGCTCGATGGCGCCGGATTCGCGCAGGTCCGACATCACCGGCCGCTTGTTCGGCCGCTGCTCCAGCGAGCGGTTGAGCTGCGACAGCGCGATCACCGGCACGTGCAGTTCCTTGGCCAGCGCCTTCAGCGAGCGGGAAATCTCGGAAATCTCCGTGGCGCGGTTGTCGCGCGAGCCCGTCACCTGCATGAGCTGCAGGTAGTCGATCACGATCAGGCCAAGATCGTGCTCGCGCTTGAGACGGCGCGCACGCGCGCGCAGGTCGGTCGGCGACAGCGCCGGGGTGTCGTCGATGAACAGCGGCGCCTCGGCGAGGATGCTCACCGCCGACGTCAGCCGCGGCCAGTCGTCGTCCTCCAGCTTGCCGGTGCGCACCTTGTGCTGGTCGATGCGGCCGAGCGAACTCATCATGCGCATGGCCAGCTGCTCGCCCGGCATCTCCATGCTGAACACGGCGGTCGACACCTTGTGCTTGATGGCGGCATGCTCGGCGATGTTCATGGCGAAGGTCGTCTTGCCCATCGACGGCCGGCCGGCGATGATGACGAGGTCGGACGGCTGCAGCCCCGCGGTCATCTCGTCGAAATCGGTGAAGCCGGTCGGCACGCCGGTGATGGGGTTGTCGAGCTGGAACAGGTGATCGATGCGGTCGACGGCCTGGGTGAGCAGATCCTTGATACGCGTGAAGCCGCGCCGGCCGCGATTGCCCTGCTCGGCGATCTGGAACACCTGCTGCTCAGCGAAATCCAGCAGTTCCGCCGAGTCGCGGCCTTCGGGGAAATAGGCCGCATTGGCGATGTCGGTACCCACCCGCACCATCTGCCGCAGTACGGAATGCTCGCGCACAATGTCGGCGTAGGCACGGATATTCGCGGCACTCGGCGTTTCCTTGGCGAGCGCGCCGAGATAGGCCAGGCCGCCGGCGTCGTTGAGCTGACGGTTCTTCTCCAGCCGTTCGGCGAGCGTCACCACATCGAAGGGCTTGCCGTTCTCGGCCAGGTCGCGGATGGCGGCGAAAATCAGCCGGTGGTCGCGCCGGTAGAAATCGTTCTCGCCGACGCGGTCGGCGACCTGATCCCACGCATCGTTGTCGAGCATCAGGCCGCCGAGCACGGACTGTTCCGCCGGCACGGAATGCGGTGGAACCTTGAGCGACTCGGTACCGCCACCCGGAAATTCGGCGGACAGGACGGACTCAGGCATAGCTATTCCCCAAGGCTCGGTCGTCTGTGATGGGCATCATTCCATCCGCGCCGCGTGCCGCCCCCGCTTCGCCCGGAGACGCGGGGGCGGCGCGCAAACGGGCAGGCGCCCGCTCCGGAGACACAGGCTTCGGACGGGACGCGAAGACCGCCAGGCGCGCACGGAGTACGTACGACGGATGATTCTGCGGGCAGGATACACAAGCGCCGCGGCCGGCAACAGACTTGACGGCCGCGGCGCCCGGTGCAGGTGTGGGCCGGTGTCCGGAAAACGTTGTTCCGGAGACCCTTATCGGCTCACTCCGGCGCGATCACCAGGGTGATGGTCGCGTTGACGTCGGTGTGCAGGTGCAGTTCGACTTCGAACTCGCCCACCGCGCGGAACGGGCCTTCCGGAAGACGCACTTCGTGGCGCTCGACCGGCTGGCCGGCCGCCGTCACCGCATGCGCGATGTCCGTGGTGCCGATGGAGCCGAACAGCTTGCCCTCGTCGCCGGCCTTGGCCGTGATGGTCACGCGCAGCCCCTCCAGACCCGCCTTGCGCGCCTCGGCGGCGGCCAGCGCCTCGGCGGCGGCCTTTTCCAGCTCCGCGCGGCGCGCCTCGAAACGGGCGATGTTGTCGGGCGTGGCCGGCGTGGCCTTACCCTTCGGAATGAGGAAGTTGCGGCCGTAGCCGGAACGGACCTTGACCTGATCACCCAGGTTGCCCAGGTTCTCGACCTTCTCCAACAGGATCACTTGCATGACTCGTTACCTCGCCACAGAAAATTAATGTACGGAATTCTTCACAATGCCCGCATCACGGCCTGCCGAAACGGCGGCGCACGTCTATCCAGGCATCCGACCACCCCGCCAGGGCCAGCAGCGGCATCACCTGCGGCGCGGCGAACAACAGCAACACATACAACGCGATCAGCCAGCCGCGCCTGGCCTGGTACCGCACCGCCAGGGCATGCGCGACGGCCAGCCCCTGAATCACGTACAGGACCAGCAGCGTCGGTACCGCATCGGCGGCGAACGCCTTCACCGCCCCCGTCGGCGGCAGCGCCGCCAGCGCGACCAGGACGAGGCTCGCCACCGCCGCCACCCGCCCCAGCGCGAGCTGGCGGAACTCCGCGCCGAAGCCGCCCGGGTTGTACAGCCCCGCCTGCCAGGCCCGCGCCAGCAGCAGGCTCAGGGTCACGCTCATGACCATGGCCGCACCGAGCAGTCCCGTCATCCAGCGCGCCAGCTCGGACACATAGGTGCCGGCGTCGATGCCCTGCGCCTCGAACACGGGCTTGAGCACCTCATCCAGGCGCGGCAACCACCAGGCCTGGGGGTCCCCCAGCCACAGGTGGGCGAGCATGACCAGGACCACCCCCGCCGCACCGGTGGCACGCAGCGTCAGGCCCAGCGAACGGCTGACCCGCAGCAGCAGGGCCGCCAGCCAGACCGGCAGCCACAACGTCAGGGTGGCCACGGCGAGGGGCACCGCGAAACCTCCCACCGCGAGCCCCAGCGCGGCCAGCAGGGCCACGCCGGCGACCAGCACGCCGGCACCCTCGCGGGCGCCGAGCCGCAGACTCACCAGGCCGATCACCGCACCGCCCAGGTAGTTCAGCGGCGAGGTCAGGGGCGGGAGCACAAGGGCCGCCGCGGCGCTCAGCGTTGCGGTCAGCACGGCGCGCCAACGCGCGGCCATCGCGAACGCCGCCAGCCTCTGCATCATGCGCCGGACTCACGCACCGGACCGGCCCGCGGCCGGCACGGCGCCGCGATCAATGCGAATCGCTGTACGGCAGCAGCGCCAGGAAGCGGGCGCGCTTGATCGCGGTCGCCAGCTGGCGCTGATAGTGAGCCTTGGTGCCGGTGATGCGGCTGGGCACGATCTTGCCCGTCTCCGTAATGTAATTCTTCAGGGTCGCGAGATCCTTGTAATCGATCTCTTTGACGCCCTCCGCGGTGAAGCGGCAGAACTTCCGACGGCGGAAAAAACGCGACATTGTTCAGTTACCTCTCGGTTAACGATCTCGATCGTTCAATATTTCCATCGACTGCGCATGCAGCACCAGACGGTGATCGGCGCTGCGGAAACCGGCACGTGCGAGAAAACCCTCGACGCGGATCCGACTCCCCGGCACCAGCCGGGCCACGGCCTGCTGCAGCTGCCGGCCGGCAGCCACCACACCCAGCCTCAATCTGACCTCGCGCATCGCACCGGCCTCGTCGCAGCGCGACTGATGCTCGAGGACGAAACGGCTGATGGGTATGCCGGCGGGTGAATACCGGGTCTCCGGCGGCCGCGTGACCTGGCCCTCGATGACCAGTGCATTGGCCGGAGATTCCTGCATGGGCCGTCAACACCTCGTGCGGACCGGCGATCCTCCGGCCACGCAAGCAGTCACTCAGGCGGCATCGCTCTCGTCGCTGTCGTCATCGTCGGCGCGGGCATCGCTGTCGCGCTCGCCGCGTTCGTCGCGCTTGGACAGCGGGGACGGCTCGGTGACGGCCTCGTCGCGCGCGATCACCAGATTGCGCAGCACCGCGTCATTGAAGCGGAACGCGGAGGTGAGCTCCTCGAGCACGTCCTGGCCGCACTCGACGTTCATCAGCACGTAGTGCGCCTTGAGGACCTTCTGAATGGGATAGGCCAGCTGACGGCGGCCCCAGTCTTCCAACCGGTGAATCTTGCCGCCCGCGGTCTCGATGGTGGAGCGGTAACGCTCGACCATGGCGGGAACCTGTTCGCTCTGGTCCGGGTGGACCAGGAACACGATTTCGTAATGACGCATTGTCTGCCCCTTGTGGATTGACAGCCTCCCGATCCCGGACCGTCCGGGCGGTGAGGCAAGGAGCCATGGGCCCAGCGGGGCCATGGGAGCCGCGCATTCTAATGGAGGCCCGGGGGAGATGCAATTTCGGGATTCGGGATTCGGGATTCGGGATTCGGGATTCGGGATTCGGGACGGAGTGTAACGACCTACGGCCCGGCGCCTCCCCGCCGCTGGCGGACCACTTCATAGAGCAGCACCCCGGTCGCCACCGAGACATTCAGGCTTTCGACAGACCCGGTCATGGGGATTTTCACCAACGCATCGCAGTGTTCCCGGGTCAGGCGCCGCAGGCCGCTGCCCTCGGCACCCAGCACCAGCGCCACCGATCCAGTGAAATCAACATCATAGAGCGATTTCTCCGCCTCACCGGCGGCGCCGTAGACCCACAGGCCGGCGGCCTGCAGGGTGCGCAGCGCACGTGCGAGGTTGGTGACGGCGAACACCGGCAGATGCTCGGCTGCGCCGCAGGCCACCTTGCGCACCACCGGGGTCAGGCCGGCGGACCGGTCCTTGGGCAGGATCACCGCCTGCACCCCGGCCGCGTCGGCGGTGCGCAGGCAGGCACCCAGGTTGTGGGGGTCGGTGACGCCGTCCAGCACCAGCAGCAGCGCCGGCGACCGCAAGGTGTGCAGGAAATCGTCGAGCTGACGCTCGCCGCCGGTCTCGGCCGCCGGCACCTCCACCACCACGCCCTGATGACGTGCCCCGTCCAGCATGCGGTCGAGTTCGCGGCGCGGCACCCGCTCCGCCGCGACGCCGCGCGCGGCGAGTTCCTCGACGAGCGCGCTCAGGCGCGGGTCGTCCCGCCCTTCCTGCACCCAGGCCCGCCGGACCTGTGCGCCGCTCTGCCGGAGCAACGCGCGCACCGCGTGCAGCCCGTAGACGCGCTGACTCTCAGCCATGGACGACGATCATCTCCGCCCATTGCACATCAGTCCGCAAATGAACGCGAACCATCGCGGTGTGCTTCGCGCTCATTCGCGGCCTGTTGCCTCACCGCCAGGACGCGGGCGCGGTCTGCACCGGCGGCGGCTCGTAGGCACGCTGCTCCTGACCCTCGACGATCGGCTTGACGAACAGCTCGACACGACGGTTGAGCTGGCGCCCGGCCTCGGTGGCGTTGGACTCGCGCGGCTCGCTCTCGCCACGACCCTCGGCGCGCAGACGCTCGCGCGCGACGCCGGCGGTACCCGCCAGATAATCCACCACCGCCTGCGCGCGCTGCTCGGAAAGGCGCTGGTTGTAGGCATCCGAACCGACGCTGTCGGTGTGTCCGACGACGTGCACCACGGACCGCTCATAGCGATTGAGCACGTCGGCGACCTTGTCCAGGGTCGGGCGGAAGGCCGGCTTGATCGCGGCGCTGCCGAAATCGAACGAGACCTCGCTGGCGATGTCGATCTTCAGCGTCTCGTCCTGAAGGCGTTCGATTTCGATCTGGTTCCGGCGCTGCTCCTCGGCCAGGGCGGCCTCGAACTCCTTCTGCTGGTTGTCCATGTAGTGGCCGACCGCACCGCCGGCGATTGCGCCCACTGCCGCGCCGACGAAGCGCCCGGACTCGTCGTCCAGCTGATGCCCGAGGACGGCACCGACCACCGCACCCACCGCGGCACCGGTCTTCGCGCGCCTGTTGGGATCGTCGGCGGCACAGCCCGCCAACGCGACGGCCACCGCCACGACCATCACTCTCTTTGCACCGAGATACTTCATGTCGACTTACCTCCCTTCTTCTTGCGAACACGTGCCGCCGAACGCGAACCGCGCGATTTGCGTTTACGCGTTGCGACCGCACGACCCAGTTTCTGTTCCGTCGCTTCGACCAGCTCGAAATCGATCTTGCGCTCGTCCAGATCGACCCGCATGACCTTCACCGTGACGCGATCCGCCAGGCGATAGGTGGTGCCGCTGCGCTCGCCACGCAGCCTGTGGCCGGCCGGATCGAAATGATAGTAGTCGTTCTTCAGCGTGGCCACGTGCACCAGACCCTCGACGTAGATGTCCGCGAGCTCGACGAAGATCCCGAACGAAGTCACGCCGCTGATGATGCCGACGAATTCCTCGCCGACCTTGTCCAGCATGAATTCGCACTTCAGCCAATCGATGGCGTCACGCGTCGCCTCGTCCGCACGCCGCTCCGTCATCGAGCAGCCTTCGCCGAGCGCCTGCATGTCGGCCACGGTATAGCGGAAACTGGCCACCGGGCCGCCGGAGAACATGCGTCCCAGGGCCCGCTTCAGCAGCCCCTTGTCGGCGCTGCTGCGCAGCACGTGCCGGATCGCGCGATGCACCAGCAGGTCCGGATAGCGGCGGATCGGGGACGTGAAATGCAGATACTGCGGCAGCGCCAGGCCGAAGTGTCCGGTGTTCTCCGGCGCATAGCGGGCCTGCGACAGCGAGCGCAGCATGACCGTCTGGATGAGATGCGCGTCCGGTCGCTTCTGGATGGTCGCCAGCAGTTCGGCGTAATGCTGCGGCTCCGGCTTGTCGCCGCCGCGCAGGCTCAGGCCGAGCTCGCCCAGCAGGGTACGCAGCGCCTCGAGCTTCTCGGGCTTCGGCCCCTCATGCACGCGGTACAGGGTCGGCATCTTGTGCTTGGCGAGAAAGCGGGCGCTGGCGACATTCGCCGCGATCATGCATTCCTCGATGAGCTTGTGGGCGTCGTTGCGCTCGACCGGCATGATGCGCTCGATCTTGCGGTCCGGCCCGAAGACGATGCGCGTCTCGGTGGTCTCGAAATCGATGGCGCCGCGCTTGGTGCGCTCCTTGCGCAGCACCTTGTAGAGACGGTGCAGCTCTTCGAGGTGCGGCACCAGCCCACCGAGCCGCTTGCGCTCGTCCCGGTCGCGCTCCACGATCACCTTGGCGACCTGGTCGTAGGTCAGGCGCGCGTGTGAACGCATCAGGCCTTCCATGAAGCGCGAGCGCGTGATGCGCCCATCGTCGCTGATGTACATCTCGCAGACCATGCACAGGCGGTCGACCCGGGGGTTCAGCGAACACAGCCCGTTGGACAGAATCTCCGGCAGCATCGGGATCACCCGCTCGGGGAAATACACCGAGTTGCCGCGCGCCTGGGCCTCGCGGTCCAGCGCCGTGCCGTGTTCGACGTAATGCGAGACGTCGGCGATGGCCACCAGCAGGCGCCAGCCCTTGGCCTTGCGCTCGCAGAACACGGCGTCGTCGAAGTCGCGGGAATCCGCGCCGTCGATGGTCACCAGCGGGAGATCGCGCAGATCTTCGCGACCCTTCTTGTGCGCCTCCAGCACCTCGGGATGCAGATCCGCGATCTCGTCCTGCACGCCGGCCGGCCAGACCAGCGGCAGGTCGTGGCTGCGGATTGCGATATCGATCTCCATGCCCGGCGCCATATGGTCGCCCAGCACCTCGGAGACGCGTCCGATGGGCGGCGAGCGGAAGGTCGGCTGTTCCGTGATGTCGACGGTGACGATCTGTTCCTGGCGCGCGCCGCCGCGCATATCGGGCGGGATCGACACGTTCTGGGTGATACGCTTGCTGTCGGGAACGACGAAGCTCACGTCGTTCTCGCAGTAGAAGCGCCCGACCACGCGGTGGGTATTGCGCTCCAGCACCTCGACGATGGCACCTTCGCGCCGGCCGCGATGATCCAGACCGGTGACCCGCGCCACCGCACGGTCGCCGTGGAACAGCGATCGCATCTGGCGCGGCGACAGGAACAGATCGTCGCTGCCGTCGTCGGGTACCAGAAAACCAAAACCGTCGGGGTGGCCGATGACGCGACCGCGCACCAGGTCGAGTTTCTCGACCAGGCCGTAGCCCCGGCGGCGGTTGCGCACCAGCTGGCCGTCGCGCTCCATGGCGTTCAGGCGGCGGCGCAGCGCCTCGAGATCCTCTTCGTCGGTCAGGCCGAAGGCCTCCGCGAGCTGCTCGCGCATCAGCGGCACGCCCTGCTCGGTCAGCTTTTCGATGATGAGTTCCCGACTGGGGATGGGACGGGCGTACTTCTCGGCCTCGCGGGCCGCGTAAGGGTCCTGGTCTGTCCAGGCTGGCTTCTTGGGGGAACGTTTTTTGCTCATGGTCTTCTTCGAAATGATAACCCGGAAGGTCGCCTCGGCCTGCGTTGACAAGGGCTGCCGCGCCGGGTAAAGTGCGCGGCTCTCGGGCCTGTGAGGCCCCGCCCACCTGCCGAGGTGGCGGAATTGGTAGACGCGCTAGTTTCAGGTACTAGTGGGGCGACCCGTGGAGGTTCGAGTCCTCTCCTCGGCACCATGTTGAGACAACCCGCATGCAGCGCAACGCCATGCGGGTTTTTTCTTGTCCGGATCCGGCCGAAACCGATCCGGGCCTTTCGTTCACAGGACAGCCGCGCGACCCGCTGAGCGGGGCGCGCGCCGCACCGTGAAAACTCCCGTTCAACCGTCAAACGGATGCCGCAGGATGATGGTGTCCACGCGGTCCGGGCCGGTCGAGATGATGTCGATCGGGCAGCCGACCACTTCCTCGATGCGCTTGAGATAGGCCTTGGCGTTGGCCGGCAGCTTGTCGTATTCCCGCACACTCACCGTCGACTCCTTCCAGCCGGGCACCTCCTCGTAGATCGGCTCGCAGGTGGCGAAGGCCTCGGCGCCGATCGGCGGAGTGAGGCGATCCTCCTCCCCGCAACGGTAGCCCACGCACAGGCGGATGGTGTCCAGCCCGTCCAGCACGTCGAGCTTGGTGATGCACAGGCCCGTCACGCTGTTGATCTCGTTGGCGCGGCGCAGCGCGACCGCGTCGAACCAGCCGCAGCGGCGCGGACGGCCGGTGGTGGAGCCGAATTCATGGCCGCGCTTGGCCAGATGCTCGCCCATCTCGTCGAACAGCTCGGTCGGGAAGGGGCCGGCGCCCACGCGCGTAGTGTAGGCCTTGGTGATACCGAGAATATAGTCCAGGTTGCGCGGACCCACGCCGCTGCCGGTGCAGGCACCGCCGGCCGTCGTGTTGGACGACGTGACGAACGGATAGGTGCCATGGTCGATGTCCAGCAGCGCACCCTGCGCGCCCTCGAACATGACGTTGTCGCCGTTGCGGCGGGCCTGGGCAAGCAGCTCCGGCACGTCGCCGACCATGGCCTGCAGCTCGTCGGCCATGCCGAAGGCCTCGTCCAGGGTCTGCTGGAAGTCGACCGGATCGCACTTGAAATAATTCACCAGCGCGAAGTTGTGATAGTCCAGTACCTCGCCGAGCTTGGCGGCGAAACGCTCGCGGTGGAACAGATCGCCCAGGCGCAGCCCGCGGCGCGAGATCTTGTCTTCGTAGGCCGGACCGATGCCGCGGCCGGTGGTGCCGATGGCCGCCTTGCCGCGCGCCTTCTCGCGCGCGTGATCGAGCGCGACATGATAGGGCAGGATCAGCGCACAGGCCTCGCTGATCTTCAGGCGCTCGCGTGCCGGCACGCCGTTGGCCTCGAGCATACGGATCTCTTCCAGCAGCGCCGAGGGAGACAGCACTACGCCGTTGCCGATCAGGCACTGGACATTGTCGCGCAGAATGCCGGAGGGAATCAGGTGCAGCACGGTCTTCTTGCCGTCGATCACCAGCGTGTGCCCGGCATTGTGGCCGCCCTGGAAACGCACGACCGCCGCCGCGCGCTCAGTGAGCAGATCCACCACCTTGCCCTTGCCCTCGTCACCCCACTGGGTGCCGATCACCACCACGTTCTTGCCCATCGACCTGCGTACCCCCGTCCTCGTGCGCCAGCAACGGCGCGCATGATAATCGATTCAGACTTCAAAAGCGTTCAACACGAAGGCGCTGAAGGCGCACGAAGGAAAATCAGATCCAAATGCGAAAACCACTGCATATCCATCACCAGACGACAATGTCCATGGTGTTGGCTCGACCAAGAAATTCTTGGTGCGCCTTCGGCGCCTTCGTGTTGAAGATCTTTAAACTGATTTAATCACCCAACCACCATCCTGCTCGACCAGTTCGCGGTCGCAGCCCATCTCGCGTGCGCCGCCCGTCTGACCGGGCAGGGCGGCGATGACACGTTCACCGGCGGCGCGCAGCCCGGCGACCGCGGCGTCCAGGCTGGAGTCATCCGATGCCGGCGCGAACACCGCGCCGCGCGATGCCTCGCCCGCCCCCGGCGACAGCGCCATCAGCGTGCGCAGATCCGCCGAAAAACCCGTGGCCGGACGCGCCCGGCCGAACACCGCGCCGATGTTGTCATAACGGCCGCCGCGGGCGATCTCCTGCCCGCAACCGGGCGTGAAGGCGGCAAACACGATACCGGTGTGGTAGCCGTAGCCGCGCAGCTCCGCCAGATCGAAGTGCAGCGGCAGCTGCGGCCAGCGCGCCTGCACCTGCGCCGCGATGGCCGCGAGGTTGTCGAGCGCCGCGTCGACCGCAGCCCCGGCGCCGCCCAGCGCCGCCCGCGCCTGCTCCAGCACCTCGGCACCGCCATGGAGGCCGGCGAGCCGCTCCAGGCGCGCGCGCCATTCCGGTGCGGCACCGAAGGATGCCAGCAGTGATTCGATCTCCGGCAGCGCTTTGCGCTGCAGTACGTCGAAGAGATCGGCCTCCTGCCCGGCCGTCAGTCCGGCGCCGCGCGCCAGGGCGCGGAAGATGCCCACATGTCCGAGATCCAGATGCACTTCCAGACCCGTCACCGCCAGCGTCTCCAGCATCAACCCGAGGATCTCCAGATCGCTCTCGATGCCGGCGTGGCCGAACAGCTCGCAGCCGACCTGGAGCGGACTGCGCGAGCCCGCGAAACCGTCCGGCAGCGTGTGCAGCACGGTGCCCAGATAGCACAGGCGCACCGGCTCGTCGCGCTTGAGCGCGTGGGCGTCGATGCGCGCCGCCTGCGGCGTCATGTCGGCCCGCACGCCCAGCAGCCGGCCGGTCAGCTGATCGGTCAGCTTGAAGGTCTGCAGATCGAGATCGTGGCCCGCACCGGTCAGCAGCGATTCCAGATACTCGATCATGGGCGGGATGATCAGCCCGTAGCCCCAGCTCCGATAGACGTCCAGCAGCCTGCGGCGCAGCGCCTCCAGACGCCATGCCTCGTCGGGCAGCATCTCTCCCACGCCTTCGGGCAGCAGCCAGTGATCGATTCCGCTCATGGTTCCAGTCGTTCCCAATCCGCTCAGCGCACCAGGTACAGCAGCGCCACGCCCGACAACATGCTGACCAGGCCGACGACCCGCAGGCTGCGGTCATCCATTTCACCCAGGGCCTGCAGGGTGCGCCGCAACCCCCCCGGGCTCAGGAAGGGCAGCAGCCCCTCGATCACCAGCATCAGCGCCAATGCCGCGAGCAGCTCGTCGAACATATTCGAATCCGTCTCCCGCACCCGCCACGCGCGGCCCGGGCTGCCCACAAAAAAGCCGGGCCGCCGCGCCGGCGCCCGGACTCTGCCGCGTCAGCCGCGACACCCTGATCTCGTCCGCCGGGAAGACCCGGCCCATCCGTCGTTCCGGCGGCACGCGGACCGCCGGGCGCAGCTCTAGTTCCGCGCCTTGCCGCCCTTGAAATACTGGAAGAACTCGCTGTCCGGCTCGATCACCAGCAGATCGCCGGCACCGAAGGCCTCCTCATAGGCGGTCAGACTCCGGTAGAACGAGTAGAACTCCGCATTCTTGCTGTAGACCTTGCCGTAGATCTCCGCGGCACGGGCGTCGCCTTCGCCGCGCACCCTTTCGGCGTCGCGATAGGCCTCCGCCAGGATCACCTCACGCTGGCGGTCGGCGTCGGCACGGATGCGCTCGGCCGCCTCGAAGCCGCGTGAACGGAAATCCTTGGCGACGCGCGCACGCTCCGCCTCCATGCGCCGGTAGACCGCGGCGTTCACGTCCTGCGGCAGCTCGACGCGCTTGATGCGCACATCGACGATGGAGATGCCGAGCTCCTTCGCCTGCACGCGGACGTTGCCGGCCAGCACGTTCATGATCTGGACGCGTTCGCCGGAGACGACCTCGTTGATGGTGCGCTTGGAGAACTCGCCGCGCATGCCGTCCTTGACGATCTGCTCGAGACGCTGGCGGGCCTGGGCCTCGTCGCCGAGCACCGCCGTGTAGAAGCGCGTCACGTCGTCGATGCGCCACTTGACGAAGGAATCCACGATGACGTTCTTCTTTTCCGCCGTCAGGAAACGCTCCGGCTCCACGTCCAGCGTGAGCACCCGCGCATCGAATTTGCGCACGTTGTTGATGAACGGGATCTTGAAGTGCAGACCGGGCTCGAAGTCCGTGCGCACGACCTCGCCCAGCCGGAACAGCATGGCGCGTTCCCATTCGTAGACCGTGAACACCGAGAACGACCCGACGAACAGCGCCGCCAGCAGGATCATCACACCCATCATCTTGTTGGAGGACATCAGCGCGGCTCCCGGGAACGTCGTGTATCGGTACGGTTGTCCGTGCTCTGCGGCACGGCCGTCGGCGCTTCGCCCGTGCCGCTCTCGGCATAGCGCCGCGGGGCCACGGCGGCAGCGCCCTTCAGCATCTGGTCGAGCGGGAGGTACAGCAGGTTGTTGCCCCTGGACACGTCCACGGTGACCTTGCCGCTGTTCGCCATCACCCGCTGCATGGTCTCCAGATAGAGGCGCTTGCGGGTGACTTCCGGCGCCTGGTTGTATTCGGCCAGCAGCTGGTCGAAGCGGCTGGATTCACCCTCGGCCTTGGCGATGATGCTGAGCTTGTAGCCGTTGGCCTCTTCCAGCACGCGCGCCGCGGCGCCGCGCGCCCGCGGGATGATGTCGTTGGCGTAGGCCTCCGCCTCGTTCTTCTGGCGCACCTCGTCCTCGCGCGCCTTGATGGCGTCGGCGAAGGCGCCCTGCACCTCTTCGGGGGGCTGGGCGTCCTGCAGGTTCACCGTCGTGATCAGGATGCCCGCCTGGTACTGGTCGAGAATCCCCTGGATCAGCTCCTTGGTCTGCATCGCGACTTCGGTGCGCCCCTCGGTCAGCACGAAGTCCATGTTGCTCTTGCCGATGACCTCGCGGATGGCGCTCTCGGTCGCCTGCTTGAGCGTGATGTCGGGATCGCGCACGTTGAACAGGTATTCGCGCGGATCCTTCACCTGATACTGCACGGCGATGCGTATGTCGACGATGTTCTCGTCGCGGGTCAGCATCAGCGCCTCGCGCGGCACGCTCACCTGGCCGCTGCCGCCGGCACCCGAACGGTAGCCCACCTCGACGAAGCGGCGCTGCCCGACGTCGACGATCTGGACCTGCTCTATGGGGAACGGGATGTGCCAGTGCGGCCCCGGCATGGTGATTTCGCTGAACTGGCCGAAACGCAGCACGACGCCGCGCTTGCCTTCCTCGACGATATAGATGCCGAAGGCCAGCCACGCGATCACGGCCGCGGCCACGATCAGGCCGAGGGCGAATCTGCCGCCGCCGTCGCCGCCGCGCGTACCGCCGCCCTTGCGGCCGCCGAACAGGCCGCCCATCTTGTCCTGCATCTTACGGACGATCTCGTCGAGATCGGGCGGGCCCTGATCGCCGCCGCGCCCACCCCACGGGTCTTTACCGCCACCCGGCTCGTTCCAAGCCATTTGAACATGCTCCGTCTAGGACATCCGTAGGCGCCGCCTGGCCGGCCCGGCCGGGAAGCAAGGCGCCTGTGTGTCAGGAATCGAGATTCTGTTGTCGAATCCGCTGGGGTTCCGCACCGGCCCGAGGCGGGCCGCGCCGCCGCTCATCGGCGTGTGCGCAAGTATGCCGAAGCGCAAGATTTTATGGGGCTTTGGCCGCGCCCGCAAGGAATTGACGCCGGCCGCCGCCAAATCCCCGCTTTTCGGAACGCACGGTGCCCGCGCGCCGCCGGCACGCGCGCCCCGCGGCGCAGGGACTCGATAGGCACAATCAGCCGGCCCGCGCCGATTCACCGGGCGGATGCGCAGCGAGCACCGCCTCGATCCCTGCGCGCGCGCACAGGCGCTCGAGATCCGCGAACGGCAGCGCCAGATCCAGCCAGGTGGCGCCGCCGTCCTCGAACCGCTCCTGACGGACCGCGCCGATGCGGAACAGCTCCGAACGCAGCCGCCCGGCCCCGGGGGGCAGGCGCAGCCAGCCGCGCGCCACCGGCCCCCGCAGGAGCTCGCCCAGGGCGGCGGTCAGCAGGTCCAGGCCCGCACCCGTCAGCGCGGACAGCCAGACGCGTACCGGCCGCCCCTGCGCATCGCGTTCGAGACGCGGCGCCTCGCCGGGCATGCGGTCCAGCTTGTTGTACACCAGCAGCTGTGGCACGTCCGCCGCCCCCACATCCCGCAGCACCTCGTCGACCTGACCGATGCGCTCCATGCGCGCCGGGTCGCTGGCGTCGACCACGTGCAGGAGCAGATCCGCCGCGCGCGTCTCCTCGAGGGTGGCGCGGAAGGCCGCGACGAGATCGTGCGGCAGGTGCTGGACGAAGCCGACGGTGTCGGACAGGATCACCGGCCCCATCTCCGGCAGCTCCAGACGCCGCAGAGTCGGATCCAGGGTGGCGAACAGCTGATCGGCGGCGTAGACCTCCGACCCCGTCAGCGTGTTGAACAACGTCGACTTGCCGGCATTGGTGTAGCCGACCAGGGACACCGTCGGCAGCTCCGCCCGGGTGCGCGCGCGGCGCCCCTGGGCGCGCTGCCGCTGGACCTTCTCCAGCCGGCGGTGCAGCTGCTTTATCCGCGCCCCCAGCAGCCGCCGGTCGGTCTCCAGCTGGGTTTCGCCGGGACCGCGCAGTCCGATGCCGCCCTTCTGCCGTTCCAGATGGCTCCAGCCGCGCACCAGCCGCGTCGACAGGTGCTGCAGCTGGGCCAGCTCCACCTGCAGCTTGCCTTCGAAGGAACGCGCGCGCTGGGCGAAGATGTCCAGGATGAGGCCGGTCCGATCGAGCACCCGGCACTGCAGCAGCTTCTCCAGGTTGCGTTCCTGACTGGGGGACAGCGTATGGTTGAACAGCACCAGTTCGGCACCCGCCTCGGCCACGCGCGCGCTCACCTCCTCCGCCTTGCCGGAGCCGACGAAGTATTTGGGATCGGGGGTGGAACGGGACGCCGTGACGACGCCCACCGGGATCGCCCCGGCGGACTTCGCCAGCTCGGAGAATTCCTGCAGATCTTCAGGTTCCTGGTCGCCCGCGAAATCGACGTGCACCAGGACGGCGCGCTCACCGCTGCGGGGACGATCAAACAATCACGGATCCCCGCGCGACGCGGTCGCGGTCAGGCATTGCCCGGTTCCGGTCCTGCACCTTCGTCACCGCCGGTGATGCGCACGTTGCGCGCGGGCACGACCGTGGAGATGGCATGCTTGTACACCATCTGGCTGACGCTGTTCTTCAACAGAACGACGAATTGATCGAACGATTCGATCTGGCCCTGCAACTTGATTCCATTCACCAGGTAGATCGACACAGGCACCCGTTCCTTGCGCAAGGTGTTCAGAAAGGGTTCCTGCAGGGATTGTCCACGTGCCATTTCGTTTCTCCTTCTTCTTATGTCCGCCAAGAGCCCTCTCCAATCCTTCCATGTTCAGTACATGCGATTGAATGAGCGAGTCTTTTCGCGCGCCGTAAGGTTCGTAACCGCATCTCAGCCTCGTCAGGAAAGTGTAGCATAGTCAGTTTCATAGTCGGTCCACAAGCCCGGCCTGCACAAGGATTTGCACCGTTCTGTCCAGCAGTCGGGGCGATTCCGCATCCAGCCAGATCACGTCCTCTTCGCCCCTGAGCCAGGTCAGTTGACGCTTCGCATACTGGCGGGTGGCGATGATCGCGCGCTCGCACATCTGCGCGTGATCGAGTTCGCCCGCCAGGTACTGCCATACCTGCCGGTAACCCACGGCTCGGATCGAAGGCAGGTGCGGTCCGAGATCGCCGCGCCGGTACAGCCGCTCCACTTCCGCGACGAAACCCTGCTCGAGCATCTGCCCGAAACGCACCTCGATGCGGTGCCGCAGCACGCTCCTGTCCGGCGGCGCGACGGCCAATTTCAACAGCCGTTGCGGAGCCCCGTCCTTGACCTCATCCGCAAAGTGCGCGCTGAGCGGCCGGCCGCTCAGCTCAAAGACCTCGAGCGCCCGCTGAATACGCTGCGGATCATTGGGATGGATGCGCCGCGCCGATTCCGGGTCAACCTCGGCCAGGCGCGCGTGCAACGCCTCCAGACCGTATTCCCGCGCCTCGGCGTCGAGGCGCGCCCGCACCGCGCTGTCGGCATCCGGCAAGGCGGCCAAACCCTGCTGGAGGGCACGGAAATAGAGCAGGGTTCCGCCCGTCAGCAGTGGTAGACGCCCGCTTTGGTCGATTTGTTCCGTCTCCCTCAGACAATCTTTGCGAAAAAGCGCGGCCGAGTAGCGTTCGGCCGGGTCGAGGAAGTCGATCAGCCGGTGGGGGGCGACGCGCAGCACGTCCGGACCCGGCTTGGCCGTGCCGATGTCCATGCCGCGGTACACCATGGCCGAGTCGACGCTGATGATGTCGAAGGGAAAACGCTTGACGAGCTCGACCGCCAGGCGGGTCTTGCCCGAGGCCGTCGGACCCATGATGCACAGACGTGGCGGCCTCGCGAGCACGGGGCAGCGTCACTGGCCGCGCAGGAACAGCCGGTCGAGCTCCTCGAGTCGCAACTGCACCCAGGTCGGCCGGCCATGGTTGCACTGGCCGCTGCGTTCGGTACGCTCCATGTCGCGCAGCAGCGCGTTCATCTCGGCGACGGACAGCTGCCGGTTGGCGCGCACGGAACCGTGACAGGCCATGGTGGCGAGCACCGCATTGTGCGCCTCGCGCAGGCGCGTGCTGACGGCGTGTTCGCTCATGTCCGACAGCACGTCGCGTACCAGCGCGGCGGCATCGGCGTACCGCAGCAGCGCCGGCACCTGCCGCACCACCAGCCGCTCCGGCCCGAGGCGGTCGACCTCGAAGCCGAGTTCCGCGAACACCGGTGCGGCCTCCTCGGCCAGCGCCGCCTCGCGCTCGCTGACCGCGAGCGTCACCGGCACCAGCAGCGGCTGCGCGCGAATGCCTTCGCCTGCATGGCTGCGCTTGAGTCCTTCATAGGTGATGCGCTCGTGTGCGGCGTGCATGTCGACCAGCACCAGGCCCTCGGCGTTCTGCGCGAGGATGTAGATGCCATGCAGCTGCGCCAGCGCGAAACCGAGCGGCGGTAATCCGGGTGCGGCCTCCGGCATCGGCTCCGCCGCCCGAGGCGAGTGCGCGGCCGCGGCGCCCTCCTGCATCACGGTCTGCGCCGATTCCGGATGCAGCGCCGCATAGGCCGCCATCTGCTCCGCCACTGCCAGCGCCATGGGCTGCTGGCGCGTGATCGACGCGGGCATGACGGCAGGACGCGGCGGGGGTGCAGGCTCACCTGCGGCGGAGACGCCCGGACCGCTGCGCGCCAGCGCCTCATGCAGCGAGCGGAACAGAAAATCGTGCACCAGCCGGCTGTCGCGGAAGCGCACTTCGTGCTTGGCGGGATGCACGTTCACGTCCACCGTCGCCGGATCCAGTTCCAGATACAGTACGAAGGCCGGGTGACGGCCGTGGAACAGCACGTCCTGATAGGCCTGCCGGACGGCGTGGGCGATCAGTTTGTCGCGCACCATGCGACCGTTGACGAAGAAATGCTGCAGATCGGCCTGGCTGCGCGAGAAGGTCGGCTGCGCGATCCAGCCGCACAGGCGCAGATCGACCGCCGCCTGTTCGACGTACAGGCTCTGCTCGATGAAGGGCTGGCCGCACAGCTTCGCCAGCCGCTGTTCGCGTTGCGCGCGCGTCTCCGCGGCCGGCAACCGCCAGACCTGCCGCTGATTGTGGCCGAGCGCGATGTCGATGCCGAAGCGGCTCAGCGCGATGCGCCGCACCACATCCTCGATGTGCTTGAACTCGGTGGTGTCGCCGCGCAGGAACTTGCGCCGCGCCGGCGTGTTGAAGAACAGGTCGCGGATCTCGACCGTGGTGCCGGGCGGATGCGCGGCCGGTTCCGGCGGTTCGACCCGGTCCGACCCGTCGCCGCGCACGCGCCAGGCGGCCTCGGCACCGGGGGTCCGCGACGTCAGCGTCAGGCGCGACACCGAGGCGATGCTCGGCAGCGCCTCGCCGCGGAAGCCGAGACTGGCGACCTGCTCGAGATCCTCGAGGCTGGCGATCTTGCTGGTCGCATGCCGGGCCAGCGCCAGCGGCAGCTCGTCGCGCGCGATGCCGAGGCCGTCGTCGCGCACGCGGATCAGGGCCTTGCCGCCCTGCTCGATATCGATCTCCAATCGCCGCGCACCGGCGTCCAGGCTGTTCTCCAGCAGTTCCTTGACCACGGATGCGGGGCGCTCGACCACCTCGCCGGCGGCGATCTGGTTGACGAGCTGCGGAGGAAGCAGGCGGATGGACATGCCGGCAAGGATACCAGAGTCCGATGGCGCCGCGATCCGGGACCGGTGGTGGAGGGTCGGCGGTGAAAGGAACGCGGTCCGGCCGGCTGCACGGCCAGGAACCGCTCAGCTGTCCTCGCCGGGAATGCGCAGCACGGCGCCGACCTGGAGGGTGTCGTCGGACAGGCTGTTGGCGACCCGCAGGCGCTGCATGCTGACGTCGTAGCGCCTGGCGATCTCCGACAGCGTATCGCCGCGCCTGATGACGTGCTCGCGCGTGGCCATGAGGGTGCCGGTCGGCGGGTTGTTGCGGAAATAGGCCCGCACGCCGTTCATCACCGCCTGCGCCAGCTTGCGCTGATGCCCGCGGTCGCGCAGCTTGAGTTCCTCCTGCGGATTCGAGATGAAGGCGGTCTCGACCAGGATCGACGGTACGTCGGGCGATTTCAGCACCACGAAACCGGCCTGCTGCACCTGATGCTTGTGCACACGGCCGATCTGCTTGAGTTCGCGCAGCACATTGTCGGCCACCTCGGTGCTCGCCTCGATACTGGCGGCGCGCGACAGGTCCAGCAGCACGGTACGCAGCAGATCGTCCTTGTCGTTGAGGCTGACGCCGCCGACCAGGTCGGAGGCGTTTTCCTGATCGGCCAGGATGCGCGCCATCTCCGAGGAAGCGCCGCGCTCGGACACCACGTACACCGAGGAGCCGTGGGCGCGCCGGTCCTTGAACGCGTCGGCGTGGATGGACACGAACAGGTCGGCGCGGTGCTCGCGCGCCTTCTGCATGCGCTTGCGCAGCGGAATGAAGTAGTCGCCGTCGCGGATCAGCACGGCGCGCATGCCGGGCTCCTTGTCGACCAGCGCGGCCAGATCGCGGGCGATCTGCAGCACCACGTCCTTCTCGCGCGTGCCCTTGCGGCCGCGCGCGCCAGGATCTTCGCCGCCGTGTCCGGCGTCGATGGCGATCACCAGTTCGCGGGCCGCAGTCTTGGGAGCCGCCTTCGCCGTCACCGTCGGCTTCGCCGCCCGTGCCGAGGCCGTTGCGGGCTGCCCGGCTTCGTACAGATCGACGACCAGGCGGTGGCCATATTCGCCATTGGGCTTGAGCAGGAAACTGCGCGGCCGCACGGCGCCGCTGGTATCCAGCACCAGGCGCAGATCGGTGCCGTTGCGCACACCGCTGCGCAGGCTCTTCACGAGACCTTGTCCGAGATCGGTTTGAGAGGCGGATTTCAACCGGGCGCCGCGCAGATCTATCACCACGCGATCGGGGCCGCTCAGCGTGAAGAGTTCATGGGCGACCGGGCCGCTGACATCGAGGACCACGCGGGTGTTGTCCGGCGCCGCCCAGACACGCACCCCCTGGACCTCCACGGGTCCGGCCAGGCAGGTGCCGGCCAGCCACAACAGCAGCCAGGCGATCGAGCGGCGCCATGCCATCCCCTGTCCTCCTCGTTGCGGTTTCGGGATTATGCGGCAATCTAGCCACAGGGGCGGTGGGATTTCAAGTTTTTTTCTCAAGTATTCCTGCGGATAGCACAGACACCTGAACAAGCCCCCTAGGAGCCCTGTTTATCTAGTTGTCCCACCAGCCAGTCACCGACGGGGGAGTGGCCGGTGAGCGTGACCCACCGGCCGGGGTCTTTATACCGGATAGTGACGCTCAGATCGGCCGCGGGCAGCACACCCCGGCCGCGCTCCGGCCATTCCACCAGGGCGACGCTGCCGGCATCGAGCAGATCGCGGATACCGATCCATTCGAGTTCCTCGGCGTCCGCCAGACGGTACAGATCCAGGTGGTAGAGGGTGAGCGGCGGCAGTTCGTAGGGCTCCACCAGGGTGTAAGTGGGACTGCGCACCGGCCCGGCGTGACCGCGCCCCCGCAACAGTCCGCGGACCAGCGTGGTCTTGCCGACGCCGAGATCCCCGGTCAGGTAGATGACCTCTCCGCCGCGGAGGTGCGCGCCCAGCGCGGCGCCGAGACGTTCCATGGCCTCGGCATCGCCGATGTCCAGGGTCAGCCCGGTCATGGCAACACCCGCGGGTTCACCCACTGCCGCAGGGCGTCGAACAGGTCGCCGGCCAGCAACCCCCGTTCGCCGGTAGCGGCCGCCGTGTCGCCTGCCAGGCCGTGGACCAGCGTGCCGGCCACCGCCGCCTCCGCCGGCGCGAGTCCCTGGGCGAGCAGCCCCGCGATCACGCCGGTCAGCACGTCGCCCATGCCGCCGCTCGCCATGCCCGGGTTGCCGGCGGAAATCACCCAGGTCCGCCGTCCGTCATGGACCAGCGTACCGGCGCCCTTCAACACGACGACACCGCCGCAGCGTGCCTGCAGCGCACGCACCGCGGCGGGCCGGTCGGCCTGGACGGCTGCCGCCGTGCAGCCCAGCAGCCGCGCCGCCTCGCCGGGGTGCGGCGTGAGGATCCAGTCGTCGCGCCGCGCCGGTGCCGCGGCGAGCAGGTTCAGCGCGTCCGCATCCAGCACGCACGGCAGCCCCGCTCCCAGCACCGCGGTGAGCAGGCCGCGGGCCCAGTCGTCCTGCCCCAGGCCGGGACCGATCGCCATGACACCGGCGCGCGCCAGCAGCGGTTCGAGATCGGCGGGCGTCTGTACGCCCCGGCACATCAGCTCCGGCCGCCCGATGTTGAGCAGCGCGGCATGCGCCGGATGCGTGGCCACACTGACCAGACCGGCGCCGACCCGTGCCGCCGCTTCGGCCGCCAGACGCGCCGCGCCGCTCATGCCGGGCTGGCCGCCGACGACGAGGACGTGGCCGAACGCACCCTTGTGTGCGCTGCGCGCGCGCGGCCCGGGGAGCCAGGCGGGGAGATCCGCCGCGGTGACGCGCATGGCGGCCGGCTCTGTCCCGTCGAACACCGCCGCCGGCACATCCAGATCGGCCAGCCGCACCTCGCCCGCGCAGTCGGGTCCGGTGCCCGTGAACAGGCCGAGCTTGGGGGCGATGAAGGTCACGGTCAGCGCCGCCCGGATCGCCTCGCCCAGGATGGCGCCGGTGTCCGCCTGCAGGCCGCTGGGAACATCCAGAGACAGCACCGGCACGGCGGCGGCATTCGCCGCGGCCACGGCCGCCGCCCACTCGCCGGCGAGCGGCCGCGTCAGACCAGTGCCGAGCAGGGCGTCGACGATCACCTCGGCCTCGCCGAGCAGCGGCGGCGCGAACGGGCCGATCGGCACCTGCGCCGCCGCGGCGTCATCGGCGGCCGTACGCGCATCACCCCGCAGGGTCGCGGGATCGCACAGCCAGCCGACCGCCACATCCAGCCCGGCCTGCCGCGCGAGACGCGCAAGCACGTAGCCGTCGCCGGCGTTGTTGCCGGCACCGCACAGCACGCGCAGCCGGCGCGCCTGCGGCCAACGTGTGCGCAGTGCCTGCAGCGCGGCCGCGGCGGCCCGCGTCATCAGCGCATAACCGCGGATGCCGTGCAGTTCGATGGCGCGCCGATCGAACTCGCGCACCTGCTCGGCGCGATACAGCCCAGACGATGTCACTGACGCATTCCCCACGACCGCCCGCCGGTTGTCCCGGCCGCAAAATAGCGCGAAACTCCCTGCCGTTTCCACACCGGTTCCCTTCCTCCGCCGCCATGCCGCCCGCCACCGACTATCCCGCACTCGCCCGGCGCATCAAGGACTGGGGCCGGGAACTCGGCTTCGACGCCGTCGGCATCGGCGGCACGGACCTGTCCAGCGACGAGGCACGCCTGCTGCAGTGGCTGGACGCGGGGCGGCACGGCGAGATGGACTACATGCAGCGCCACGGCACGCGCCGCAGCCGCCCGGCGGAACTCGTGCCCGGCACGGTGCGCGTCATCAGTCTGCGCATGAACTACTGGCCGCCGCAGTCCCGGGCCGCCGAACACGTGCTGGACGATCCGACGCTGGGTTACGTCTCGCGCTACGCGCTCGGCCGCGACTACCACAAGCTGATGCGCCAGCGCCTGCAGCGTCTCGCCGACCGCATCAGCGCCGACGTCGGACCGTTCGGCTACCGCGCGTTCACCGACAGCGCACCGGTCCTGGAAAAGGCCCTCGCGCAGCAGGCGGGGCTGGGCTGGATCGGCAAGCACACGAACCTGATCGATCAGCGCAGCGGCTCCTGGTTCTTCCTCGGCGAACTGTACACGGATCTGCCGCTGCCGGTGGACCCGCCCGCGGCCAACCGCTGCGGCACCTGCCATGCCTGCATCGATGCCTGCCCGACCGGCGCCATCGTCGCCCCCTACGAACTGGATGCGCGGCTGTGCATTTCCTATCTGACCATCGAGCTGCGCGGACCGATTCCCGAAGCGCTGCGCCCGCAGATCGGCAACCGCGTCTACGGCTGCGACGACTGCCAGCTGGTCTGTCCCTGGAACCGCTTCGCCACGCGCACGCGCGAAGCCGACTTCGCGCCACGGCACGCCCTGGACGCGGCGACGCTGGCGGAGCTGTCCGGCTGGAGCGAAAGCGAATTCCTGGACCGCACGGCCGGCAGCGCCATCCGCCGCATCGGCCACGAGGCCTGGCTGCGCAACATCGCCGTCGCGCTCGGCAACGCGCCGACGACACCGACCACCGTCGCCGCCCTCGAGGCGCGCCGCGACGATCCGTCCGCGCTCGTGCGCGAGCACGCCGCCTGGGCGCTGGCGCGGCACCGCGCGCCGGCGCTTCGCGTGTTCCAGCGCCCACTGATAGAGGGCGTTGCGGCGCGCGCCGGTGATCTCGGCAGCGAGCGCCGCGGCCTGCTTGACCGGCAACTCGCGCAGAAGGATGGCGAGCACGCGCTGCGCCTCGGGCAGGACATCGCCGTCGGGCGGCGGTTCGGCGCCCTGCACCAGGACGACGAATTCGCCGCGCGTGCGGTTCGGGTCCGCGGCCAGCCAGGTATGCAGCTCCGTCAGCGGACCGCCCTGGATCTGCTCGAAGGCCTTGGTCAGCTCGCGGGCGATCACGGCGTGGCGCTCGGGCCCGAAGATTGCGGCGAGATCGTCGATGCAGTCCCGGATGCGATGACTGGATTCGTAGAACACCAGCGTGCGCGTCTCGGCCGCCAGTGCCTGCAGCCGCGCGCGGCGCGCCGGCGCCTTCGCCGGGAGAAAGCCTTCGAAGACGAAACGGTCGGTGGGCAGACCCGCCGCCGACAGCGCGGCGATCAGGGCGCTGGCCCCGGGCACGGGCACCACGGGGATGCCCGCCTGACGGGCGGCGCGCACCACCCGGAAACCGGGGTCGCTGATCAGCGGCGTGCCGGCGTCGCTGATCAGGGCGAGATCCTCGCCGGCGAGCAGACGTCCGACGACGGCCTCGGTCTGCGCGGCCTCGTTGTGTTCGTGCAGGGACAGCAGCGGCGTCGCGATGCCCAGGGCGGCGAGGAGCGCGCCGCTGTGGCGCGTGTCTTCGGCGAGGATGCGATCCACCGCGGCCAGCACCTCCTGGGCACGCCGGGTGATGTCCGCGCGATTGCCGATGGGGGTCGCGACCACATACAGGGTTCCGGTTGCGGACACGGCCGCCCTCCTCTCGTCGATTCATCCCGAAAACCGCATCCGCCACGGAAACACGGACGGCGAGGATGCGGCGGGTTTTCCATTCCGTGTGCTTCCGCGTGTTTCCGTGGCTGAAATGAGTTTTTCAGGTTCATCCGCAGACGCGCTACAATGGCCGCCACCCAACCGCAACCCGAAGCCCGTGCCGACGACCACCACACCGCCGTCTCCCTGCCGCCATCCCGCACGGGCCCTCGCCATCGGTCTCCTGGTCCTGCTGCTCGCCGCCTGCGCACCTTCCGTCAAGCGCCCGGACACCGCCGTTCCGGCGCCGGACGCCGAGATCGAGCGCCTGCTCGAGGCCGGCGACTATCGGGCCGCCGCTCAGCGTCTGCTGGCCGCCGCCGCGCAGGCCACGCCGCCGCGCAGCGACGAACTGCGGCTGGCCGCCGCCGAGGCCCTGCTGCGCGGCCGGCACGTCGACGAGGCGGAACCGCTGCTGGCGCAACTGCCGACGACCGGCAGCCCCGCCTATGTTACCCGTCTGACGCTCGCGCAGGCAGCCGTGCAGATCGCGCGCGGCGATGCCCAGGGCGCCCTGCAGCGCCTCGCGGCGATCGACGCGCTGGTACCGGATGCCTATCGCGTGGATTTCCACCGCGCGCGCGCCGCGGCCTACGCTGCCGCGGGCAATGCCCTGGAGAGCGCGCGCGAACATGTCTGGCTCGACGGCCTGCTCCCGCCCGAGGAACGCGCGGCCAATCAGGAGACGATCTGGCGCCTGCTCTCGCAGCTGCCGGATGCGGTGCTCACCGGCCTGCGCACCGCACCGCCGCCGGACGTGCTCAGCGGCTGGATGGAACTGGTGGAGACGCTGCGCGGCGCACGCGACGATCCCGAGCGGCTGGAGGCGGCGCTCGCCGCCTGGCGCGCGCGCTACCCCGGCCATCCGGCCACGGCGGAATTCATCGACCGCATGCGCGGCGTGGTCCTGCAGGCGGCCGTCCAGCCGGGACGCATCGCCGTACTGCTGCCGCTGAGCGGTACGCTCGCCGAGGCCGGCGCAGCGCTGCGCGACGGCATACTCGCCGCCTATTATCAGTCGCCGGACCGCGCGCGCGTGGATCTGCGCTTCTACGACACCGGCGAAGCCGGCATGCAGGTCCGGGACATCTATCAGCGCGCGGTCGGTGACGGCGCCGAACTCGTGCTCGGTCCGCTGACGAAGGAAGCGGTCGCCGAACTGACGCGCGCCGGCAGCCTCCCCATCCCCGTGCTGGCTCTGAATTCCGTCGGCGACACGGCCCAGCCCCCGGCACAGCTCTACCAGTTCAGCCTCGCGCCGGAAGACGAAGCCCGCGCCGTCGCCGACCGTGCCTGGCAGGACGGTCACCGTCGCGCGCTGGCTCTGTACCCCGACGGCGCCTGGGGCGAGCGCGTCCACCAGGCCTTCGTCACGCGTTGGCGGGAACTGGGCGGCACGGTGCTGGACGGACGGGCCTACGATACCGATCAGCGCGCCTATTCCAACATGATCCGCGCCCTGCTCAACATCGATGCCAGCGAGCGGCGCCATCAGGCGCTGACCCGCCTGCTCGGCCGGCAGCCGGAATTCGAACCGCGCCGCCGCCAGGATGCCGACTTCGTTTTCATGGTCGCCTACCCGCAGCAGGGCCGGCTGCTGCGGCCGCTGCTGCGCTTCCACCGCGCCTCGCGGCTGCCCGTGTACGCGACCTCGCAGATCTTCGCCGGCGTCGTCGATGCGGACCTCGATCGCGACATGGACGGCGTGCGCTTCTGCGACATGCCCTGGACGCTGCAGACCGAGCATCCGGCCGCGGATCTGCGCGCCACGCTGGACCGGCTCTGGCCGGACCGCACACGGCAGTACTCGCGCCTGTATGCCATGGGGATAGACGCCTACCAGCTCACGCCCTATCTGCAGGGCCTCGCGACCGGCACCTTCGCCCGCCACCCCGGCGTGACCGGCGACCTCTACCTGGACCCGCAGCGCCAGGTGCATCGCGATCTGCAATGGGCGCAGTTCAGGAACGGGCGGCCGGAGCCGCTGCCGCCGACCGCGCCCGTCATGGAACCATTCGACGACGGCACACTCGAACCCGACGGCATGGACCCTCTGCGGGACGGCATGGACGACTATCCCGATGCGGAAACCGACAACAGCCCCGACGCCCTCGGGGATGCGCGGATCGACGCCAGGCCAACGCGCTGAAGACGCCGCCTGCGCCTATCTGCTCGCGCGCGGGCTGCGCCTGATCGCGCGCAATTTCCGTTGCCGCCGCGGCGAAATCGACCTCATCATGCAGGACACAGACAATCTGGTGTTCGTTGAGGTACGATATCGCCGCCAGTCGCGCTACGGTTCCGGACTGGAATCGGTCGACCGGCGCAAACAGGAGCGCATCGTGCGCTGTGCCATGCACTATCTGCAGCGGCACCCGCAGGCCGCGCGTTCGGCGGCCCGCTTCGATGTCGTAGCGCTGGCACCCGCGTCCGAGGGGCTGCGGATCGACTGGGTCCGCAACGCCTTCGACGCCGGCCCGTGACGCAGCAGATCTTCACCCGACCCCGAGACACGACCCAGACACCATGGACCTGCTCGCACGCATCGCCCAGCACTTCAACGACAGCATTCAGACCAAGCAGCAGGCGCTGGACGCGGTCGCGCCCGGCATCGCCCACGCCGCCGAGGTCGTCACCCGCGCCCTGCTGAACGAACGCAAGGTGCTGGCCTGCGGCAACGGCGGCTCCGCGGCCGATGCCCAGCACTTCTCCTCGGAGATGCTCAACCGCTTCGAGATGGAACGCCCCGGCCTGCCGGCCATCGCCCTGACGACGGACAGTTCCACCCTCACGTCCATCGCCAACGACTATCAGTTCGAGGACGTCTTCGCCAAGCAGGTGCGCGCGCTCGGGCAGCCGGGCGACGTGCTGCTCGCGCTGTCGACCAGCGGCAACTCGCCGAACATCGTCAGCGCGATCCGCGCCGCGCACGCCCGTGAAATGGCCGTCGTCGCCCTGACGGGCCGCGACGGCGGCCTGATCTCCGACCTGCTGATCAATCAGGACGTGGAGATCCGCGTGCCCTCGATGTCCACGGCGCGCATCCAGGAGGTCCATATCCTGATCATCCACTGCCTGTGCGATCTGATCGATCACCAACTCTTGGGACAGGAGGACTAGCCCATGCACCGCCCATTCGCCCTCATGCTCGCGGCTGCCGCGCTCGGCCTGGCACAGGGTTGCGCGCCCGTGGTCATCGGCGGCGCGGCCACCGGCGTCACCGTGGCGCACGACCGGCGCACCGCCGGCACGTTCGTGGAGGACCAGACCATCGAGCTGAAGGCCAACGCGGCCCTGCGCGACGATCCCGACCTGAGTACCCAGGCGCACCTGAACGTCACCAGCTTCAACATGATCGTCCTGCTCAGCGGCGAGGCTCCGAGCGAGGCGCTGCGGCAGCGCGCCGGCGAACTGGTGTCGAACGTCGAGAAGGTCCGCCGGGTGCACAACGAGGTGCTGGTGGCCGCGCCGAGCTCGGTGATGACCCGCAGCAGCGACACGCTCATCACCGCCCGCGTGAAGACGGCCCTGTTCGGTATCAAGGGCATGGAGGATTTCGATCCGACCCGGGTGAAGGTCGTGACCGAGAACGGCACGGTGTTCCTGATGGGCCTGCTGACGCGCGCCGAAGCCGATGCCGCGGCCCGCGCCGCCAGCGGCATCGGCGGCGTGCAGCGCGTGGTGAAGCTGTTCGAATACCAGGACTGAGCCGGCGGGATCAGCCCTTCCGCAGCTCGCGGCGATACAGCTCCGCATCCTCCGCGCCGAAGCAGCAGGCGACGATCTCATCGAAGCGGTCTTCGTATTCGCGCATGACGGCCACGGCGATGCGGGTCGCGGCCTCCTTGGGATAGCCGTAGACCCCGGTGCTGATGGCGGGAAACGCGATGCTGCGCACCCCGTTCCCGAGCGCCAGCTCGAAGCTGCTGCGGTAGCAGGACGCGAGCAGTTCCGGCTCCCCCTCCTCGCCGCCGCGCCAGACCGGCCCGACGGTGGAGATCACCCACTTCGCCGGCAGATCGAAGCCCGGCGACAGCCGCGCCTCGCCGGTCAGACAGCCGCCGTGACTGCGGTTGTATTCCCGCAGCCGCGGCCCTGCGGCCCGATGGATGGCCCCGTCCACTCCGCCCCCGCCCAGCAGCGATTCGTTCGCCGCATTGACGATGGCGTCGACCTCGAGCTTCGTGATATCGCCTTCATGCACGCGGATCATGGCGCGCCTCC
>JAJJPM010000008.1:0-29693 GCA_032907525.1 Gammaproteobacteria bacterium
TTTTAGCAGTCCTCCCCTTTTAGCAGTCCGAACATCACCCCGGCCCCGGCCAGAAGAACGGGTTGTACGCCACCTCCCAGAGATGGCCGTCGGGATCCTTGAAGTAACCGCTGTAGCCGCCCCAGGATACCTTCTGCGGCGGCTTGACCAGCGTCGCGCCGGCGGCGACCGCCTGCGCCACCACCGCGTCGACCTCCCGTTCCGATCCGACGTTGTGCGCGAGCGTGAAGCCTTCGAAGCCCTCGCCCCGGGCGGATACCGTCGCGTCCTCCGCCAGGGCCTCGCGTCCGTACAGTGCCAGCCAGGTGCCGTCGAGGGTGAAGAACGCGACTTCGGGCGGCGAGTCCATGCGCGGAAAGCCCAGTCCGTGCTCGTAGAACGCAATGGCGGCGGGGAGGTCGCGGACTGCGAGGGTGATCATGCTGATACGGGGTTGCATAGCGTCCTTCATCGGTGTTCCGGCCGCGGTTCGCGCGCGGCGATCCCGGCTTGCAGGTCTGCGATTCCGTGTTTCAGCCTGGTTTCATTCTCCGGGCGTAGCTTGAGCCCATCCCGGACGCGCGGTGCGTCCGGCAACCCGACCGCACCACCGCGGTCATGGAGGACAGGCTCATGCAACGCACACTCAGACAGCCCTTCAAACTGGCCATCGGCATGCTCGCCCTCGCGGCCGGCGGCCTCGCGCTGGCCGGCGACGACGACCGCGCATACGGCGTGCCCGCCGTGCCGGACGTCTCCTTCGTTCAGCACTGGCAGGTCACCGATGCCGCGCTCGATCCGGCCACGCGCATCCTGACGCTGCGGCACACCGTGCCGGTCGAAGACATGCAGGTGTACGGCGAGGTCGCCAATCTCGGACTCGTGGCGAACGGCCTGCGGGTGCAGTACGTCGAGGGGCACTATGCCCAGGCCGACACCGATCTCGCGGCGCCGCACTACCATTTCACGCAATGGCTGAGCCTGCCCTGAGGCCGGGCCGGGCGAAACGGCGCTGTCGCCCTCCCACCTCCCCCGGACGGGGACAGACTTAAGTCTGTCCCCCTCCTCGCGGTGTGCCCCCTTCTCGCAGTCTGTCCCCCTCCTTGTCGGATCTACACCACCAGCTCCCGGTACGCCCGCCAGGTGGCGTGCCCCAGCAGCGGGAAGAGGAACACCAGGCCGACGAACCAGGTGAGATAGCCGATCGCAATCAGCGCGGCGATGATGGCGGCCCACAGCAGCATGACCAGCGGGTTCTCGCGCACCGTCCACAGGCTGGTCATCACGGCCGTGGCGACATCGACCTTGCGGTCGAGCAGCATCGGCAGCGACACCACGCTCAGCGCGAACACCACCGCAGCCAGCAGCGCGCCGAACACGGCGTAGGCGGCCAGGAACGGGACATGCTCGCGCGCGGCGGCCATGGCCCCGGCCAGGGTGTCCACGGTGGCGACATCGCCGATCAGGAACAGAGCGACGAGGATCGCCGACAGCCGTTCCCAGGCGATCACCAGAATCACCAGCAGCGCGGCGAACAGGCCGATCGAGCCGGCGTTCGCGCGCCAGGCGGTCAGGGAGTGGCGCAGACTCGGTCCCACGCCCTGGTCGGCCTGACGGCTGAGGTCGTAGAAGCCCAGCGCCAGAAACGGCGCGACGAGCAGGAAGCCGGAGGTCAGCGCCAGGGCCAGGTGCACCCAGGACCAGGCATAGGCGACCAGCAGGTAGCCCAGGCCGGCGAACACGGCGCCGTAGGCCAAGCTGATCGGCCAGGTCTTGCGCAGATCGCGCAGGCCGGCGCGCAGCCAGGCGAACGGGCTGCCGAGCGAGACGATGCGGATTTCGGGGTATTCGATGTGCCGCGAATGCGGCTTGAAGACCATGCGTTCCATGACGGCATCCTCCTCTGGTGTGAGACGGATACAGGGATTCTAGTGCGTCCTTCGCGGCCTGCCGGACGACGTCACCCCGCGGCCGGCACCGCCAACGCCCGCTCCTGCGGAGGCGGCGGGACCTCGGGCGGCGCGCCCGGCGGCACCTCGGCCGGCGGCTCGGGCACCTCGGCCGGTCTGCCCGGCGGCACACCCAGCGGGACCTCCGCCGGCGGGGCCTCGGGCGGACTGGTCGGGGGAATCTCGGGATCGCCTGCGTGGATGGGTGCCGGCATGGTCGTCGCCTCCGTGTTGCGGGTACGGACATCGGTCGCTGTGTTCAATAGTAGTCGGTACCGACGGTGACCGGCCCGGAGACCCTCCATGTCAGCGCGCCGCAGCGACCTCCGCGCCGCTTTCTGCCGCCGCGGAATTCCATTACGCTCCCCCCATGTTCCGCGCATCCGCGTCTCCCGAACCTGAAAAATTCATTTCAGCCACGGAACCCACGGAACAACACGGAAAAGGGCTTATTGTGAAAAACCCTGAAACCCGACCGCGGAGAGCTGATTTTGGGTTTACATAGTGAATGCTTTCCGTGTTGTTCCGTGGATTCCGTGGCCAGGAAGGGTTTAAGTGAGTGCCATTCGGGTCTTGTCCGCGTGCTTCCATGGCCAATACGGTTTCCGGGATGAATCTCAGCTTCGCCCCCATCGGCATCGTCCACTCGCCCTTCAAGGAGAAGTTCGGCGTGCCGCGCCAGCCGAGGATCGCCACGGCGGCGCAGGCGACGCTGGAGCTGCTGCCGCCCTACGACCGCGAGGAGGCGCTGGAGGGCCTGGACGGGTTCTCGCACGTGTGGATCCTGTTCGCGTTCCACGCGACCGCCGCGCAGGGCTGGCAGCCGACGGTGCGGCCGCCGCGCCTGGGCGGCAACGCGCGCGTCGGCGTGTTCGCCAGCCGGTCGATGTTCCGTCCCAATCCCATCGGGCTGTCGGTGGTGGAACTGGCCGGCTTCGGCCGCGAGGACGGCCGGCTGGTCCTGCATCTGCGCGGCGCCGATCTGATCGACGGCACGCCGGTGCTGGACATCAAACCCTACGTCCCCTACGCCGACAGCGTTCCGGACGCGCGCGGCGGGTTCGCCGACGGCGCGCCCGAAGCGCACCTGCGCGTACGTTTCACGCCGGAGGCGGAGGCCCAGCTGCACGCGCGCGAGTCCGCCCAGCCGCGGCTGCGCCTGCTCATCGAACAGGTGCTCGGCGCCGATCCGCGGCCGGCCTACCGCGAGGACGAGCCGCCGGGCCGCGTGTACGGCATGCGCCTGCTGGACTTCGATCTGCGCTGGCGCGTGGAGGACGGTGTCGCGCGGGTGGTGGAGCTGCGCGGCGGATCGTCCTGACGGGAACCGCGCGCCCCGCCCGCCTATACTTGGCGCACCGCTCCGATCACCGGAGGTCGCCATGTCCATTCTTTCCCTGCTGTTTGTGCTGTTGGGCCTGCTCGCCGCGCCGCCCGCGCCGGCGCAGGAAGATCACGCGAAGTTCGTCGCCACGCCCTACACCGAGCAGAAGGTGGTGTTCGACTTCTACTTCGACGATCCGCAGAAGATCGGCCCGGCGCTGTTCTGGATTCGCTCGCTGATGAATCCGCTCACCGAGGAGCCCTACGGGATGGCGCCCGAGATGCTCGATCTCAAGGTCGTCATCCACGGCATGGAGATCGTCACCGTCGCGCGTAAAAACTACGAGCGCTATGCCGATGCCGTGGAGCGCATGCGCTACTACGCCCAGCTCGGCGTCGAGTTCAAGGTGTGCGCGCTCGCGGCGGCCGATTACGGGTATGATGTCGAGGATTTCCACGACTTCGTCACCGTGGTGCCCTCGGCCATCACCGAGCTGGCGCACTGGCAGCTCCAGGGCTATGCGCTGATCACGCCGCAGGTGCTGCTGAAGACGATCGACATCGACAGCATCCGCTGACATCCGGCCGCGTGCGGCACGCAGGGCGCGGCAGCGCAATGCGCCACGCCATCCCGAATCCCGTGCAGAGGAGGACAGATTCAGGTCCGTCCCCCGGCAAGAACGTCTACGTCAGCCACGGAAGCACACAGAAATACACGGAAGGCACTGAGATAAAGCAGCGTTGTGAAGTTCCGGCTCGGCACCCGGCAGGTGAGGAGTGCCATCGTATGCGGCGTCCACCCTCATTCGTGTTTTTCCGTGTGTTTCCGTGGCCAACAGGGTTTCCCGGATCATCCGGCGCGGACGGTAGGCCGACGCTCAGCGGCTGCGCCGCGAGTAGGCGAGCGCCAGATTGGCCTGCTGGCAGAAGTGCTTGAACGCCAGAAAGGAATCCTCGTCCAGCGGGCGTTCGCTGGGCTTGCGGTCGGCATAGAACAGGCCGATGGCCCGGCCGTTCACCTCGATGGGCGCGGTGAAGAACTGGGCGCCGCCGGTGACGGCGAGCACCGGCTGCGTCACCAGCGACTTCAGGCGCGGATCGGCGCCCGGGCCGAACCACAGCGCCTCACGCGTGGCCAGCACGTGGCCGAAGACGTTCGCCTTCAGCGGCGAAATCTCGAAAACGAATTTATCGCGCATATCGTCCTTGTCCCAGCCGAGTGCGTAGCGGGCGCGCAGCCGCGTCTGATCCGGGTTCAGCATGGCGAACAGCGTGCGGTCCATGCCGATGCCGCGGAACACGCCCTCCAGCACCGTCTCGAGCAGCAGGTTGATGTCGTGCTGGCCGTCCATCATGGCGGACAGATCGCGCAGGATGCTGAGCTGCAGCATCGGATCGGGGTCGAGAAATCTGGATTTCCGGTCTTCGTGGCGCGCGGCCGCGGCGCCGGGCTCGTGCTTGCGCAGCGCGGCCGGCAGCGGGATGAGCCTGACGACGTCGCCGACGCCGAAGTACTGCACCGCCTTCGCGGCCTTGCCGGCGTTCTGATGCACCAGATCGCTGGTCTCCTGCAGGGGCATGTACAGGCCTTCGGCGACGCGCGCGATGAGCTGCTTCATCTCGGGCGTCTCCCAGCCCTTTTCCGCCTGCCGCGCGATGTCGTGCGCGTACTCGACGTTGATGACGCGCGGGTCGGCATCGCGGCGCCGCTCCAGCGCGTCCTCCAGGAGCTTGCCGAGGTTCCACTTGCGCGACAGGCCGAGACTCAGCTCGCGCAGCTCGAAGCCGAGCAGTTCGCGCTCGGCGCGGGGCCGGTCGCAGCCCGGCACGCGCAGCGCCTCGTCCAGACGCCCGGCGACGCCGGTGCCGAGGCTCCAGAAGGCCAGCTCGCCGATGCCGCACAGCAGCGTGGCGATGAACACCTCCTCGGGCGAGGCGTCACGGCGCTTCTCCGCAAAGGCGCGCGCCTGGGTGGCCGCGTGGAAGGAGCGCGCCATCATCTCGGCCATACGGGCGCGCTGGGCGCCGCTCTCCAGGGAGTCGATCACCGCGATGGACAGGCACAGGCTGCGCACGGTGTCGAAACCCAGCACCACCACGGCGCGCGATACTGTGCTGATGCCGCGGCCGATGGCGCCGTACATCGGGCTGTTCGCCATGCGCAGCAGACGCGCGGTCATGGCGGGATCCTGCAGGATGACGCGCGCCAGCTCGGCGGCCGAGCTCTCGCGATCGGCGGCCACCCCGGCGATCTCCTGCACGGTCTTCGCGAAGACCGGCATCCCCTTCTCGCTCAGGATCTCGATCCAGCCGTTGAGGGTGCGCGGACCGGCGCCATTGGTGGAAGAAAGTGCGCCCTCGGGATGGGCCGGGCCGGGATCGTCGGGGGTCATGGGCGACATCGTTGATATGGGTGGGCGATGCCGAGGTTGTCGGATGCGGAAGCCGCCAACTTGAGCACGGCATCGCGCTTGGCAACCCCGACGCGAATCGCTAGGCTTGTCCCTCGCCCGTCGCAGCGCGAAGGATACCACCATGCACGTCACCCTCGTTCACGTGAACGTCAAGCCGGATCGGGTCGCGGAGTTCATCGAGGCGACGCGCGCGAATCACCGCGCTTCCGTCCAGGAGAGCGGCAACCTGCGCTTCGACGTCCTGCAGTCGCCAGAAGATCCCACGCGGTTCGTGCTGTATGAGGCCTATGTGGATGCCGTGGCGGCCGCGGCGCACAAGGAAACCGCGCATTACCGCCTGTGGCGCGATCAGGTGGCCGACTGGATGGCGCAACCGCGCCAGGGGATCGCCTACCGCGGCCTGTTCCCCGTGATCGGAGCCGGGAAATGATCGAGGCGTTCTCGCTCGCGCGCCTGCCGCGCATCGAGTTCGGCGCCGGCCGTATCGGGCTGCTGCCGGAACTCGCTGCCGGCTATGGCGGCCGGGTGCTGCTGATCACCGGCGCGCAGGCCTTCCGCGCCACCCCCGCCTGGGAGCGGCTGCTCGACGGCCTGCGCAAGCGCGATCTCACCTGGGAGCACATGCAGGTGAGCGGCGAACCCTCACCGCAACTGGTCGACGATGCCGTCGCCCGGTTCCGCGACGGCAACCACGATGTCGTCGTCGGCATCGGCGGCGGCAGCGTCCTGGACGCGGCCAAGGCCATCGCCGGACTGCTGCGCATCGGCGACCCGGTCATGGATTACCTGGAAGGCGTGGGCCCGCAGAAGCCCTACCGCGGACCGGCGACGCCCTTCATCGCCGTGCCCACCACCGCCGGTACCGGCAGCGAGGCGACCAAGAACGCCGTGCTGAGCCGACAGGGGGCGGATGGCTTCAAGAAATCCTTCCGCGACGAACGGCTGGTGCCGGAATACGCCGTCGTCGACCCGGACCTGCTGGCCAGCTGCCCGCCGGACCTGATCGCCGCCAATGGCATGGACGCGCTCACCCAGCTGATCGAATCCTACGTCTCGCTGCGCGCGAACACCTTCACCGATGCGCTCGCCATCAGCGGCCTGCGCGCGGCGCGCGACGGCCTGCTGCCCTGGTACGAAGGGACGGGCGATCAGACCGCCGCGCGCAGCCGCATGGCCTACGCGGCGCTGATCTCCGGCATCACGCTGGCACAGGTCGGACTGGGTTCGGTGCACGGACTGGCCTCGCCCATGGGCGCGTTCTTCCCGATCCCGCACGGCGTGGTGTGCGGCACGCTGGTGGCGAGCGCCACACGCGCGAACGTCGAAGCGCTGCAGGCGCGCGACCCGGCCGGCCCCGCGCTCGCCAAGTACGCGCGCCTGGCCGAGATCCTGTGCGAGCGCCGCATCCGCGAACCGGCCGCCGCCCGCGCGGCGCTGATCGATCTGCTGGAGGACTGGACGGAGCGTCTGCGCCTGCCGCGCCTCGCGCAGTACGGCGTCACTGAAAACGATTTTCCGCGCATCGTCGCCCACAGCCGCGGCAGCAGCATGAAGACCAACCCCGTCGTGCTGACCGACGACGAGATCACGCGGATCCTGGCGGAGCGGATCTGACTCACCCGGCCTGCCCGGAACCCCGTGCAACGTGATGGGGGATATGGGGGGAAGTAATGGGGACAGACTTAAGTCTGTCCCCGACAACGGATCAACGGATTGCAGCGGCGGTTCCCCGATGGCTGGGGACAGACTTGAGTCTGTCCCCGATTGCAGATCGATGGATTGCCGCGGCGGTCCGCCCGTTCATAACCTTTCGTGGATTTCGCGGGTTTCGTGGCAAAAAGGGTTTTTCCGTGTTTCCCGTGGTCAGTGTTTTGCCCGTTATGGAAGTCATCGCATGAAACCCTACGCCGAATCCTGTGAGGAGAACAAGCGCCCCATCCTGGAGGTGCTGCGCATCGAGTTCGCGGACGTGCGGAACGTGCTGGAGATCGGCAGCGGCACGGGACAGCATGCGGTGTTCTTCGCCGGACAGCTGCCGCACCTGGTCTGGCATACCAGCGATGTCGTGGAGCATCATGCCGGCATTCGGGCGTGGATCGATGCCGCGGGGTTGGACAACGTGCGCCCGCCGCTGACATTGGACGTGCGGCGCGATGCCTGGCCCGAAGCGCGCTTCGACGGCGTGTTCAGCGCCAACACCGTGCATATCATGGGCTGGCCGGAGGTCGAGGCGATGTTCGCCGGCATCGGCGGCGTGCTTGCGCCCGGCGGGCGCTTCTGCCTGTACGGACCGTTCAATTATGGCGGGAAATTCACCAGCGAGAGCAATGCGCGCTTCGATCAGTGGCTGAAGGCGCGCGATGCCAGGAGCGGGGTGCGGAACTTCGAGGATCTGGACCGGCTGGCGAATGCGGCGGGCATGCGCCTGCTGAACGACTACGCGATGCCTGCCAACAACCGGACCCTGGTGTGGCTGAAAACCGACCCGGGGTGAGACGGTCAGGCCGCGGGACGGTCGCGCTCCAGACGGCGCGAATAGGCGTACTGGATGCCGCTGGTCCGCCGCGTGGTGCGTTCGATGAGGCCTGCGACGACCTCCAGTCCGATCGCCAGCACGAACAGCGCGATACCCAATCCGATCACGCCCATGAGGACGTTCGTCAATGTCACGCCGGCGAGGCCCACGAGGCCGAGCAACCCCCCGGTAACGATCAGTTTGAACATCATCTCCCACCCCCCGCGCCTGTGTGAAGTGGTCCCCATTGTCGGTGATACCGCCGACAAAACCGTGACGAGAGTCTCACAGCCGCACATCGCGCCGCCACACTTCGAATCACGAAGATTGATATATGTCGGGACAGGGCGCGATGTCGGATGGATGCCGACAGCCCGCCGCGCCCAAGGAGAATGTACTGCGTCAGCGCACCGCGGACTCAGTCCGCCGCGATGCCCCGTTGCTTGCCGCCGCGGTGCCGCCCTGCCCTGTCGGGCTGGTGCTCGACGATGGCGCGCACGGTGGGACGGCTGAGGAACTCCGCCAGGTTGATGGCGGCGAGGTAGTTGAAGATCCGTTCGCTGAGACTGTCCCACAGATCGTGCGTCAGGCAGCGGTCGCCGTTCCGGCAGTCCTCCTTGCCTGCGCAAAGCGTGGCGTCGACCCGCTCGTCGACCGCGGCGATGATGTCCGCGATGGAAATCTGCGCGGTCGGTCTGGCCAGACGGTAGCCGCCGCCGGGGCCGCGCACACCCTCGACGAGGCCGTGGCGCCGCAGCTTGGCGAACAGCTGTTCGAGGTAGGACAGCGAGATGCCCTGACCCCGGGAGATGTCCGCCAGAGTCACCGGCCCGGCGTCCTGGTTGATCGCGAGGTCGAGCATCGCGGTGACGGCGTAACGGCCTTTGGTGGAGAGTCTCATGGGATTTCCTGCCTGCGTGGCCTCGGCCTGACAAGGCCCGAGGCGATACCGGAGCGATTCAGTCGGGAAGTGTTCTGTCCTGAAAACCCATTTCAGTCACGGAAGGCATGAAACGGCGTCGCGAAGTCCGCGCCCAGCGCCTGGCGGGTGAGGAACGCCGCCGTGTGCAGCGTATGATCCTGTCCGTGTGTTCCGTGTGTTTCCGTGGCAAACGCGGTTTTTCGGTTTATACAGGGGCGGCGCGCCCCGATCAAGCGCGCACGATTACGTAAGCCCACGAAAAGAAAGGTCTTTTGACCCTGACCTCAGGCGGGTTTCCGGGCCCCGAGGGCGAGCCCGGCCAGGACCTCGGGCCAGCTGCCGGCCGGGGCGGAGGCATCATTCGGGGCGGCCCGGAAGCGGTGCCCCTGGCGCAGGCAGTAGCCCAGCCACTTCTGCAGAAAGCGGTTGATGCGCCATTTGTCGTCGAGGCTGGAATCGCGCCGCCAGCGATCGCGTTCGGCCTCGCGCTGGCCGCGCAGGCGGCCACAGCTGATGACCTCGGCAAGCCGCGCGTCGTGGTAGATCCTGACCTGGATGTCCGGGGCGGGGAACGTCCCCAGTTCGTCCTCGAAGAGGTAGGTCAGCTGCAGCGTCGTGGTATAGCGGTTGCGTTCGACGATGCGCACATGCAGGTCGAGCGCGCCTTCCGCCCGCGACACACCGCCCGCCCCCGCAATGGCAAGGTCGGGCATCAGCTGGCGCAGACGGATGTAGTTGCACTCATAGATGGCCATGAGTTCGCCCAGGTCATGGACCTGGCGAGGACGGTTCCGAGTGTGCTCGCTCAGCAGCATGGAGGCATCATACCATAGTCGAAATGCGCGGCCGGTCGCCGGTCCGCGCGCAACCGGATTAGCGGCGCGCCGCGAATATACTTCATAGGGCCGCTCGACGCCCAGCCTTGACGGGAGACAACGACATCATGCAGGTCACCGAAGTACGCACCGTACCCTTCAGCGATCAGAAGCCGGGCACCTCCGGGCTGCGCAAAAAAGTCACCGTCTTCCAGCAGCCGCATTATCTGGAGAATTTCGTCCAGTCCATCTTCGACAGCGTGCCGGCCCTGCGCGGCGCGACCCTGGTGGTGGGCGGCGACGGCCGCTATTACAACCTCACCGCCATCCAGACCATCCTCAAGATGGCCGCCGCCAACGGCATAGCGCGCGTGCTGGTCGGCCGTAACGGCCTGTTGTCGACGCCCGCCGCCTCCTGCGTGATCCGCAAGCACAAGGCCTGCGGCGGCATTATCCTCTCCGCCAGCCACAATCCGGCCGGCCCGACGGAAGACTTCGGCATCAAATACAACATCGACAACGGCGGACCCGCGCCGGAGAAGATCACCGAGGCGATCCATGCACGCAGCGGAACCCTGGAGGTCTACCGCATCGTGCAGGCCGACGACGTGAAGCTGGACCGGCTGGGCGAGCACGCTATCGGGCCGATGACGGTGAGCGTCATCGATCCGGTCGCCGACTACGCAGAGCTCATGGAGTCGCTGTTCGATTTCGGGCGCATCCGCGCCCTGCTCGGCGATGGCCGCTTCCGCATGCGCTTCGACGCCATGCACGCCGTCACCGGCCCCTATGCCGAGGAAATCCTGGTGCGGCGCCTCGGCGCGCCCGCGGACAGCCTGATGAACGCCGTGCCGCGCGACGATTTCGGCGGCGGCCATCCCGACCCGAACCTCACCTACGCGCACGATCTGGTGGAGATCCTGTTCGGACCGGACGCACCGGACTTCGGCGCCGCCTCGGACGGCGACGGCGACCGCAATATGATTCTCGGCCGCGACTTCTTCGTCACGCCCAGCGACAGCCTCGCCGTGCTCGCCGCCAACGCGACCCTGGTGCCGGGCTACGCCGGCGGCATTGCCGGCATCGCGCGCTCCATGCCCACCAGCCAGGCCGCCGACCGCGTCGCGCAGGCGCTGGGCCTGCCCTGCTACGAAACGCCCACGGGCTGGAAGTTCTTCGGCAACCTGCTCGACGCCGGCAAGGTCACGCTGTGCGGCGAGGAGAGCTTCGGCACCGGCTCGGACCACGTGCGCGAGAAGGACGGGCTGTGGGCGGTGCTGTTCTGGCTGAACCTGCTGGCGGTGCGGGGCCAGTCGGTCGCCGAGATCGTGCGTGACCATTGGCGCCGCTACGGCCGCAACTACTATTCACGTCACGACTACGAAGGCGTGGACAACATCGCCGCCGACACGCTGATCGACGGCCTGCGCGCGCAGTTCGCCACGCTGCCGGGACGCCGCTTCGGCCACTACACTGTCGACTACAGCGACGACTTCGCCTACACCGATCCCATCGACGGCAGCCTCAGCACCCGGCAAGGCATCCGCATCGGCTTCGCCGACGGCTCCCGCATCGTCTTCCGCCTGTCCGGCACCGGCACCGCCGGAGCCACGCTGCGTGTGTATCTCGAACGTTTCGAAGGCGATCCCGCCAGGCAGGGTCTGGACAGCCAGACAGCGCTCGCCGACCTCATCCGCATCGCCGACGATATCGCCGGCATCCGCCGCCACACCGGCCGCGACCGCCCGACGGTGATCACCTGACCGAAGCAGCGTGGATCGGATGGCCACGAAATCCACGAAAGAGATATTGGCCACGGAAGGACACGGAAAAAATTGATTGCTAAAACCCCGCGGGATGGCATGGGGCGGCACCACACCGTTTCGGCTTTCAAATGCCCGGCATGGATTGCCCCCTGTCTTTCTGTGTCCTTCCGTGGCTGAAAATGTTTTGTACGTCTCACATCCCAGCGTTACGGGTGCGTCGCTGCGGCGCTATACACCATGACCTCGCTCTCTTTCGTGGGTTTCGTGGATTTCGTGGCTATCCTTGTCGTGGCCACCCCGATCACCGCCGCCGCTGCAGACCCAGGTCGTGCACCACGCTGGCGGCGATCTCCTCGATGGACATGCGGGTGCTGTCGAGCGTGCGGATGCGCTCGCGGCGCAGCAGCGCCTCGAGCTGCCGCACTTCGTACTGGCACTGGCGCAGCGTGGCGTAGGGGCTGTTCGGACGACGCTCCTGACGGATCTGCTGCAGGCGCTCCGGGGAGATGGTCAGGCCGACCAGGCGGTCGCGGTGGGCGCGCAGCGGCTCCGGCAGCCGCAGCGACTCCAGATCCTCCTCGGTGAAGGGATAGTTGGCAGCGCGCACACCGTACTGCAGGGCCAGATACAAACAGGTCGGCGTCTTGCCGCTGCGCGATACGCCGATGACGATGACGTCGGCCGCGGCGTAGTTCTGCACACCGATCCCGTCGTCGCTGCCCAGTGCGAAATTGACCGCGTCGATGCGCGCGTCGTAGCGGTTCGTGTCCTGCAGCCCGTGCGAACGGCCGACGGACTGCGTCGACGGTTGCTGCAGCTCCGTCTCCAGCGGTCCGATGAAGCGCTCGAAGAAATCCAGATACAGTCCGCGGCCGGTCATGAGGATGTCGCGCAGCTCCGGCCGGACCTGGGTGGAGAACACCAGCGGCCGTTCGCCTTCCGCGGCGACGGCATCGATGCGGGCCACGACCGCGCGCGCCTTCTCCTCGGTGTCGACGAAGGGCACGGCGATCTGCTCGAACTCGATGCCATCGAACTGCGACAACAGACCGCGCCCCAAAGTTTCCACGCTGATGCCCGTCCGGTCGGAGACGAAAAACACGGTGCGCCGCCTTTGTTGATTCACCTCATTCCATCCCCGCATACCCGATGTTAACCTCCTTGTAAGCCTTACGCGCCGCAGGCGCAAGCACGGGAGACGACGTGAACAAGCAGACCCACACCGGCCGCCAGGTGATCTGGTTCGAAGAACTCGGCATGGGCGACGTGCCGCAGGTCGGCGGCAAGAATGCTTCGCTCGGCGAGATGTACCGCGAACTCACCGCCGCCGGCGTGCGCGTGCCCAACGGCTTCGCCACCACGGCGGACGCCTACCGCGCCGTCCTCGCGCAGGACGGCCTGGCCACCCGCATCCAGGCGGAGCTCGAACCCCTCGACATCGACGACGTGCAGGCGCTGGCCGCGGCCGGCAGGCGCATCCGCGGCTGGATCGAGGCCGCGCCGCTGACCGCGGAGCTCGAAGAGCAGATCCGCGCGGACTATGCGCTGCTCGAGCGCGAGGGCGGCAAGGACGTCGCCGTCGCCGTGCGCTCCTCGGCCACGGCCGAAGACCTGCCGGACGCCTCCTTCGCCGGCCAGCAGGAGACCTATCTGAACGTGCGCGGCATCGACGCGGTGCTGACGGCGGTGCGGCGCGTGTTCGCCTCGCTGTACAACGACCGCGCCATCGCCTACCGCGAGCACCACGGCTTCCGACACGAACAGGTGGCGCTCTCGGCCGGCGTGCAGCGCATGGTGCGCGCCGACCTGGGCGCCTCGGGCGTGATGTTCACCCTGGATACCGAATCCGGCTTCCGCGACGTGGTATTCATCACCGCGGCCTACGGCCTGGGCGAAACGGTGGTGCAGGGGCAGGTGAACCCGGATGAATATTATCTGCACAAGCCGCTGGTCCGGCAGGGACGTCCCGCCATCCTGCGCCGCGAGCGCGGCGAGAAGGCCATCAAGATGATCTACCGGGACAATGGCGGCCAGGGTGAAGGGGGCGGCAGCCCGGTCGAAACCGTCGCGGTCGATCCCGCCGAGCGCCTGCGCTTCGCGCTCGACGACACCGAGCTGGTGGAACTGGCGCGCCATGCCATGACCATCGAGGACCATTACGGCCGGCCCATGGATATCGAGTGGGCGCGTGACGGCGTCGACGGCCGGCTCTACATCGTGCAGGCGCGGCCGGAGACCGTGAAGAGCCGCGCCAGCGGTCAGTCGCTGCAGCGCTACGAACTCGAGCGGCGCGGCGATGTCATCGTCACCGGCCGCAGCATCGGCGGACGCATCGGCGCAGGCCCGGCGCGCATCGTCAACCGCATCGACGACATGCACCGCGTGCAGCCCGGCGACGTACTCGTCACGGACATGACCGATCCCGACTGGGAACCGATCATGAAGCGCGCCGCGGCCATCGTCACCAACCGCGGCGGCCGCACCTGCCATGCCGCCATCATCGCGCGCGAGCTGGGCATCCCGGCGGTGGTCGGCTGCGGCGACGCCACCGAGCGCGTCCCCGACGGCGAGCCGGTCACCGTGTCCTGTGCCGAAGGGGACACCGGCTACGTCTACCGCGGCCTGCTGGAGTTCGCGGTGCGCGAGATCGCGCTCGACCGCATGCCGCCGCTGCCGTTCAAGATCATGATGAACGTCGGCAACCCCGAGCGCGCCTTCGACTTCCAGTTCCTGCCCAACGCCGGCATCGGCCTGGCGCGGCTGGAGTTCATCATCAACCGCACCATCGGCGTGCATCCGAAGGCGCTGCTCGAGTACGACCGGCAGCCCGACGATCTGCGCCGCCTGATCGACGAGCAGGCGACGGCCTACGGCGGGCCGGTGGAGTTCTACGTCGGCAAGCTCGCCGAGGGCATCGCCACCCTGGCCGGCGCCTTCTGGCCGAAGCCGGTGATCGTGCGGCTGTCGGACTTCAAGTCCAACGAGTACGCCAACCTGGCCGGCGGCGCGGCCTACGAACCGAAGGAAGAGAATCCCATGCTCGGCTTCCGCGGCGCCGGGCGCTACATCGCGCCGGACTTCCGCGACTGCTTCGAACTGGAATGCCGCGCCGTGCGCAGGGTGCGCGACGAGATGGGGCTGACCAACGTCGAAGTGATGATCCCCTTCACCCGCACCCTGGACGAGGCGCGCGAGGTGACCGAGGCGCTGGCGGCCAACGGTCTGGCCCGCGGCACGAACGGCCTGCGCGTCATCATGATGTGCGAGATCCCGTCGAACGCGCTGCTCGCCGATCAGTTCCTGGAGTACTTCGACGGCTTCTCCATCGGCTCGAACGACCTGACCCAGCTCACGCTGGGACTGGACCGCGACTCGGGCCTGGTCGCCGCGCGCTTCGACGAACGCGACCCGGCGGTGAAGATGCTGCTCGGTATGGCCATCCGGGCCTGCCGCAAGGCCGGCAAGTACGTCGGCATCTGCGGCCAGGGCCCGTCGGATCACCCCGACCTCGCACGCTGGCTCATGGACGAAGGTATCGACAGCGTGTCGCTCAACCCCGACACCGTGGTCGAGACCTGGCTGTATCTGGCGGGCGAGCGGGCGGAGTGAGGGGAAAGCTTATTGAGCCACGAAATCCACGAAAAAAATTGGCCACGGAAGCACACGGAAAAACACGGAAGGAATTGATTGCTGAAACCCTGCGGGACGGCATGTGATTAGCACCATCCCGTTCCGGCCTTCGAACAGCCATTATGAATTTTTCCGTGTTTTTCCGTGTGCTTCCGTGGCCAGGATTTTTTCTTTTCTCGTGGATTTCGTGGCTAAAGCGGTTTCAGCCCCGACTCAGCCCTGCGCCTTGAACAGCGCGGCGTAGTTGGGGCAGAACTCGAAGCGGTCGGCGGGCAGTCCTTCCTGAAGGGCATTCCGGCATTCGCGGGTCGCCCGGCAGGCCTCGCAGTTGCGCAGTTCGCGTTCGATGTCGTGGACCTGGCGGTCATGCAGATACAGCACTGCATCGGATCCCGCGTGGGCCAGGACCTGGCCCAGCGGCATGCCGGTCAGACGCCGGTGCAACTGCCGGCGGAACACGAGACCCTGCAGCAGATTGCGGCCGATCACCCAGGCCATCCGCGCCACGAAGTAGCCGAACAGCACGGCGAACAGCAGCGCGATCACAAGGCTGAGGGTTTCCATGACATTTCTCCGATACGGACCCGGTCCGGCGCGCCACTGTACGCAGTCGGGCCGCCCGGATCCTTGATATACGTCAAGGGGCTGTCGGGAGACGTTCCCCCTCACGCCCCCGGCAGGCTGAAGAACCGCTCCCGATAGAACTGCAGCTCGCGGATGGAATCGCGGATGTCGTCCAGGGCGAGGTGCACGGCGGTCTTCTCGAACTGCGGAGCGTTCGGGGCCCAGCGGCGGACGAGTTCCTTGATGGTACTGACGTCGAGGTTGCGGTAGTGGAAGTAGGCCTCGAGGTCGGGCATGCAGCGCGCCAGGAAGCGCCGGTCCTGACAGATGCTGTTGCCGCACATGGGCGAGGCCTTGGGGGGGACGTGCTTCCTTAGAAAGTCCAGCGTCATCTGCTCGGCATCCTGCTCGTTCAGCGGACTGCTGCGCACGCGCTGCACCAGTCCGGAACTCCCGTGCTGGTTCTTGTTCCAATCGTCCATGGCGTCGAGCACCGTGTCCGGCTGATGGATGGCGAACACGGGCCCCTCCTCGATCACGTTGAGCTGGGCGTCGGTGACGATGGTCGCGATTTCGATGATGGAATCCGTGTTGGTGTCAAGCCCTGTCATCTCCAGATCGATCCAGATCAGGTTGTCGGGATGTTGCGCCATGAAGTTACCTTGCTTTTCGCGTTTGAATGGTTGAGTTGCATTCTACCAGAGGCTACCCTGGACACAGTCTAAAATTATCCCGGCGACCCGCCGCAGCGACGCCGTTCGGAGACCATGAATACCTTCACCGCCCTGTTCATCGCCGCCGTCGCGCTGTCCCTGCTGCTGCAGCAGTGGCTGGCCGGCCGCCATATCGGCCACATCCGCGCCCGCCGCGACCGCGTGCCGGACGCGTTCGCCGACAGCATCACTCTCGCCGCGCACCAGAAGGCGGCCGACTACACCATCGCCAAGACCCGTCTCGGCCGCACCGAACTCGTCTACGACCACGTCCTGCTGCTGGCCTGGACGCTGGGCGGCGGTCTCACCCTGCTCGATGCGCTCTGGACACAGGCGGGCTGGGGACCGCTGGCGACCGGCGTGGCCGTGATGATGAGCTTTCTGTTCATCGGCAGCCTGCTCGACGTGCCCTTCGGCGCCTGGACGACCTTCGGCCTGGAGGCGCGCTTCGGTTTCAACCGCACCAGCGCGGCGACCTTCGTCGGCGATCTGTTCAAGCAGGCCCTGCTGCTGCTCGTCATCGGCACCCCGCTCGTCGCCCTGGTGCTGTGGCTGATGCACGCCTCCGGCCCCTACTGGTGGCTGTACGTCTGGATGGTGTGGGTCGGCTTCAGCCTGCTGATGATGTGGGCCTATCCGACCTTCATCGCGCCGCTGTTCAACAGATTCTCGCCGCTCGACGACGGCGCGCTCCGGCAGCGCATCGAGACGCTGCTGGCGCGCTGCGGTTTCCGCAGCGAAGGTATCTTCGTCATGGACGGTTCGCGCCGCTCGGGACACGGCAATGCCTACTTCACAGGGCTGGGCCGCAACAAGCGCATCGTATTCTTCGACACCCTGCTGAAAGCACTGGAGCCCGACGAGATCGAGGCGGTGCTCGCGCACGAGCTCGGGCACTTCAAGCGCCGCCATGTGCAGAAGCGTCTCGGTGCCGTCATCGGACTGAGCCTCGCCGGCATGGCCCTGCTCGGCTGGCTGGCGGAGCAGCCGGCGTTCTACCACGGTCTCGGCGTGAGCGAGCCTTCGCTGCACATGGCACTGCTGCTGTTCATGCTCGCCGCCCCGGTATTCAGCCTGTTCCTGCAGCCGCTGTTCAGCCGTCTTTCGCGCAAGCACGAGTTCGAGGCCGATGCCTTCGCCGTGCAGCAGACCGCGGCGCGTCACCTGGCCAACGCCCTGGTGAAGCTCTACCGCGACAACGCCAGCACGCTGACTCCGGACCCGCTGTATTCCGCATTCCACGACAGCCATCCGCCCGCGCCGGTACGCGTCGCCAGACTCGGCGCCAAGGTTTAGCCTGGACTATTCATGAACTGCCGTAGCGAGGGCGTCGAGATGCCTGACAAGACAGCGTGGCGCGGACCGGAAGGCGCGCAGGCATACTCGACAGTATGTCGAGCACCTGAAGGGAGCACGCGCTGTCTTGTCAGGCATCTCGGCGGCCGCAGTAGGTCGTTCATGAATAGTCCAGGCTAGGGTAACGGACGATTTCGAAGCTTGCAGCAGACATTCAGCACATGAGGAGAATCACATGAATGTATTCCGTACCTGCCTGTACGCAGCCACATTCGTGCTGGGCTGGACCGTGACCAGCGCTTCTGCCGCCGACCTCAAGGCCGGCCAGGCCCTGCACGACGCCAACTGTCTGAAGTGCCACGACAGCGCCGTCTACACCCGCGAAGACCGCCGCGTCGGTTCGCTCGCCGGCCTGCGCAAGCAGGTCATACGCTGCGAACAGAGCCTCGGCCTGACCTGGTTCGACGATCAGATCGATGACGTCGTGCACTACCTCAACACCACCTACTACAAGTTCCAGTGACGCCATGACCGCGCTCGCCGAACGCCACTGCCGGCGCCTGGAGAAGGGCGACCCCTGCCTGACCGCCGATCGGGCGCGGGCGCTGCTGCAGGAACTGCATGGCGACTGGTCGCTGTCCGGCGACGGCGACGCGATCAGCCGCGGCTTCCGCTTCAGGAACTACTACGAGACCATCGCCTTCGTGAACGCGCTGGCCTGGATCGCGCACCGCGAGGATCACCATCCCGATCTGGAGGTGGGTTACAACCGCTGCACGGTACGCTACAGCACCCATGCCGTCGGCGGACTCTCGGAAAACGATTTCATCTGCGCGGCGAAGATCGACGCGCTCGTCCCTGCCGCCGACTGACGCGCCGCGCACGCTCCATGGGCCATCGCAAGGGCGCACCCCGCAGGCATGTCCCCGAAGGGGGCCGCACGCCCGCCGAACCACAGACGCAGGGCCTGGTCGTCACCCACTCCGGACGCGACCTGATCGTCGAGGACGCGCAGGGCGGTCTACATCTGTGCAGCGCGCGCAAGAAGCTCGGCCGCATCGTCTGCGGCGACCGCGTGCAGTGGCAGGCGACGGCGCCCGGCCAGGGCGTGGTCACGGTCCTGGAGGCGCGCACCACCCTGCTCGCCCGCCCCGACGAGCGCGGCAACGAGCGCCCGCTCGCCGCCAACCTCGATCAGCTCGTCGTCGTCTGCGCGCCGGAGCCGCCGTTGAGCGAAGGACTCGTCGACCGCTACCTGGTGGTCGCCGAGCTGATCGGCGTGCGCGCGCTGATCCTGGTCAACAAAGCCGATCTGCTCGCCCCGGCCGCGCGTGCGCACCTGGAGGAACGTCTCGCCGCCTTCGGCGCGCTCGGCTACGGCGTGCTGTTAGGCAGCGCCCGCGACGAAACCCAGGCTGCGACGCTCGCGCCGCATTTCAACGGGCACACCTCGATCCTGGTCGGGCAGTCGGGCGTCGGCAAGTCCTCGCTGGTGCGCCTGCTGCTGCCGGACGTCGACATCCGCATCGGCCGGCTGTCGGAGGCGAGCGGCCTGGGCCGGCACACCACCACCGAGACGACGCTCTACCATCTGCCCGGCGGCGGCGACCTGATCGACTCCCCCGGCGTGCGCGACTTCCAGCTGTGGCAGGCCACGCCCGCGGACCTGCAGCGCGGCTTCCGCGAGCTCGCGCCCTACGCCGGCCGGTGCCGCTTCCACAACTGCCGCCATCTCAGCGAACCCGGCTGCGCCGTCGCGGCGGCCGTCGAGTCGGGGGAGGTGGATGCACGCCGCCTGGCGAGCTACCGCACGCTGCTGCAGCAGGCGCTGGAACGCGAGAAGGCGCGCTATCCGGCGTAGAGCAGCCTCCACGCAGGGGGCGCGAACGCAAAGGCATGCGCCAGACGTGGCCCGAACCTCCGGCGCATCACGGCCTTCGGCCTGACGCGCCCTACGGTGTGGACCGCCGGGCGCTCGACCGGCGGAAGGCGCGCCAGTCGATCCTCAACTTGCGCATGCGCGCACGCAGCGTATGCGGATTGATGCCGAGGGCGTTCGCCGCGCCAAACGGACCTTCGATGCGGCCGTGGCTGCGCATCAGCGCGGATTCGATATGGCGGCGCATGACGGCATCGAGTGGCTCGACCTCCTCGTGGGCGGGGCGCGTGTGTGCCGGCCCCTCTCCGGCGGCGTACGGTCCGAGATCGCTACCACCCAGAGCCTGCGCCACTTCGAGATGCTGCCCGTTCCCCAGGATGGCGGCACGTTCGATCACCGATGCCAGCTCGCGGATATTGCCCGGCCATGCGTAAGCCGAGAGCAGATCCAGGTCCTCGGCCGAAGGGACCTGCGGCGCGAGGCTCAATCGTTCGGCGGCGCGCAGAGCGAAATGGGTGGCCATGGCGGGAATATCGAGCGGCCGCTCGCGCAGCGCGGGCAGGCGGATCGGAAACACGGCGATGCGATACCAGAGGTCTTCACGGAAGGCACCCGTCGCCACCATGGCGCGCAGATCCTGATTGGTGGCGGCGATGACCCGCACGTCCACGGTGAGCGTCCGCTGGCCGCCGACGCGCTGGAAGGTGCCGTCCTGCAGGACGCGCAGCAGGCGCACCTGCGCCGCCGGCGTGAGTTCCCCGACCTCGTCCAGCAGCAGCGTGCCGCCGTCGGCGCGCTCGAACCAGCCCCTGTGATCGGCCACCGCCCCGGTGAAACTGCCGCGCTGGTGGCCGAACAGTTCGGAGTCGACGAGGTCCTGCGGCAGGGCCCCGCAGTTCACCCGCAGAAAGGGACCGCCGGCGCGGGGTGAGCGGCGATGGATGGTTCGCGCGATGACCTCCTTGCCCGTGCCGGTCTCGCCCAGCAGCAGCACGGGCGTGTCGGAGCGCGCCACCAGATCCACACGCTCCATCACCTCCTGCAGGCCGGTCTGCGCACCGATGATGGTGTCCGCGATATCCTGCCGCCCCAGCCGGTTCAGGAGGGAGCGGCGTTCCGCCTCCGCGGCCTCGCGCGAACTGGACAGTTCACGCAGCTGCCGGTCGTTCTCCAGGGCGACCGTCAGGGGCTCGGCCAACGACCGCAGGAGGTCTTCGTGTTCCGCAGTGAAACCGCCCGGCGCGGCGACGAACAGCGCGACCCCGACCGGTGCCTCGCCGCCGCCCAGCCCGAGTGCGACGAGGTCGCCCTCGACACCGGCCGGCACCAGGCCCGGCAGCCGGGCGTTCAGGACCGCGGCGGGCTGGTGCCACACCGCGCCGCGCCGGCACCCGTCCAGCAGCCCCTGCCAGACCCGCGCCTCGAGGATGGTGCGGCGCTCGCCCGGCGGTGCGTCGGGGCCGGCTGCCACGGTCTCCAGGGATCGCCGGGACGGATCCAGCCGCCTGAGCACCATGTGTCGCAGCGGGCAGACCGACTGCAGCGCCGGCAGCACGCCCGCGGCCACGGCTTCGATATCCCGGAATCGGGACACCTGCTTCCAGATGGCGAGGGCAATATCAGGGGTGATGGTCACGGCCAGATCATATACCGGAAAATCCGGCAAATGAACTTCAATAACCAGCATATAGTCTGGATCGAGTACCTGCGCAGGGTCGCACCGCACCGTTTTCAATTGGTTGGGTCGGGGGCACGCATCTTGTAACACCCTGGGTGCAGGCAACCCGAACCATAAAGAGATTCGCCATGAACTCCACCGTCCGTACCGTCGTCGCCGCCCTCCCGCCGCTGCACGGTCGGCGCTTCCGCCTGTGGCTGCTCCTCCTGGTCCTTTCACTGGGCGTGCTCGCGACCCAGATCATGATTCCGCGCTGGCACTTCCTCCCCGGGAGCGTGGAGACCGCCTACGGCTGGGCCGTCGTCGGCATCTTTCTGGTGGCGGTGCTCTGTGAATATATGGATGCCAGCCTGGGCATGGGCTACGGCACCACCCTGACCCCGCTGCTGCTGCTGTTCGGCTACGAGCCCCTGCAGATCGTGCCCGCCGTGCTGCTGAGCGAACTGTTCACCGGCGTGGCCGCGGGGCTGATGCACCAGCGCGACGGCAACGTCGACTTCCGGCACGACGCGGCCGCGCGGCGCACCGCGCTGCTGCTCACGGCATTGAGTGCCGTCGGCGCCATCCTGGCGGTGTCGGTCGCCGTGACCATCCCGACGTTCTGGCTCGGCCTGATCATCACCGGCATCGTCATGTCGATGGGCCTCGTCATCCTCGCCACGCGTCACCGTCAGCTGCGCTACCACGCCGGCGGTATCGTCGCAGTAGGCGCGGTCGCCGCGTTCAACAAGGGCTTGTCGGGCGGCGGCTACGGCCCCCTGGTGACGGCCGGCCAGGTCGTCTCCGGTCTGCCGGCGAAGCGCGCGGTCGCCGTCACGTCGGTCGCCGAAGCGGCCACCTGCCTGGTCGGCCTGCTGGCCTATCTCGCAGCCGGCAAGAGCATCGCCTGGGAGCTCGCGGTGCCGCTCGCTCTGGGTGCGATGCTGTCGGTGCCGATGGCGACGATCACCGTCCACCGGCTCTCCGAGCACATGGTGCGCGGCCTGGTGGGCGTGCTCACCCTGGCGCTGGGAGTGGTGGCCTTGCTGAAGTTGTTCGGATGAAAACACGGCACGCCCGCGCTCGCCGACGATCACACGGCATCGGTGACGCCGGTGCCGCAGATCCGGAAAGGCGGTATGCCGTCATCGACTGAACTCCCCCGCAGTACGCGAGTCATAGCGGGACTCAGGCCGGCGCCCCTAACCACGGCCATCGCAATCCCGGTATAGTTGAACATCGGCATACCCGACCGCCCCGCCGGGTCGGATCGGCACTCTCCGCGTGTCAATGGATCACATGACGCTCAGCATCATCATCCTCCTGCCCCTGCTCGGCGCGCTGCTGCCGCCGCTGTTCATCCGCATGGGACGGACGGCCTGCGCGTGGTCGGCGGCGGTGATCGCCGGCGCGGCGCTGGCGCTGCTGCTGGATCTCGCGCCGCGCGTGTTCGGCGGCGAGACCCTCCTCGCGAGCCTGCCGTGGATACCCGCGCTGAACCTGGACCTGTCGCTGCGGCTGGACGGCCTCGGCCTGCTGTTCGCGCTGCTGATCCTCGGCATCGGCCTGCTGGTGATCCTGTATGCGCGCTACTACCTGTCGGAGCGCGATCCGATGGGGCGCTTCTACGGGCTGCTGCTGCTGTTCATGGCGGCGATGCTCGGCATCGTGCTGTCCGAAAACCTGCTGCTGATGTTCATGTTCTGGGAGCTCACCAGCCTGAGTTCCTTTCTGCTCATCGGCTACTGGAAGCACCGCGCCGACGCCCGCCAGGGCGCGCGCATGGCGCTGACGCTCACCGGCGGCGGCGGGCTGGCGCTGCTCGCCGGCATCCTGCTGCTCGGCCACATCGCCGGCGGCTACGATCTGTCCGCCGTACTCGCCGCGGGCGAGCGCATCCAGGCGCACGCGCTCTATCCGCTCACGCTGGTGCTGATCCTGCTCGGCGCCTTCACAAAATCGGCGCAGTTCCCCTTCCACTTCTGGCTGCCGCACGCCATGGCGGCGCCCACGCCGGTCAGCGCCTATCTGCATTCCGCGACCATGGTGAAGGCCGGCGTGTTCCTGCTGGCGCGGCTGTATCCCGCGCTGGCCGGATCGGAACTGTGGTTCTATCTGGTGGCCGGCACCGGCATGGCGACGCTGCTGTTCGGCGCGTACACGGCGCTGTTCAAGCACGACCTCAAGGGGCTCCTGGCCTATTCGACCATCAGCCATCTCGGGCTGATCACGCTGCTGTTCGGACTGGGCACGCCGCTGAGCGCCGTGGCGGGCGTGTTCCACATCATCAACCACGCCATCTTCAAGGCCTCGCTGTTCATGGCCGCCGGCATCATCGACCACGAGACCGGCACTCGCGACATGCGCAAGATCAACGGGCTGTGGAAGTACATGCCGCACACTGCCACGCTGGCGATGGTGGCGGCCTCGTCGATGGCCGGCGTGCCGCTGCTGAACGGCTTCCTGAGCAAGGAGATGTTCTTCGCGGAGACGCTGTATCTGTCCAGGCTGGCGGACTGGGCCTGGATCCTCCCCGCCTTCGCCACGCTGGCCGGCGTCTTCGCCGTGGCCTACTCGGTGCGCTTCATCCACGACGTGTTCTTCAACGGCGAACCCATCGGCCTGACGCGCACGCCGCACGAGCCGCCGCGCTACATGAAGATCCCGGTGGAGATCCTGGCGGCCCTGTGCCTGCTGCTGGGCATGGCGCCGGCCTGGACGGTCGCCCCGCTGCTCGCGGTCGCCGCCGCCAGCACGCTGACCGGCATGCCGGGCGGCGCGCTGCCCGGGTACAGCCTGGCGATCTGGCATGGCTTCAACATGGCCTTCGTGATGAGCCTGGTCGCGCTGGCGGGCGGCACGGTCGTGTACGTGCTGCGGCACCGGCTGTTCGCGCTGCACGACCGGTTGCTGTGGCGCTTCGACGCCAAGGAGCGGTTCGACCGCAGCCTCGCCGCGATCGTCGCGCTGGCGGCGCGGCTGACGGCCGCCCTGGAGAACGGATCGCTGCAGCGCTATGTCCTGCTGCTGCTCCTCAGCGCGCTGGCCGCGGTCGGCTGGAGCCTGCGCGGCATGCCGCTGACGGGACCCGTCGGCACGGTCGGGGTCGATGCGGTGACCGCCGTCGGCGCCCTGCTGCTGGCGGCGAGCGCCGTGGCGACGGTGGTCTGGCATCGGCAGCGGATCGCAGCCCTGGTGCTGCTCGGCGTGGTCGGGCTGGTGGTGTCGGTGGCCTTCGCGCGCTTCTCGGCGCCGGACCTCGCGCTCACCCAGCTCTCGGTGGAGATGGTCACCATCATTCTGCTGATGCTCGCGCTGTATTTTCTGCCGCAGCGGACGCCGGCCGAGACCTCGGGCGCACGGCGGCTGCGCGACGCGCTGCTGGCCGGTGGCGTCGGTCTGGGCGTGGGCGCGCTGGCCTGGGGCGTGCTGACGCGTCCCTACGAGACGCTGTCCGGCTACTATCTGGACAACAGCATTCCCGGCGGTGGCGGCGCCAATGTCGTGAACGTGATCCTGGTGGACTTCCGCGGCTTCGACACCCTCGGCGAGATCACCGTGCTGGCGATCGCCGCGCTCGGCATCTTCGCCCTGCTCGACGGCCTGCGCCTGCCGCTGCCGGACATGGACGCCGCCGGACGGCGCTGGGCCGCCGACCGCAACCCCCTCATCCTGGTCGCGGTATCACGGCCGCTGCTGCCGCTGGCGCTGATGGTGTCGATCTACCTGCTGCTGCGCGGCCACAACATGCCGGGCGGCGGCTTCATCGCCGGTCTGGTCACCGGCGTCGCACTGATCCTGCAATACGTCGCCAGCGGCGTCGCCTGGATGCAGCCGCGACTGCGCCTGGATTTTCATATCGTCATCGCCTGCGGCGTGCTGACCTCGGCGCTGACCGGGCTCGGCAGCTGGTGGTTCGGCCGCCCCTTCCTGACCTCGGCCTTCGGCCATTTCGAGCTGCCGCTCATCGGCGAGCTGGAGCTGGCGACGGCCATGCTGTTCGACCTCGGCGTGTACCTGACCGTGGTCGGGGCCACGCTGCTGATCCTCGCCAATCTCGGCAAACTCACCGTCCTGGAACGCGCGCGCGGGGAGACGCCCTGACATGGAGCTGCTGTTCGCCTTCAGCATCGGCCTGCTGACCGCCTGCGGCGTGTATCTGTTGCTGCGCGCCCGCACCTTTCCCGTGGTGATGGGGCTGACACTGCTGTCCTATGCCGTGAACCTGTTCCTGTTCGCCATGGGGCGGCTGGCCACCGGCCGGCCGCCGGTGATCGGCCAGGCCGATGCCTACACCGATCCGCTGCCGCAGGCGCTGGTGCTGACCGCCATCGTCATCGGCTTCGCCATGACCGCCTTCGTCGTGATCCTCGCGCTGCGCGCGCGCGGCGAGCTGGGCGACGACCATGTCGACGGACAGGGTGACCCGTCGCGAGCCGTCGACGGAACGGGCGGGGAGGAACGGCCGTGAGCCACTGGATCATCGCGCCGATCCTGCTGCCGCTGTTCGCGGGACTCGCGCTGCTGCTCAGTGCGCGGCTGGATGCGCGGGCCGGCCTGCGCGTGCAGCGCGGCATCGCGCTCGCCGCCACCGCCGCGCTGTTGCCGATCGCCGCCCTGCTGCTCGCGCGCGTGGACGACGGCGTCTATCAGGTGTACGCGCTCGGCGACTGGGCCGCGCCCTTCGGCATCGTGCTGGTGCTCGACCGCCTGAGTGCGCTGCTGCTGGCGCTGACCGCCGCGCTGGCCCTGCCGACGCTGCTCTACGCGCTGCGCGGCAGCGACACGGCGGGCCGGCATTTCCATGCCCTGTTCCAGTTCCAGCTGCTCGGACTGAACGGCGCCTTCCTGACCGGCGACCTGTTCAACCTGTTCGTGTTCTTCGAGGTGCTGCTGATCGCCTCCTACGCCCTGCTGCTGCACGGCCAGGGGCCGGCGCGCAGCCGCGCGGGGCTGCACTACGTGGTGCTGAACCTGACCGGCTCGAGCCTGTTCCTGTTCGCGGTCGGCACGCTCTACGGCATCACCGGCACGCTCAACATGGCCGACATGGCGGTGCGGGTCGCGCAGGCGGGCGCCGGAGAGGCGCCGCTGCTGCGCGCCGCCGCACTGCTGCTGCTGGTGGTGTTCGCGCTGAAGGCCGCGCTGCTGCCGCTGTACTTCTGGTTGCCGCGCGCCTACGCGGCGGCGCGCGCGCCGGTGGCGGCGCTGTTCGCCATCATGACCAAGGTCGGGGTGTATGCGATTCTGCGCGTCTACACCCTGATCTTCGGTGCCGAAGCCGGGATGCTGGCCGATGTCGCCCTGCCCTGGCTGTGGCCGCTCGGTCTGGCGACGCTGGTGCTGGGTGCAATCGGCGCGCTGGCGGCGACCGAGCTGCGCGGCCTGATCGCCTATCTGGTGATCGTCTCCGTGGGCACCCTGCTGGCGGCGATCGGGCTGGGCAGCACCGCGGTGCTGGGCGCGGCGCTGTACTACCTGCTGCACACTACGCTGGTGACCGGCGGACTGTTCCTGCTCGCCGGCAGCATCCGCCGCCAGCGCGGCACGCACGGCGATCATCTGCTGGAGATCGCGCCGCCGCTCAGCCAGCCGGGCCTGTTCGGCGTGCTGTTCTTCATCGCCGCCGTGGCGGTGGTCGGAATGCCGCCGCTGAGCGGCTTCGTCGGCAAGCTGCAGCTGCTGGCGGCGACCGCCCCCGGTGACGGGATCAGCGGCACGCAGACGGCATGGTACTGGGGCGTGCTGCTCGGCGGCGGACTGCTCGCTCTGATCGCGCTCAGCCGCGCCGGCAGCCGGCTGTTCTGGCGCACCGAAGATGCGCCGGCGGTGGCCGGACGCGCAGACCGTCTGCGGGTCGCGGCCGCCGTGCTGCTGATCGGCGCGAGCCCGCTGCTCAGTCTGTTCGCCGCGCCGGTGACGGCCTATACCCGGGCCACTGCCGGGCAGCTCGCCGATCCCTCCGGCTACATCAGGGCCGTGCTGGGGCATGACGGCCGCACGGCCTACGCCCGCGCCGACCGGGAGACGCGGCCATGATCCGCCCGCGCCGCTGGCTGCCGCACCCGCTGCTCAGCCTGACGCTGTTCGCCGTCTGGCTGCTGCTGGTGAATTCCGTCTCGCCGGGGTCGGTGCTGTTCGCGCTGGTGCTGGCCGTGCTGGTGCCGTCGTTCAGCAACGCCTTCTGGCCGGATCATCCGCGCATCCGGCGGCCGCTTCTGCTCGTTCTGTATGGCCTGAATCTGGTATGGGACATCGTCGTCGCCAACCTGCACGTCGCGCGCCTGATCCTCGGCCCGGCGGCCCGGCTGCGCCCGGCATTCGTCCGCATGCCCATCGAGCTGCGCGACGAGTTCGCCATCACCCTGCTCGCCAGCACCGTGTCGCTCACGCCGGGCACGGTGTCGGCCGACATCAGCGCCGACCGCCGCAGCCTGCTGATCCATGCGCTGGATCTCGACGACGCCGACGCCCTGATCGCGCAGATCAAGCGGCGCTACGAGACGCCGCTGAAGGAGATCTTCGAATGCTAGACCTGGCCATACCGATCGCCTTCGCGCTCATGGCGGTGGCGCTGCTGCTCAATCTCTGGCGGGTGCTGCGCGGGCCCGACCTGCCCGACCGCATTCTGGCGCTGGACACGTTGTACGTGAACAGCATCGCCCTGCTGGTGCTGTTCGGCATCCATCTGGACACGGCGATCTATTTCGAGGCGGCGCTGCTGATCGCCATGATGGGCTTCGTGGGCACAGTGGCGATCGCCAAGTATCTGCTGCGCGGCGACATCATCGAATAGGGAGGGACGACCATGCTCGAAACCGTGATCGAAGCGCTCGTGGCACTGTGCCTGCTCGTCGGCGCCGGCTTCGCCCTCATCGGCTCGCTGGGCCTCGCACGCCTGCCGGACTTCTACATGCGCCTGCACGGCCCGACCAAGGCCACCACCCTCGGCGTCGGCGGCATGATCGTCGGTTCGGTGCTGTACTTCTCCACCCGCGGCGACGGCCTCAGTCTGCACGAGCTGCTCATCACCCTGTTCCTGTTCATCACCGCCCCGGTGAGTGCGCACATGCTGGCCAAGGCGGCGCTGCACCTGCGGCTGCGGACGGTGGCGCGGACGCGGGGCGAGGGACAGCCCTAAGTCCATTTGCGGACACGGCCGGCGTCCGGTAGATTGTCCGGTATCCATTCGGCGCAGTGATTTCCATGGCCACCCGCAACCCCGACCCCGACAAGCTCGACCGGATCGTCGCCGAGGCCCACCGTCAGCGCGACGAGCGCGAGAAGGATTATCGCGAACGTGCGCTGAAGCTCTACCCCTGGGTCTGCGGACGCTGCGGACGCGAGTTCACGCGCGCGAATCTGAGCGAACTCACCGTCCACCACCGCGACCACAACCACGACAACAATCCGCTCGACGGCAGCAACTGGGAGCTGCTGTGCCTCTACTGCCACGACAACGAGCACCAGCGCCAGCTCGAAGCCGCCGGCCTCGGCAAGGCCCAGGCGAGCGGCAAGTCCGGTCCCACCGCCATGCACAACCCCTTCGCCGCGCTGAAGGACCTGCTCAAGGACAAGTGAAATCCGTATAGCCACGAAATCCACGAAATGGTGTGAGGGACACAGCCCGATCACCAGGCGGCCCGGCCAGCACCCCGGGATGAGGTGATCGATACACACCCGCGGCCTCAATACCTTTCGTGGGTTTCGTGGATTTCGTGGCGATATGTTTTTGGTGGAATCCCCTATGCACATCTGGGTCGATGCCGATGCCTGTCCGGCGGTGATCAAGGAGATCCTGTTCCGCGCCGCGGTGCGCACGCAGGTGCCGGTGACGCTGGTGGCCAACAAGCCGCTGCGCACGCCGCCGTCGCCGTTCATCAGATCCATGCAGGTGCCGGCGGGCTTCGATGTCGCGGACAACCGCATCGTGGAGCTGGCGCAGCCGGGCGATCTGGTGATCACCGCCGACATCCCGCTGGCGGCCGGCGCCATCGACAAGGGGGCGATCGCGCTCAATCCGCGCGGTACGCTCTACACCGAAGAGAACGTCCGTGAAGCCCTGTCGCTGCGCAATTTCATGGCCGATCTGCGCAGCAGCGGCGTGGAGACCGGCGGCCCTTCCAGCCTCGGCCCGTCCGACCGCCAGGCCTTCGCCAACCAGCTCGACCGCCTGCTGGCGAAGCGCGGCTAGAAAGGAGGATGGCCACGAAATCCACGAAACCCACAAAACGATTTGAGAAATAAAACCGGTCGCTGAACGATCAGGTC
>JAJJPM010000009.1:0-7005 GCA_032907525.1 Gammaproteobacteria bacterium
GGACAGCCGCCGCAGCAGTTGAGACGGGATGGCCACGAAATCCACGAAACCCACGAAAATCTTTAGGGGAAAAACACGGGTACGTACGGGCTGCAAACCGCGTTTCCCAGAGACGGTTTTCCCTCTCATACCTTTCGTGGATTTCGTGGCCATCCGGGCCCCATGACCGCCCCGATTTTTGTCAATCGCCGCCCCCGCGCGCCGGCGGGTGCAGCCGCGCCGCCGGACCGCTACAATAGCCGGCTCGCATCACGCCCCATCCCCGGAGATTTTCCATGGCGCAGAAGCTGAACCGCTACAGTTCCCGCATCACCCAGCCCAAGAGCCAGGGCGCGTCCCAGGCCATGCTGTACGGCACCGGCCTGACCGAGGCCGATATGGACAAGGCCCAGATCGGCATCGCCTCGGTCTGGTGGGAGGGCAACACCTGCAACATGCACCTCAACGACCTCGCCGCCGAGGTCAAGAAGGGCGTGGTCGCGGCGGACCTGGTCGGCATGCGCTTCAACACCATCGGCGTGTCCGACGGCATCTCCATGGGTACCGACGGCATGAGCTACTCGCTGCAGTCGCGCGAGATCATCGCCGACTCCATCGAGACCGTGATGGGCGCGCAGTGGTACGACGGCCTGATCGCCATCCCCGGCTGCGACAAGAACATGCCCGGCACGCTGATCGCCATGGGCCGCCTGAACCGCCCCGCGCTGATGATCTACGGCGGCACCATCAAACCCGGTCACAGCCATGGCGAGGAGAGCGGCGAGGTGTACGACATCGTCACCGCCTTCCAGAGCTACGGTGCGTTCATCGCCCACAAGATCACCGAGGAGAAGCGCGAGGACATCGTCAAGCACGCCTGCCCCGGTGCCGGCGCCTGCGGCGGCATGTACACCGCCAACACCATGGCCACCGCCATCGAGGCCATGGGCATGAGCCTGCCGTACAGCTCCTCCGTGCCGGCCGTCGAGCCGGGCAAGATCGCCGAATGCCACGCGGCAGGCGCGGCCATGCGCCGCCTGCTGGAGCTCGATCTCAAACCGCGCGACATCATGACCCGCGCCGCCTTCGAGAACGCCATGGTGATCGTCATGGCCACAGGCGGCTCCACCAACGCCGTGCTGCACCTGCTGGCGATGGCGCGCGCGGTGGACGTGAAGCTCTCCATCGACGATTTCCAGAAGGTCTCCGACCGCGTGCCGTTCCTGGCCGACCTCAAGCCCTCCGGCAAGTACGTGATGGAGGACCTGCACAAGGTCGGCGGCACGCCGGCGGTGATGAAGTATCTGCTCGAGAAGGATCTGCTCGACGGCGACTGCATGACCGTCACCGGGCGGACTATCGCCGACAACCTGAAGGATCTGCCCGGCCTCACGCCCGGCCAGGAGGTGTTCTATCCGATCGAGAAGCCCATCAAGGAGAGCGGCCACATCCGCATCCTCAAGGGCAATCTCGCGCCCGGCGGCTCGGTGGCCAAGATCACCGGCAAGGAGGGCCTGCACTTCGCCGGCCCCGCGCGCGTCTACGACCGCGAGGAGGCGATGCTCGCCGGCCTGGAGAACGGCGAGATCCGCAAGGGCGACGTGGTGGTGATCCGCTACGAGGGCCCGAAGGGCGGGCCGGGCATGCCCGAGATGCTGACGCCGACCTCGGCGATCATGGGCGCGGGCTTAGGAAAAGACGTCGCGCTGCTGACCGACGGCCGTTTCTCCGGCGGCTCGCACGGCTTCATCATCGGCCACATCGTGCCCGAGGCGCAGGAAGGCGGCCCGATCGGCCTGATCCAGAACGGCGACCTGATCACCATCAACGCCGAGAACAACACGCTGACCGTGGATCTCACCGACGAGGAGATGAAGCAGCGCCGCGCCGCCTGGAAGATGCCGCCCTATCCGGCCACCCGCGGCACGCTCTACAAATTCATCAAGAACGTCAAGGACGCCTCGCACGGCTGCGTGACCGACGAGTGAGGGCCGGTGGCCATGGGCTCACGCCGTGTCCTTCCGTGGCGCCAGGTCCTGTAGGGTGCGTCGAGGCGCAGCCTGACGCACCGGAACTCCGCACCACGGTGCGTCGCTGCGCCGACGCACCCTACGCCAGGCGTGTCGCGTAAGTCCCGCTATTTCATGCGCGACGGCAGCCGGAGGGTCTCTCCGGCGACCATGAAGGCCCCGCGGCCGCGGTGATGCAGGGTGCGCGGATCCCTGCGCCCCGGGTCGATCCAGGCCTTGACCACCTCGAGCACGAAGAAGCCGTACCGGTTCACCATCCGCGTGTCCGCCACCCGGCATTCCAGATTGGCGTAGCACTCGGCGATGAGCGGCGCCGCCACGTTCGCCGCGGCGACCGGCGTCAGCCCGAAGGTCGCGAACTTGTCGACGCTTCGCCCTGACGTGTTGCCGCAGCCGACGACCTGGTCGGCGAGTTCCACGGTCGGAATGGCGATCACGCATTCGCGCGTGGCCTTCAGGGCGGCGAAGCTGTAGTCGCGATCGCTGACCACGCAGCCCACCAGCGGCGGCTCGAACTCCATCATGCAGTGCCACGACAGGGTCATGACGTTCGGCCGGCCCTTGCGTGCCGTGGTGAGCAGGACTACCGGCCCGGGCTCGAGCAGGCCGTAGACTTTGGAGAGCGGGAGCGTGCGTCTGGCCATGGTGCCTCCTCGTCGGCGTGCGCGTTCCGGGGAATCTTCCCGCATTCAAGTTAAGCATTCGCCCTGAAAAAAATCCGTTCATGGCCACGAAACCCACGAAAAGGTGTGGGTGCGGCTCGTGTACATGGGCCGCGCTTCAATAATACTTTTTCGTGGGTTTCGTGGATTTCGTGGCCATCCGAGGATTTTGCCCGTGTGTTTCCGTGGCCAATAGGGTTTTCACGCTCAGCCGGGCACCGCGCCTGGAACCCCGTCGCGGTGCGGCGGAAGGCGCCGCCGTGACCTAAACTTCGGGGGCGGTCCAGGAACGTGTCTCCGCGTCGTGAAGATGACGCGGCGCCGTTCGGGAGGCGTCGGTAATGCACGATCCCCGCGGTTTTCTGCGCTACCCGCGCATCGAGCCCGGCAAGCAGCCGGCACGGGTGCGTGTCCGGCACTGGCATGAATACGAACAGGTCATGCCGGAGGGGCAGGTCGTGGAGCAATCCGCGCGCTGTATGGACTGCGGCACGCCCTGGTGTCACAGCCAGTGTCCGGTGCACAACCTCATCCCCGACTGGAACGAGCTGGTCAACGAGCGGCGCTGGCACGCCGCCTGGGAACAGCTCGAATCCACCAACAACTTCCCCGAGTTCACCGGGCGGTTGTGTCCCGCACCCTGCGAGCACGGCTGCACGCTGCGGCTGGCGGACGTGCCGGTGACCATCCGGGCCATCGAACTGGCGATCATCGAACACGCCTGGGCGCGCGGCTGGGTCCGGCCGCAGCGCGCCCGGCGGCGCTCGTTCCGGCGCGTGGCGGTCATCGGCTCCGGCCCCGCCGGCCTCGCCTGCGCCCAGCAGCTGGCGCGCGCGGGCCATCGCGTCACCGTCTACGAAAAGGCCGACCGCGTGGGCGGCCTGCTGCGCTACGGCATCCCCGATTTCCGGCTGGAGAAACGGGTGCTGGACCGCCGTCTGGCACAGCTGGGCGCGGAAGGCGTGCGCTTCCGCACACGCGCGCACATCGGCGCCGATGTCGATGCCCGGGCGCTGTGCCGGACGAACCATGCCACGGTGATCGCCTGCGGCGCGGCCCGGCCACGCGACATCGACGTTCCGGGCCGCACGCTCGGCGGCATCCATTTCGCGCTGGACTATCTCACTCAGCAGAACCGCCGCAACGCCGGCCGCGACACGGACGCCGCCGTACGGATCGACGCGCGCGGCAGGGACGTGGTGGTGATCGGCGGCGGCGACACCGGCGCCGACTGCGTCGGCACCGCCATCCGCCAGGGCGCGCGCAGCGTGACCCAGGTGCAGTACCACGCTCCCCCGCCGGCGCAGGGCGATGTGCTGCTGCACTGGCCCGAGCCCGTGCCGGAACTGCGCCCCGGCGATCACGAGGACGAGGGCAGTGCGCGGCTGTGGGGCTGGGATACGGTCGGGTTCGAGGGAGACGGCGGTCGTGTCGGCTGCGTGCGGCTGCAGCGCCTGCGCTGGATCGAGGAGACCGGCGGCGGCTGGCGGCGCGAGCGCCTGCCCGGGCGGGTGCGGCGCCTGCCGGCCCAGCTGGTCCTGATCGCGATCGGCTACCGCCATCCTCCGCACGACGACGTGATCGGGGCACTCGGTCTCGAACTGGACGGGCGCGGCAATGTCGGTGCGGATGCCGGCGACTACCGCACCAGCCGGGAAGGGGTGTTCGCCTGCGGCGATGCGCGCCGCGGCCAGTCGCTGGTGGTGTGGGCGATCCGTGAAGGCCGCCAGTGCGCCCGCGCCGTGGACCTGTATCTGTCGGGCGAGAGCGATCTGCCCCGGGTGTAGCGGACGTCTCTGCGCGGCGCTCAGGCGAGTGCGCGCTTCACCAGCCACAGCATGCCGATCAGCAGCGGCTGGTGCAGCATGTAGATCAGCAGGCTGTGGCGCCCGGCGAAGGCCAGCAGGCGCGCCGGCGGGCGGTCGCTGCGCCAGCGTGCGAGGCGTGCCGACGGGGCGTGCGTCCGCAGCCGGTCACCGAGAAAGACACCGACCAGCACCACGCCGAACCAGGGCAGCAGCGGGACATAGTCTTCGGTCGGCGGCTTGTGCGTCATGAGGCCGATCCACTGCAGGGCCGGCCGGTCGAAGACGGGATGCGCGACGGTGTTGCCGAGCACGAGCAGGGCAAGGCCCGCCGCCAGCGCCAGGCGCGGCGCGCGCACGAACGGCAGGCCGATGACGCTGGCCACCGCGATGAAGTGCAGCACGCCGAAGAAGATCCAGCGCGGCCCGAACATCAGGTGGCTCGCCAGGCTGATCAGTGCCGCGCAGCCGGCGATCCAGCCGAGCCGCCGCAGATAGGGTCGCCAGCGCACGCCCGATCGCGTGGCGAGCGTCAGGCTGATACCCGCCGTCAGCAGGAACGTGCTCAGAATGAGGGTGCGGGCGTGCAGCCAGAAGGGGTCGTGGTAGAAGTCGAAGCGGGCGAAGCCGAAGTGGGCGAGGTCGTAGCTGAAGTGGAAGGCGATCATCAGCGCGATGGCCAGGCCGCGCAGCAGGTCGACGGATTGCAGGCGTGCGTTCGCAGACATGCGGCCATTGTCCCCCGCCGGCGGCCGCGCTCCAAGCGCTCCGGGCGCGCCGGCCGTCAGCAGGGTTCGCCGCAGCCGAACAGGTGGCGCTCGCGGATCATGCGCGCGACCTCCTCCGGCACCAGGGACTCCCAGTCGGGCTCGCCGCAGCGGATCTTGCGCAGCACCTCCTGCGAATAGATGTGCAGCAGATCCGGTTCGATGCCGTTCAGACCCTTGATGAAGCCGTTGTCGTACAGATAGGCGTAGAGGTGGCGCAGGTGCGGCGCCGGCTGGAAGTTCTCCACCGTCGTCAGGTCGCCGCAGCGGTCGCCCAGGCAGGGAGAGACGTACAGCCGCAGATCGTACTTGAACAGCCGGCCGAAGGACTCGAGGATGCCGCCCGGCAGGTGGGTGTAGTACTTCTCGTCGAAGATCTCCTTGAGCGTCGGTACGCCCATGGCCACGCCCGTCGGCCGCTGCGTGTAGCGGAACAGATACGCGGCCAGACGGTAGTACTCGCCCAGGTTGGAGATCAGCACGTTCTTGCCGAGGGCGCACAGGATCTCGGTGCGGTGCAGAAAATCGCGCACGTCGATGTCGCCGCCGTCCATGAGGTTGTTGAGCGTCATCTCCGACAGTACGAAGACCTCGTCCGCGCGCACCTCGCGCTCGGCGATGAACTGCGCCCGGGCGCAGGCGAGCATGCGGATGTTGAGGTGCGTCGGCGGACGGAAGCGGCTGCGCTCCACCAGCACGGCCTTCTTGTAGAGCGCGTCGGCGGGGTAGACGGCCCGGCCGTCGGCCAGGAACATCGCCGCCGGCGCCAGTCCTTTCTGCACCAGCCGCAGGGCCATGAGGCGGTTGTCGACGCCCGCGAAGGCCGGCCCCTGGAAGTCGATCATGTCGATCTCCACCAGCTCCGGATACAGGTTGTCGATCAGCGATTCGAGCAGCGCCTCGGGCCGGTCGTGCAGATAGAGCGCGCCATGGATGAGGTTCACGCCGAGGACGCCCAGGCTCTCCTGGTCCTGCAGGCTCTTTTTGCCCATCAGGTGGACGTGCACGACGATCTGCGAGGGCTCGGCGCGCGGTGCGGTCTGGAAGCGGATGCCCAGCCAGCCCTGGCCGTCCTCCTTGCGCGAATAGCTGCGCGCGGCCACGGTGTTGGCGAAGGCGAAGAAGGCGGATTCGGCGCCGCGCGCGGCGTCCAGGCGCTCGACCACCAGCTCGAATTCGTGGTTCAGCATGGCCTGCAGGCGCTCGCGCGATACGTAGCGCGGCGCCGGGCCGTAGATGGCGTCGCTGAACTTCATGTCGTAGGCGGACATGGTCTTGGCCAGCGTGCCGGCCGCGCCGCCGACCCGGAAGAACCAGCGCGCCGTCTCCTGGCCGGCGCCGATCTCGGCGATGCTGCCGTAGACGCGCGCGTCCAGATTGACGTCCAGGGCCTTGTGGTGGGTGTCCTTGGCTTGGCGTTGCGTGGGCATGTCCGGCACTCCTGCCGCGCCGGCGATCCGGCGCGGCTCGATGCCTCGGACGCGGTGCAAGAGTCGTACCGGGATGGCGCGGGTTTCAGGTTCCCGCCAGGATTCTCGCAGACTGTAGCAGCCGTACCCGTGGATACGGGTATCCGCGTTGAGCTCCGCCATGCGCCGGGATGTGTCGTCCGATCATCCGGCGCAATACGCTTTCAGGCTCGCTGGCTGACGCTCCGGCGGTCCCGTTCGTCGCTCCGCCTCCGGCTGTCGCAAGTCGGCTGCGCGACGAACGGGACCGCCGGAGCGCCGAGTCCCACGCTGGAGGCGAATCTGCCCAGGGG
>JAJJPM010000010.1:0-6987 GCA_032907525.1 Gammaproteobacteria bacterium
TGCCGCATCTGGTGGGCCGGCGGCGTACGCGAAGCGGAGGCGGTGGGGAGTGAGGGGTGAGAAGAAAGATCTTGGCCACGGAATCCACGGAACAACACGGAAAAAATTCTTGGGGTAAAACCCCGGGACTATCACGCTGGACGACCCTATTGCAGCGGCTGCATCGCCTGAATGCCTTTTAGCACAAGCATTTTTCCGTGTTGTTCCGTGGATTCCGTGGCCAAAGATTTTCACTCCTCACTCCTCACTCCTCACTCCTCACTCCTCACCCGAACACCCAGAAATACCCCAGGTTGTAGAACATATGCAGCACGATGGACGCTTCCAGGCGTCCGTAGCGGTCGCGGAAGTAGCCGAAGATCAGGGATGGCGCCAGCACTGCGGCGGCCGCGAGCGGCGGGTGCATGAGAAAATGCAGCCCGGTGAAGACCGCGCTGGTGAGGAGATTGGCCCCGGTCAGGCCATGCCAGTGCCGCCGCAGCGGCGCGGATCGCAGCAGCCGCCCCTGCAGCAGTCCGCGGAACAACAGTTCCTCGATGAGCGGATAGAGCAGCGCGAAATACAGCAGCTCGCGCGGGTGACGGAGCGGCCAGCCCCAGTCGGTGGGCGGCGACAGCCAGACATAACCCGCGGCCCACAGCGGCAGCGCAGCCAGCAGCGCCGCCCAGAAGCGGGCATCCCTGAGGAACGCCCCCGGCGCCACCGCCCGCACGGGCTCACGGCTCCAGCGTCACGAGGCGCTCGCCGCTGACGCGGTTGACGATCTCCACGCGCTGCGCCTCGAAGCTCTGCTCGGGAACCGTGAGCACCCCTTCGATGCGGTAGACGAGATCCTTTTCCATGTCCTTGATACGGCGCGCCGCCTGCACGTTCGCGTAAGCATAGAACGTGACGTCGCCGATGAAGAACGCGCCCTCCTCGCGGCGCCAGCCCACGTCGAGGTCGCGCTGGTAATAGGTCATGCAGCCCCGCCACGAATCGGTACGGCAGGGCTCGACCCGCTCGATCAATCCGCCCTGGGCCTGCGCGCTGCGCAGCGTGCATTCCTTGTAGGCGCTGGCCTTGGGCGTGGGATCGTCGACGTGCCAGCGGTCGCGCGGCAGCTTCGCCAGCACGGGCGGGAAATCGTCCCGGATCAGCGCCGCATACTGCAGGCGCAGCCCCTTGGTGACCGGCAGCTCGAAGAGGAAGCGGCGCGCGTCGACGTCGTAGCTCAGCTCCACCGGTACATCGATGCGCGCGGACTCGACACGCCGGTAGGTGTCGCAGCCGATCCGCAGGGCCTCGACGCGCCGGCGGTAATCCTCCTGGGTCTCGTATTCGCCGCGCACCGGCGTGAACTCCTCACGCGCCTTGCAGCGCTCGTAATCCTCCCAGAAGCGCTCGAAGGTCTGGATCTTGTCGCCGGCCGCGATGACCAGTTCGCCGGCCTGGACGAACACAGGCACGCACAGCATCAGACCGAGCAGGTGGGTGAAACGCATGGGTTGTTCCTCGATGCCGCCGCGGGAGTGCCCGGAGGCCTGTACCGGGCGGGCCGTCGCAGCCGCCCCTGTTGTTGGTTTCGGCCCATTCTAGCCTCGATCGAGGACCGGCATCCAGACACGGAAGCCGCCGGCGATTCTGTTATCATCCCCGCTCGGCAACCGCGCCGGTTCCGGCCCGTGCGGACGCCGTTCCATAAGAAGAGAGAACGGAGACGACGATGACGACGAGGGGAACGCTGGTGACGGGCGGTGCCGGCTATATCGGCAGCCACGTGGTGCGGCAGCTGGTGGAGGCCGGCGAAAAGGTCGTGGTCCTGGACAATCTGTCCACCGGCTTCCGCGAGGCGGTGGTGCCCGGCGCCGAACTGGTGGTCGGCGACACCGGCGATCAGGCCCTGGTTTCCGATCTGCTGAACCGGCACGGCATCGACTCCGTGCTGCATTTCGCCGCCCACACCATCGTGCCGGAATCCGTCGCCGATCCGCTCAAGTACTACGGCAACAACACCTGCTGCACGCGCAATCTGCTGGCCTGCTGCCAGGCCGCGGGCGTGAAGCATTTCATCTTCTCCTCCACCGCGGCGGTCTACGGCATTCCGGAGGGCCCGCTCGCGACCGAGGATACGCCGAACGCACCGATCAATCCCTACGGCACCTCCAAGCTGATGACCGAGTGGATGCTGCGCGACCTGTCCCTGGCCTCGGATCTGCGCCATGTGGCGCTGCGCTACTTCAACGTCGCCGGCTGCAGTCCGGACGGCAGGATCGGCCAGTCCACCCGCAAGGCCACGCTGCTCATCAAGGTCGCCTGCGAGGTCGCCGTGGGCCGGCGCGAGAAGCTGCTGGTGTTCGGCACCGACTACCCGACGCCCGACGGCACCGGTGTGCGCGACTACATCCATGTCGAAGACCTCGCCGATGCGCATCTGAAGGCACTGGATTACCTGCGCAAGGGCGGCGCCTCGATCACGCTCAACTGCGGCTACGGCCACGGTTACAGCGTCAAGGAAGTCATCGATGCCGTCGAACGCGTCGCCGGCCACAGAATCAATGTCGAGGAGGTCGCGCGCCGCGCCGGCGACCCGCCCTCGCTGGTCGCCAGGTCCGACAAGGCCCGCAGCGTACTCGGCTGGACGCCGCGCTTCGACGACCTGGATCTGATCGTGAAGACGTCGCTGGAGTGGGAAAAGAAACTCGCCCGGGGCGAAGTCTACGGCTGACAGGACCGGAACAGCCTCCGACACGAAGACGCGCGAAGGGAAACCAAAACCCTGTTGGCCACGAAATCCACGGAACCCACGAACGGGAAAGAATGCGGGGTTCCGCATAATTCATTTTTCGTGGATTTCGTGGGTTTCGTGGCCATCGAAGATATTCCTTCGCGCGCCTTCGTGTTGAACCAAGTTGTCAGACCTTGAAGTACTCCCGGTACCAGGCCACGAAACGGGCGATGCCGTCCTCGACGGAGGTGGCCGGCTTATAGCCTACGTCCTTCACCAGATCCTCGACATCCGCATAGGTGTCGGGCACATCACCGGGCTGCAGCGGCAGCAGGTTCATTTCGGCCTTCCTGCCCAGGCAGTCCTCCAGCACCTTGATGTAGTGCATCAGTTCCACCGGCTGGTTGTTGCCGATGTTGTAGAGCCTGTAGGGCGCGTTGCTGGTCGCGGAATCCGGCGCATCGCTGCTCCAATTCGGATTTGGCTCGGGGATGCGGTCGAGCGTTCGGATCACACCTTCGACGATGTCGTCGATGTAGGTGAAGTCGCGACGGTGCCTGCCGTAGTTGAAGACGTCGATCGGCTTGCCGGCGAGGATGTTGCGCGTGAACATGAACAGCGCCATGTCGGGACGGCCCCAGGGACCGTACACAGTGAAGAAGCGCAGGCCGGTGGTCGGCAGGCGGAACAGATGACTGTAGGTGTGTGCCATCAGCTCGTTGGCCTTCTTGCTGGCCGCATACAGACTGACCGGATGGTCGACATTGTGATGCACCGAGAACGGCATCTTCGTGTTGGCACCGTAGACCGAGCTGCTGGAGGCGTACACCAGATGTTCGACACCGTTGTGGCGGCAGCCTTCGAGGACATTCACGAAGCCGACCAGATTCGTGTCCACGTAGGAATGCGGATTCTCCAGCGAATAGCGCACACCAGCCTGGGCAGCCAGATTCACCACGCGATTCGGCCTGTGTCTGGCGAATGCTTCGGCGACGGCGGCGCGGTCCTCGAGGTTCACGCGCAGGTCGGTGAACCCCGGAAACTTCGCCACCCGGGCCAGGCGCGCCTTCTTCAGCTCGACATCGTAATAGTCGTTGAGATTGTCGATGCCGACGACCTCGTCGCCGCGTTCCAGCAGACGCATGGCCAGATTCGAGCCGATGAATCCGGCCGCGCCGGTGATCAGTACCTTCATGGGAATCCTCGCGATGTGCGGTCGATGGCGGTTACAGACGGCCGTCCACCCGGTCGGGCGGCAGTACGTACTTCACGTCGAACAGGACGCAGGTCGGCTTGCCGAGGGCACGGATGCGCTCCGCGCCCATCTCGACGAACTGGCGGTGCGACACGGCCAGGATGATCGCATCGTAGTGCCCGGTCGCGGGTTCGGCGGTCATGGCAAGGCCGTACTCGTGCAGCGCCTCCTGCGGGTCCACCCAGGGATCGTAGACGTCCACGTTGGCGTTGAAGCCCTTGAACTCCTCGATCACGTCGACGACGCGGGTGTTGCGCAGATCAGGGCAGTTCTCCTTGAAGGTCAGACCCATGATCAGCACGTTGGCGCCGGCGACGTGGATGCGCCGCCGGGTCATGAGCTTGACCACGCGTTCGGCGACGTGCGCGCCCATGCCGTCGTTGATCCGCCGTCCGGCCAGGATCACCTCGGGGTGGTAACCGATTTCCTGGGCCTTGTGCGTCAGATAGTAGGGGTCGACACCGATGCAGTGCCCGCCGACCAGGCCGGGCCGGAATGGCAGGAAGTTCCATTTGGTGCCGGCGGCCTTGAGCACCTCCTCGGTATCGATGCCCAGGCGCTCGAAGATCAGCGCGAGTTCGTTGATGAGCGCGATGTTGACGTCGCGCTGGGTGTTCTCGATGACCTTGGCGGCTTCGGCGACGCGGATGCTGCTGGCCTTGTGGGTGCCGGCCGTGATGATCCGGCGGTAGAGCGCATCGATGAAGTCGGCTGCCTCCGGCGTGGAGCCCGAGGTGACCTTGAGGATGGTGCTGACGCGGTGTTCCTTGTCGCCCGGATTGATGCGCTCCGGACTGTAGCCGACATGGAAATCCCGGTTGAACTTCAGACCCGACTCACGCTCCATGATCGGCACGCAGACCTCTTCGGTGGCGCCGGGATAGACGGTCGACTCGAAGATGGCGACGTCGCCCTTCTTCAGTACGCGGCCGATGGTGCGGCTGGCGCTCTCGATGGGTGTGAGATCGGGGCGCTTGTAGCGGTCGATGGGGGTAGGCACCGTGGCGATGTAGACGTTGCAGCCGGCGATGCCGTCGAGACCGTCGGCGTAGCTCAACCGCGTCGCGGCCGCCAGTTCCTCCGGCGAGACCTCCAGGGTGCTGTCGTGTCCGGCGCGCAGTTCGGCGATGCGCTCGGCCTTGATGTCGAAACCCACCGTCGGGAGGCACTTGCCGAATTCCACCGCCAGCGGCAGGCCGACATACCCAAGGCCCACCACCGCAATCTTCGCGTCTTCCACCTTCAACATGTCTGGATCCTTATCGCGACGCCTTTGTTGTATGCAGGCCGCGGGCCCCCGGCCCGACCGGCCCACCCTGCCCCTGCAGAGTCTTGAACGGCCGCAAATGGCGCGTAGTCTACCGTAGTCCCCCCTCCGCCGGCGACTGCGGGCCGGCCATTTCGGCGCCTTGCGGTGTCAGGCTTTTCCGCACCGCGTCATGGGCTTATGCCCACACGCCGGAAGCGGCTCCCGCGCGGGCGTCATCCGCCGGCCCACCTATCGAATTAACCGATTGGACGGACGGGAATTTTGCAGTAGGATCGGGGACGCTGTCGGCAACGGCAGTGCAGGCTTTCATCGAGCTTCTAGGGATGGCATCACGATGGATTCCAAAAACTATTACACCCCGAATGAAGTGGCCCAGCTGTTCATGGTGTCACCCGTCACCGTCCGGCAGTGGGCGCAGAAGGGGTTGCTGCACGCGGCGCTGACCGCGGGTGGCCACCGCCGGTTTCTGCGTCAGGAACTGATCCGCTTCGCCGAGGAGCGGGGGCTGACGCCGAATTGGCCGGGGGATGGCGGCAAGCATGTCCTGATCGTCGAGGACGATATCCACTTCGGCGAATTCCTCCAGGCGTTTCTCAGCGGGCGCCCCGGCGTCGACGGCGTCGAGATCGCGACGAACGGCTTCGAGGCCGGGCGCCAGGTCGAGACCCTGCACCCGGACATCGTCCTGCTCGACCTGGGGATGCCCGGGGTGGACGGCTTCACGGTCTGCCATTTGCTCAAGGGCGACCGCACCACCCGCGACATCCGGGTGATCGCCATGACGGGCGCCCCGACGACGGAGAATGTCCAGCGCATCCTGGCGGCCGGTGCGGAAGCGTGCCTGCCAAAGCCGATCGATACCTATCGGCTGCTGGAGCTGCTGCACCTCGACGAGCCGGGCGTCGCCGCGCACTGAGCCAGACGGGGGACATCGACGGACCGGGGGTGCGGACGCACCACCCGAAGGGTCGGATTGGCCCGGGCTATTCCTCGCCACCGCTCAGCCGCCGCCATAGGCAGTTTCCCCCGCTGGCCGCGTCGATCGCCTGCAGGCGCGCAACGTGCGCCTCTTGCTCGGTACGCGTGGCGCGGATCACGCGCAACGGCGCACGGGTTGCGCTCAGACGGCGGATGGCCGCACTGGCCGCGGCCGTCGTGTCCGCTTGCGCACCTTCCAGGGAGAGGCTGCCCTGTCCGCCGGTCATGGCGAGATAGACGTCGGCGAGGATCTCCGCGTCCAGCAGGGCGCCATGCAGTTCGCGCCGCGAATTGTCGACGGCGTAACGCTTGCAGAGGGCGTCGAGACTGTTCTTCTGTCCCGGATGCAGGCGGCGCGCCAGCGCCAGCGTATCGAGGACGGCGCAATAGCTGCCGATGTCCCCCCGGTTTCCGCCCAGCAGTTTCAGCTCGTGGTTGAGAAACCCCACGTCGAAGGGCGCGTTGTGGATGACGAGTTCGGCGTCGCGCACGAATTCCAGGAAATCCTCGACGACGTCGGCGAAGCGCGGCTTGTCGGCCAGGAATGCGTCGGTGATGCCGTGGACCTCGACGGCGCCGGCGTCGATCGGCCGGTCGGGCTGCAGATACTGATGGAAGCTGCGGCCGGTGTGCCGGCGGTTCACCAGTTCCACGCAGCCGATTTCGATGATGCGATGACCTTCGGCCGGCTCCAGGCCGGTGGTTTCGGTATCCAGCACGATCTGACGCATCCGTCCGTTCCTCCTCGCCGCAAGTCCACTCAGATCCTGATGGCGC
>JAJJPM010000011.1:0-6845 GCA_032907525.1 Gammaproteobacteria bacterium
CGCGCAGGCCAGGCTCGCCCCGACCAGTCCGCCGCCGCTGATGAGGATGTCGTAGTGGCTGGATGTCATGGGACCTCAGTTCCGTCGAGCATAGTGGAAAGTCAAGTCGCGATGGCCTCGTTGTCGCAGATACAAGTTGCAAGATACAAGCAAAAAGCAACCACGTTGCGCCTTTACTTGTATCTTGTATCTTGCGACTTGCAACTGCTCTCCGCCATCAGCGCCTCGATCTCCGCCACCGTCTTGGGCACGCCGGCGGTGATGACCTCGCAGCCGTCCTTGGTGACCACCACGTCGTCCTCGATGCGGATGCCGATGTTCCACCACTTCCTGGCGACGCCCTTGCTGCCTTCCGGGATGTACAGGCCGGGCTCCACGGTCAGGACCATGCCGGGCTCGAGCACGCGCCACTCGTCGCCGACCTTGTAGTCGCCGACATCGTGCACGTCCATGCCCAGCCAGTGGCCGGTGCGGTGCATGTAGAAGCGCCGGTAGGCCTGATCCTTGATCAGCGCGCTCACCCGGCCTTTGAGGAGACCGAGTTCGACCAGCCCTTTGGTCAGCACCTTGACCGCGGCGTCGTGCGGATCGTTCCAGTGGTTGCCGGGCCTGACCTTGGCGATGGCCGCGGCCTGGGCCGCCAGCACCAGCTCGTAGAGCGCGCGCTGCGGCTTGCTGAAGCGGCCGTTGACCGGGAAGGTGCGGGTGATGTCCGAGGCGTAGCAGTCGTATTCGGCGCCGGCGTCGATCAGCAGCAGGTCGCCGTCGTTGAGCTGCATGTCGTTTTCGTTGTAGTGCAGGATGCAGCCGTTGGCGCCGCCGCCGACGATAGGCGAATAGGCGTGATGGCAGTTGTGGCGGCGGAACTCGTGACTGAACTCGGCCTCGACCTCGTATTCCCACATGCCCGGCCGGCAGACCTGCATGGCGCGCCGATGCGCGGCGGCGGCCACCCGGGCGGCGTGCTTCATGGTCCTGATCTCGGCCGCGCTCTTGTACAGGCGCATGTCGTGCAGCAGATGTTCCAGCGAGACGAACTCGCCCGGGGTGCGCTGGCCCGAGCGCGCGCCCTCGCGGATGCGGTTCACCCAGGCGATGACGTGGGCGTCGAAGTCCGGATGCACGCCCATGGTGTAGAAGACGCGTTCGCGCCCTTCGATCAGGCCGGGCAGGATGTCGTCGATGTCGCCGATGGGGAAGGCATCGTCGGCGCCGTAGCGTGCGCAGGCGCCCTCGGGGCCGGCACGGCGCCCGGTCCAGGTCTCGCGCTCGGGATCGCGGTCGCGCACGAACAGGATGGTCTCGCCGTGCTTGCGGCCCGGCACCAGCACCAGCACGGCCTCCGGCTCCGGAAAGCCGGTCAGATAATAGAAATCGCTGTCGGGCCGGAAGGGATACTCGGCGTCGCGGTTGCGGATCTTCTCCAACGCCGTGGGCAGGATGGCGATGGAATCATGCCCCATCATGCGCATGAGCTGCCTGCGGCGGCGGGCGAATTCGGTGGTCTTCATGAGGCTCCGGTCGGGGCTGTCGGCATGCGCTGAAGAATATCGCGGCCGGAAAATTTTTTCGCCCCCGGGTGAAGGGCCGGATGGCCACGAAATCCACGAAACCCACGAAAGATCTCAAGGCGAAAACCCAGCCACGGAAAACACGGACGGGTCGAGGGTTACAACCCCCAGGCCGGAGAGGCAGATTTCTCGTCTCATGACTTTCGTGGATTTCGTGGGTTTCGTGGCAAAAAGGGTTTCGTCCGTGCTTTCCGTGTTTTCCATGGCTGCCTTATTGTCATTGCAGCCGCGGCGCCGCTCCGGTCGGCTGGAGCTCGTCGTTGATGAGCAGGACGCCGACGCGCACGTATTCGATGATCTGGGCCAACGCGTCCTCGTCCTCCTCGTCGCCGGCTTCGACATCGAAGCCGGCGCGGGAAATCTCCGTGAAATCGCGTATCAGTTCGGCGACGTCGTCGGGGAGCGGCGTGTCCTGGACGATGCCGCCCGCAGCGAGGCCGAGCAGGAAGCCCTGGCACCACTCGCCCAGGGCGGCGATGCGATCGGCCAGCGGCTCGCTGTCGGCGGGCAGGAGCAGGTCCATGCCCAGGACGGGGTCGTTCAGGGCGGGGACGGTCCAGTCGGCCAGCGCCTGGACGGCGGCGCGGCCCTGTTGCACCGACACGTTCTGCGGATCCGCATCCTCGAAGACCTGGGCCAGCCACAGCCCTTCGTCCACGCGCCCGGCGGAACACCACAGGCCGCACAGCAGACCATGCACCTCGGCCGCGCCCGCCGCCGCGTCGGCACGGGCAAGCACCTGATCGAGTTCGAGGAAATCGGGATGACGGGGCTGCGGCATAAGAGCTTGCTCGGTGGGCGGCACAATCCGCGCCGGGGCGGTGCGCCGGGACATATATATGGATGGCGGGCCGGGGGCTCCCCGACGAGGTTCGGTGAACCACGGCGATTCGAAGGCCGCGATTATGCCACAGCCGCCGCCCGGGGGCGGGAGATTGACCGGCCCTGCCCCCGGCACTATAGTGGCCGCATGCTGAAAACGAGCCCACAACAAGCGATAGATCAGGATCTTAAACGTCTGGAGTATCGCATCGAGGAACTCATCCGCAGCGTCGAGCGGCTGAAGGAGGAGAACCGTTCGCTGCGGGCGCAGCAGGAGACCATGACCGCCGAGCGCGCCCAGCTCATCGAACGCAACGAACTGGCCCGCTCCCGTGTGGAAGCCATGATCAACCGCCTCAAGGCGATGGAGCACAGCGCATGAGCAAGGCGCCGAAGCCGGTGTCCGTGCACATCCTGGACAAGGAATTCCTGGTCACCTGCCCCGAGGACGAGCGCGACGATCTCATGGCGTCCGCCGAGCTGCTCAATTCCAAGATGCGCGAGATCCGCGACTCCGGCAAGGTCGTCGGCCTGGACCGGATCGCCGTCATCGCCGCGCTCAACATGGCCAACGAACTGCTCGAACTGCGGTCCCGCAAGCAGGACGTCCAGCAGTCGGTCGGCGCCCGCATCCGTTCCCTGCAGGAGAAGATCGAGCTGGCGCTCAACAAGGGCAATCAGCTCGAACTGTAAAATCCCCGCCCGCGGTACGCTCTGGGGTATAATCCGTCCCGAGGCATTCCCTGCCCTGCATGTTAGCGGCTTGCTACATTCTTGAGCCTACATTCATCGACCCCGGGGGCTTGGCTTGCGGCGTCGGTGTGCATGCCCGCCTTCGCAGCGGTAAGCCTGAAGATGCCGCCATCGCTCCCACATGGACCCAGGGTTCAAGGTCGAGGGCCGCGACGGCAGATGCGGGGGGTGCCTCTCTTCTCTTTCCCGATCCATCAGCCCGTGCGCATCCATGACCCGGCCACCCGACGCCCCGTCAGCGGCTGACCGCAGCGCCCTGCGCGCCGCGCTGCGCCAGGCCCGCCGGGCGCTCTCGCCGGCCGAGCATGCCCGTCACGCCGACCGCTGCACCCGCCTGCTCACCGGCCTGAACGCCTTCCGCAACGCACGGCGCATCGCCGTCTATCTGCCCGCCGACGGCGAGATGGACACCGCGCCGCTCGTTGCCCGCGCGCGCGCGATGGGCAAGACGCTCTACCTCCCCGTCCTGCTCCCGCACGGCGACAGCCGCCTGTGGTTCGCGCGCTACGATGCCGACGAGCCGCTCGTCGACAACCGCTTCGGCATTCCCGAACCCGCACGCGCCGCCCGTACCCGCGTCTCCCCTCTGGCCCTCGATCTGGTGCTGACGCCGCTGGTCGCCTTCGATCCGCAGGGGCACCGGCTCGGCATGGGCGGCGGCTTCTACGACCGCAGCTTCGCCTATCTGCTGCGCCACACCCGCTGGCTGCGGCCGCGGCTCATCGGCCTGGCCCACGACTTCCAGTGCCGGCCCCACCTGCCGCATCGGCCCTGGGACGTGCCGCTGCACGCGGTCGTCACGGAGAAGGCGGTGTACACCTGCGCACAGGAATCCCGTCGCGGTTGACACCCGCCGCGACACCGCCACACTGTCCCCCGAATCCCGAATCCCGAGAGCCCCCATGAACTACTGGCTGATGAAATCCGAGCCCGATGTCTTCGGCATCGACCATCTGCGCAAGCGTCCCCGGCAGACCGAACACTGGGACGGGGTTCGCAATTACCAGGCCCGCAACATGATGCGCGACCAGATGCGGCCGGGGGATCTGGCCTTCTTCTACCACTCCAACTGCGACGAACCCGGCATCGTCGGGATCGTGAAGATCGTCCGCGGCGGCTACCCGGACCACACGGCACAGGATCCCGAGAGCAGGTACTACGACCCGAAGAGCACACCGGACAACCCGCGCTGGTACATGGTCGACGTCGCCTTCGAACGCAAACTCAAGCGCACCATCACCCTCGCCGAGCTGAAGGACCGTCCCGAGCTGGCCGAGCTGGCACTGGTGCGGCGCGGCAACCGCCTGTCGGTCATGCCGGTCACCAAGGCGCAGTGGGACTTCATTCTGAGCCTGGAATAAAGGCGTTTCCTCGCCCTCCTGCGCGTTCGACCTGTAAGAGATTCCTTACACCGCACGACATCCACACACGTCGCCCCCCCGCATCGCGGGGACACGGACGCCAGCGCGCTCGCGCAGCATGCGATGCAATGCGCACCCGGTGGACGGTACTGCATCGTGCACGACGGACACGCATCGACAGACTTCGCGCCGCTCCGACGAGCCGTCCACGGCGCCTGACCGCCGCTCGCCCCTCTACAGGTTGTCGGCAAAAACTTCAACAAAAAACTGGCATTTTGGTTCGACCTGTTTATACTCAGTTGCGGACCCCTGTTAACAACTTGGAGGAATACCCAGATGGCCACTCGTAAGAAAGCCGCTTCCAAGAAGAAAACGACCACGAAGAAGAAGGTCGTCGCAAAGAAGAAGGTAGCCACGAAGAAGAAGGTCGCAGCCAAGAAGAAGGTTGCGAAGAAGAAGGTAGCCAAGAAAAAGGCCGGCAAGAAAAAAGCCGCCAAGAAGAAAGTCGCCAAGAAGCGCGTAGCCAAGAAGAAGGCGGGTAAGAAGAAGGCCGCCAAGAAAAAGGTTGCGAAGAAGAAGGGCGGCAAGAAGAAGGCTGCCAAGAAGCGCGTAGCCAAGAAGAAGACGGTGGCGATGGCGTAAGCCGCACCGCCTTCCAGGCAAAAAAGAAGGCCCGCTCCGGCGGGCCTTTTTTTTGCCGTTTTCGGCCTGAAAACCGGCTTTTCCCGAATCCCGGCGTCAGCCCCGGCCCAGGAACAGATCGTAGACGGGGTTGCCGGTCTCGTCCCAATAGGGATAGCCGGAGCCGTCCAGGAATTCCCGGAAGCGCTTGCGGTCGGCGGCCGGCACCTGGATGCCGACCAGCACGCGGCCGTAGTCGGCGCCGTGATTGCGGTAGTGGAACAGGCTGATGTTCCAGCGCTCGCCGATGGCGGTCAGGAACTGCAGCAGCGCACCGGGGCGTTCGGGGAACTCGAAGCGGAAGAGGATCTCGTTGTCGATCGACGGCGCATGCCCGCCCACCATGTGGCGGATGTGCAGCTTGGCGACCTCGTTCTCGGTCATGTCGATGACCGGGTAGCCCTCCTGGCGCAGCTGCACGACCAGCGCCTCGCGCTCGGCATCGCCCTCGCTCAGTTCCACGCCGGCGTACACATGGGCCCGGGTGGCATCGGCATAGCGGTAGTTGAACTCGGTGATCGAGCGTTGTCCGAGGGTCTTGCAGAAGCGCCGGAAGCTGCCCGGCTGCTCGGGAATGGTGACGGCCAGCAGGGCCTCGCGGCGCTCGCCGAGATCGGCGCGCTCGGCGACATGCCGCAGGCGGTCGAAATTCATGTTGGCGCCGCTGTTGATCGCGATCAGGTCGCGGTCGCGCAGGCCTTCACGCTCGGCGTAGCGTTTCAGACCCGCCACCGCCAGGGCGCCGGCCGGTTCGACGATGGAGCGGGTATCGTCGAAGATGTCCTTGATGGCCGCGCAGATCTCGTCGGTACTGACCAGGATCACCTCGTCCACGAAACGCCGTGCCACCTTGAAGGTCTCCGCTCCCACCTGCCGCACGGCGGCGCCGTCGGCGAAGATGCCGACCTGCTTGAGGTTCACCCGCCGCCGCGCCGCCAGCGCCTGATGCATGCTGGGCGCATCGTCCGGCTCCACGCCGATCACCTTGATCTCGGGTCTGAGCGCCTTCACGTAGGCCGCCATGCCGGCGATCAGCCCGCCCCCGCCGACCGGCACGAAGATGGCGTGCGGATAGCCGGTGTGCTGCCGCAGCAGCTCCATGGCCACCGTCCCCTGCCCGGCGATCACCTCCGGATCGTCGAAGGGATGGATGAACACCATGCCCTTCTCGGCGGCGATCTCCAGGGCGTGCGCGCAGGCCTCGTCGTAGCTGTCCCCGTGCAGGACGGTGCGCGCGCCGTAGCCGCGCACCGCCGCCACCTTGATCTGCGGCGTGGTGCGGGGCATGACGATCAGCGCCTTGATGCCGCGGTGCCGCGCGCCCAGCGCCACGCCCTGGGCGTGGTTGCCGGCCGAGGCCGCGATCACGCCGCGGGCGCAGTCCTCCTCGGAGAGGTGGGCGATCTTGTTGTAGGCGCCGCGCAGCTTGAAGGAGAACACCGGCTGCAGGTCCTCACGCTTCATCCACACGGGATTGCCGAGGCGCTGACTGAGGCGCGGGGCCGGATCGAGGGGGGTTTCGCGCGCGACTTCGTAGACGCGCGCGTTGAGGATCATCTTCAGATAGCGGTCGGGCATGGGGGGATGATAAAGGGGCTAGGGGCTAGGGGCGTGGGGGTGGGACTAGGAGCTAGGGGCGAGGTGCGGGGGACGAGGG
>JAJJPM010000012.1:0-6780 GCA_032907525.1 Gammaproteobacteria bacterium
GGCAGCTTCCTGGTTCGAATCCTCGCCCGTATGTCCTCCAGTTTAAGTTAAGCCCAGCGTCGAGACATGCAGCTAGTGGCTGCTTCTGGCCGTTAGCAGCCGTGCCTTGAACCCTAAAACGGGTGAAGCATGACGGCCGGAAATCGCTTCCCTCACGCCCCACTCGAAGCCGCCAACCGCACCCCAAACGCCACCAGCACCCCACCCGTCAATCGGTCCAGCGCCTTGGTTAGCGCGGGACGGCGCAACAGCGTCCCGAGCGGAATCGTCGCGGCGATCAGCACGGCGAACCAGGCCAGGGACAACAGCACATGCAGGCACGCAAGGAAGAACGAGTAGGCGGCCACATCGGCGCCGAGCGGGACGAACTGGGGCAGGAAGGTGACGTAGAACACGCCCACTTTCGGGTTCAGCAGGTTGGTCAGCAAGCCGCGCCAGAAGGCCTGGCCGCTCGCTGCGGCGGTCGCCCCCTTCGGGTCTGAGTCGAACGAGGCGCGCGGGTTGAACAGCAGTCTGGAGCCGAGCCAGATCAGGTAGGCGGCGCCGGCGAACTTGACCAGGGTATAGGCCAGTTCCGAGGCCTGCAGCAGCGCACCCAGCCCGAGCGACACGGCCACACCCCAGGCCAGGCAGCCCAGGCAGATGCCCGCCGCGGCCAGCACGGCCTGGCGCCGCCCTTCCAGCGTGGCGGTGCGCAGCACGATGGCCGTATCCACACCCGGCGTGACGGTCAGCAGCGAGGCGGCTGCAGCAAAGGCGAGCAACAGCGGGAGGTCGATCATCGGTAGTGCTCCTGGGTTCGTAGCCTGTCGGCCGAACACCGGACGGCCGGCGGCAGGACGGGACCTGCCGGTGTTTGCGGCGGCCTGATGTGCGTTGTATCAGGCAAGCGTGTTAACGGCCAAATCGCCAATCTAGTTCAAGTCGGCGCTCCCTGGGTGGCGTCGCGGTGGCGCGTCACGCACGCGGTGGGCTATAGGATGACGACAAGCCCCCTGCTCCCGGAGCCATCATGACCCGCCCCACCGTAAGCGATAAACGCGCGGCCTTCCGCGAGATGCACCATGCAGGGTGCTTCCTGCTGCCCAACCCCTGGGACGCCGGCGGTGCTCGCCTGCTCGAGCGCCTCGGCTACCGGGCCCTGGCGACCACCAGCGCAGGCTATGCCTGGTCTCAGGGCCAGGCGGACGGGCAACTGTCACGCGACGATACCCTGGCGCACATGCGCTACATGGCGGCCATGAGCGACCTGCCGATCAACGCCGATTTCGAGAGCGGCTTCGGGGCCACGCCCGAGGCGGTCTTCGACAGTGTCAGCCTGGCGCTGGAGACCGGCGTGGCGGGCCTGTCCATCGAGGATTCGACCGGCGATCCCGCCCAGCCGGTGCGCGACAAGGCGCAGGCTGTCGAGCGCCTGCAGGCGGCGCGCGCCGCCATCGATGCCGGCGGCGGCGACACCCTGCTGGTGGGGCGTGCGGAAAATTACTTCGTCGGCCGCCCCGACCTGGACGACACGGTCGAGCGCCTGCTCGCCTATTCGCAGGCCGGGGCCGACTGCCTGTACGCGCCGGGTCTCAGGACGCGGGAGGAAATTCAGACGGTCGTCCAGGCAATCGCGCCGAAGCCGGTGAACGTGCTGATCGGCTGGAACAGCGAGCTGACCGTCGAGGCGCTGGCCGAGCTTGGCGTCAGGCGCATCAGTGTCGGCGGTGCCCTGGCGCGCGCGGCCTGGGGCGGGTTCATCGACGCGGCGCGGAGGATGATCGAACAGGGCCGGTTCGATGGCTTCGGCGGCACGCCATCTGGTGCGGAACTCAACGAGCTGTTGCGCGCCACGGAACCGCCGCGCTGACCGGGCGGGCCGCGAACGTGGCAGAGAGGCAATATAGGCCGCGACCGGCCGCCGGCACGATGCCGGCGACCAGGCGTGAAGCACTCAGTAGAGGCGCTTTTCGATATCGACATCCCTGAGCAGGATGTCGCCGAACGTCGCCTCCCCTTCGCCATGCTGGAACAGGCTGACCCCGATCAGCCAGACCCGCCGGATGCGTGCTGGCGGCTCGCCGCCGATGGCGGTGCGGTAGTGGTCCAGTATGTTCTGCTCCTCGCACAGCCACTGGCCGAGATCGGCGGTGCCCGAACGCACCACGACATGCGTCTCGCGGTCGTGCCAGCCGGGCAGCGGGCAGTGGAAGTGCGTGCCTTCGGGAAGATCCCGGCTCCAGTAGAAGGTGAGGTCGCGGCCGTTGTCGAACTCCACCGCGATGCTCAGGTAGTCGTGGGTGTGGATCTGGTCTTCGGCGACCGACGAGGGCAACCGGTCGACCTTCCACTTCCAGCTCAGCGTGGTGTGTGCGCTCAGCGGCAGGTCGGCGTCTTTCTGCAGGATGGAGACATCGTCACGGGTATGCAGGCGGATGGCCTGTGTCGGCGCCCGACCCGCCTGGGCCGGCGTGACAGCGGAGAACACCGTGGACGGCCCCAGCTCCCAGAGTTCCTGCCAGCCACCGGGCAAGGGCGCACGCGGTGAACGCAGGCGCGCCAGCTCGCGGCTGGCCCAGTGCGCGGCGTCGCGACCGGCCGCCGCCTGGCCCAGCACCTCGGCGACATCGGTGCCGGGCCGCCAGTGGATGATGCCGACATTGACGCCGCCGCCCTCGTCGGGGTTGAACGCGGGCGGCTCGCCACGGTAGCGGCCACTGGCATCGAGCCAACGGTCGCGCGGGTAGAGCTTGAGCTGCAGGGGGCCGTCCTGCTCCGCCGTGAAGCTCTGGGTGTCGTGCAACGCGCGGAAGATCGGCCCCCGCTCGCCGATGCGCGCCCAGGTCGCCAGCTCCGCCGAATAACGGATGCCCAGCGCCCGGGAGACCTCGACGCCGCCCTCGAGCACGAAGGTCAGCCGATCGCCGGCCTTTACCTGCAGGCCGGTGTCCAGCCAGGCCCCGACGCGCCAGGACAGGTACAGCGCGCGCAGCCCGAGCACCGCCTCGCCCGCCAGCGGCGCCGCGATGTCGGTGAGCTGGGCCTCGAATTGCGCCGGCGTCGACACAGAGCCGGTACTGGCGAGGGGCTCGAGCGGGATGGTGTTTGTCATTGTTTTTCCTCCGTGCGGGTGCGGACGCCTGAGCCGGGCTTTCGGCGCCAAAGTACGATGTCCGGATGCTAGAGCCGGCTGCTAGCGTGAGGCTTGTAAAAACGAGCTGACTTGAGGAGCCCGGGCATGCTGCCTTCGCACCTGCTGATGTGGCCGGACATGCTGCTGTACTTCGGCCCGCTGCGGCATCTGGACAGACGCGTCAACGGCGCCGCGGTGCTCATGGTCGGCCTCTATCGCCCGCTTGTGTTGCAACTGGCGGGCACCGCCCTGCCCTGCCGGGCCGTGGTGGTACCCGCCGGTGTGGCGCATGCGGTGGATGCACAGGGCGGCGTGCTGGCCAAGCTGTTCGTCGAGCGCGACAGCGAACTGTACGGGCGCTTCGTGCAACGCTTTGCCTGGCGCCCCGGGCAGTGTGCGCTACCGCTGCACGATCCCGTGCTGATCGATACGCTGACCGCACTCTACGAAGAGGCACCGAGCAAGGAGCAGACGCGGCAGACCCTGCTGGCGCTGATGCCCGCCGTGGACGATGCGACCGCCGCGGGCCGCCTGACGCCGGTATTCGAGCTGTTGCGCCAGGAGGGCGACGTCAACCACGCGCTGGCGCAGGCCGCCTCGCTGGTACACCTCTCTCCCTCGCGCATGGCGCACCTGTTCCGTGCCGAAACCGGCATGAGCTACCGTGGCTTCCGCATCTGGAAGCGCCTGCTGCTCGCCGCCGAGCACCTGCAGCGTACGGACTGCCTGACGCGGGCGGCCGTCGATGCGGGGTTCGCCGATGCCAGCCATTTCAGCAATTGCTACAAGCGCTATATCGGCGCCAGCCCCGCGCAGGTCTTTCGCAGCCTGCAGCGGTTCGAACGCTGACTGTCGCGGGGAGCGCCTGGACGCAGCTTGCTATCGCTGACGGCCAATGACCGATACCATGCCGCGGGCGTGACGACCCGACGGCTCGTTGGAACGCTCTCGCTTGCTTGCAGTCCGCTCAAAGACAGACGCGATAGCGCTCTGTCCGCTTGGGCAGCCGCGTTGCTTCGCTCGGCCGATCAGGAGGGATGCTGGTCGGACTACCCCATCAGAAAGGCGCAATAACGACATGGCAGGCGGAACCGCGGAAGCAAAACGCATCCTTCTCGGCATGCGCGACAGTGCGGAACGACGCGAGCTCGCCACGCGGCTGACGGTCGAGGGCTACCACGTCGGCCACTGCACCGACCAGGCGGGCCTGGCACAGCGGATCGACGCGACGGTAGAGGTGGTGATACTCGCCGACGAGCTGGCAGCGGGGCCATTGGATGAGGTCAGCGCCGCGCTCGAGAAACTGCCAGCCGGCAGTGCCATCCCGTTCATTCTCCTGAGTCGCGACGCCGAACCCCATGCTGCGTTGAAAGCCCGCCTGCCGTCGACGATCAACGACTTCGTGGTCCTCGGCGAGCCTGTGGGGCCGGCCACCTTGCTGAGTTGCCTGACCACGTGCATGCGCCTGCGCCAGCATCAGCGCGCGCACCACGCGGAAGCCACCGAGCGAGCCGACCAGCGAACCCGCTTCGAGCGACTGATCGAGAACCTTCCGATCGGCGTCTGTTTCATCGATGCCGACGGCAATACGCTGCTCAGCAACCCCAAGTACGACGAGTACGTCCCCAATCGAAAGATTCCCTCGACGGCGCCCGAGCGGGCACGGCGCTGGGTCGGCCTGGACAGCCATGGGCAGGTGATACCGCCGAGCCAATACGTCGGTGCCCGCGCCCTGCGCGGCGAGCAGGTCGACGGCCAGGACTATCGCTACTACCCCGAGGAAGGTGGCGAACGCTGGCTGCGCCTGAGCGGCGTGCCGCTCTACGACCACGCCGAGCAGCCGATGGGCGCGGCCGTGGTGATCATCGACGTCGATGCCGAGAGGCGCAACGAGGTGATGCTGCGCCAGTTCAATCATGCGCTGGAGCGCGAGGTCGAGTTGCGCACCCAGGCCTTGCAGAGGGCGCTCGACCAGCTGACCGTCGAGGTTCAGGAACGCAGCCGTGCCGAGGAGCAGCTGCGCCACTCACAGAAGATGGATGCAGTCGGCCAGCTCACCGGCGGTATCGCCCACGACTTCAACAACATGCTGACCGGCATCATCGGCGCGCTGGACATGATCCGTCTGCGCGCGGCATCCGGACGCTACAACGACCTGCCGCGCTATCTGGACGCGGCGCATGGCTCGGCGCAGCGCGCCGCCTCGCTGACCCAGCGCCTGCTGGCCTTCTCCCGCCGCCAGCCACTGCAGACCCGGCCGACCGCAGTCAATTCGCTGATCCGCTCGCTGGCCGAGCTGTTGCAGCGCAGCCTGGGCGAGACGATCCGCTTCGAACTGGCCCTCGAAGACGCCGCCGGGCTCGCCCTGGTCGACCCCAGCCAGATGGAAAATGCCCTGCTCAATCTGGCGCTCAATGCCCGTGATGCGATGCCGGACGGCGGCACCTTGCGCATCGAGACGCAGCGCCTGGCGTTGCAAGCGGAGCAGGCCACCCGCCACGGCGTACCGACCGGCGAGTATCTTTGCGTGCGGGTGATCGACAGCGGCGTCGGCATCCCGGCGGCATTGGTGGACAAGGTGTTCGAACCGTTCTTCACCACCAAACCCCTCGGCGAAGGCACCGGGCTCGGCCTGTCGATGGTCTACGGCTTCGTCCGCCAGAGCGGCGGTTTCATCTCCATCGATACCTGTCAGGGCGAAGGGACCCGCGTCGCGCTGCACATACCGGCGGCATCGGCCGACGCACAGGAGGAGTCGACTGCGGTTCCGATCCGCGTGCCCGGCGCAGGTGGCGGGCGCAAGGTTCTGCTGGTCGAGGATGACAACGCGGTGCGCCCGTTGCTGCAGAGCGCACTCGAGGACTTCGGCTATCACGTGCATGTGGCGGCCGACAGCCAGCGCGCCCTGGAGCTCGCCGCAGATCTCGACTCGCTCGACCTGCTGCTGACCGATGTCGGCCTGCCGGGGCTCAACGGCCGCCAGCTTGCCGAAATGCTTCAGCAGCGGCGCCCCGGCCTGCCGGTGGTGCTGATCACCGGCTATGCCGAACAGGCCGCGACCCGCCTCGATTGCCTTGCTCCCGGCATGCACCTGATGACCAAACCCTTCACCCTCGAACTGCTGGCCGAAACCGTCACCCACGCGCTTGCCGCACCGGTTGGCTGAGGGCCGTTACCACGGCAACTCCGCCCCGCTGTAGGCATGGAACCCTCCACTCGCCTCCGGCCCCAGGCTGTCGATGACCCGCAGCAGATCCTGCGCGGCATCGGCCGCCGGCCGGCCGATCTCGGCGCCGCGAAAAGGCTGCGACAGACGTGAGTTCACCGTGCCCGGGTGCAGCGCCAGCAGCACGGCATTCGGCTGGTTGCGGCGCACTTCGATGGAAGCGGTCTTGATCAGCATGTTCAGCGCGGCCTTGGAGGCGCGGTAGCTGTACCAGCCGCCGAGGCGGTTGTCGCCGATGCTGCCGACCTTGGCCGAGAGCATGGCGAGCACGCCGCGCTGGCGGTCGAGCAGCCCGCTGAAGTGGCGCAGCAGCAGCGCCGGGCCAAAGGTGTTGATCTGGAAGGTGGCGAGCAGCTGCGCCTGGTTGATGTCAGCAAGGCGTTTTTCCGGCATGAACTCGGCGCCATGCAGCACGCCGGCGGCGTTGATGATCAGGTGA
>JAJJPM010000013.1:0-6755 GCA_032907525.1 Gammaproteobacteria bacterium
CTAGGATCTAGGGAGCTGATCACAAAATCACTTGGTTCTTCTAGTCCCTAGTCCCTAGTCCCTAGCCCCTAGCCCCTAGTCCCTAGTCCCTAGTCCCTAGCCCCTCATCACACCTTCATGTTGTACTTGCGGATGAGGTCGTACATGGTGGGGCGGCTCACGCCGAGCAGTTCGGCGGCCTGGGAGATCTTGCCGCCGACGTGGCTGAGCGCGCGCAGGATGGCCTGACGTTCGGCCTGCTCGCGGATCTCGCGCAGATCGTAGCTCTGCGCGTTGGTCTGATGGTCGCCGCCGAGTTCGAGATCCTTGGCCGTGATCTGCTTCTGCTCGGCCATGATCACCGCGCGCTTCACGCGGTTCTCCAGCTCGCGCACATTGCCCGGCCAGTGATAGGCCTCCAGGGCCGTGAGCGCGTCCTTGCTGAAGCGGTGCATCTGGCTGCCGTGCTGGCGGCTGTAGCGCTCGAGGAAGGCGCGGCCCAGCAGCAGCACGTCGCCGACGCGCTCGCGCAGCGGCGGGATGCGCACCGTGATCTCGCTGACGCGATAGTAGAGGTCTTCGCGGAACTGATTCTCGCGGATCAACGCCTGCGGGTCCTTGTGGGTCGCGCACACCACGCGCACGTCGACCGGGATCTCCTTGCGGCCGCCGACGCGCTCGATGACGCGCTCCTGCAGGAAGCGCAGCAGCTTGGCCTGCAGGGCCATGGGCAGGTCGCCGATCTCGTCGAGGAACAGTGTGCCGCCGTTGGCCGTCTCGATCTTGCCGGGCGTCTGCTTGACCGCGCCGGTGAAGGCGCCCTTCTCGTAGCCGAACAGCTCACTTTCCAGCAGCATCTCCGGAATGGCCGCGCAGTTGATGGCCACGAACGGTCCGCCGGAACGGCGGCTCAGGCCGTGCAGCGAGCGCGCCAGCAGCTCCTTGCCCGTGCCGCTCTCGCCCAGCACCAGCACGGTCACGTCCGCGGGCGCGACCTTCTCGATAGTGCGGCAGACGTCCAGCATCTCCTGACTGCCGGTGAGCACGCCCTCCAGCGGCGACTCGGGCTGCTGGCTGTGCAGCCGGCGGTTTTCGTTCTCCAGCTCGTGCAGGCGGTAGGCCCGGTTGACGATGAAGCCGAGCAGCTCGGAATCGATGGGCTTGTGGAAGAAATCGTAGGCGCCGAGTGCGACCGCCTGCAGAGCGTTGGTGCGCTCGTTGTTGCCGGTCACGACGATGATCTTGGTGTGCGGATAGTCGGCCAGGATCTGTTCGAGCGCCGCGAACCCCTCGCTGGTGCCGCTGGCGTCCGGCGGCAGACCCAGATCCATGGTCATCACGGGAAACGGATATTTCCTCAGTTCGGCGAGCGCCGTCTCGCGGTCGCCGGCGACGATGACTTCGTACCCCTCGAAACACCAGCGCAATTGCGCCTGCAGACCCGGGTCGTCTTCAACGACCAGCAATTTCCTTGATTCTTCCGTCATGCGGATATCCGTCACCTTCTACCAGGCGTAACTGTACGTTATTTCGGTTTTCGTCGCTAATCGGCACCCGCAGCCGGAAGGTCGTCCCCTCGCCCACCCGGCTGATGACCTCGACGTCGCCGCCCAGGGCGCGTACGAACTCGCGCGTCTCGTAGACGCCGATGCCCATGCCGGCCTTGCCCTTGGTCGTCTCGAACGGCCGGAACAGGCGCGTGTGAATGAAATCGGCATCCATCCCGCAACCTGTATCCTGGACTTCGATGACCGCCCAGTCGTCATGCTTGAACAGCCGCATGATGATGCGCCCGTCGTCGGGCGTGGCGTCCTGCGCATTGCGCACCAGATGGCCGATGATGGCGGCGAAGCGGTCGCGGTTGGCGCGCGCGGCGATGCCCTTGGCCTGGCAGTCGACGCTCGGCGCGGGACGGCCGCCGCTCATGGTCTTCGCGACGTCGTGCAGCAGCTCGCAGAGGTCGATCGCCACCACCTGGCGCTGATCGCTCCCGCCGCTGCGCAGGTGAGCCATCAGCCGGTTCATCTTGTCGACCGAATGCTCGACGGTGCGGATGGCATCCTCCATGAACTGCGGATTGTGCTTGTGCTTGGCGGCATTGGTGACGACCAGCGACAGCTGCGCCACCAGATTCTTCAGATCGTGCATCACATAGGTCGACAGCCGGTTGCACATCTCGAACTGGCGGGCGTCGGCGAGCGCGCGGGAGGCCTCCATCTGGGCCAGGTGGCTGGCCGCCTGGCGGCCCGCGGTCTTCAGCAGGTCGCAGTCCTCCCAGTTGAAGTGCTTGGGCGCCGGCGACCGCGTCAGCACGATGAAGCCGAGAAGGCGCTGGTGCAGGATCAGCGGCGTGATCAGCCAGGCGCGCGGAATGGCGCCCAGCCAGGCCGGAAGGGTCAGTCCGCCGTAGAGTTCGCGGTCGCGTTCGTATTCGTCCAGGTTGATGACCCATTCCTGCCGTTCCAGGAACTCGGTCAGCGCGCCGCCGGGTTCCTCGTGGGCGTTCTCGGGCAGATCCGCCTGCCAGGCGGCCACCGGCTCGAAGCGGCCGGTGTCGCGGCGCATCCACAGGATGCCCGCCGGGCTCTCGATGATGTCCGCGATGGCGCGGATCACGCGCTCGCGCAGGCGCACGTCCGGCTCGCGGGAAGACAGGGTGCCGATGAAGCGCAGCCACTCGTCGCGATAATCGTATTTGTAGTGGAAGAAGTGCTTGCTGATGAGCACCCGCAGGCTGGCGCGCAGCTGGCCGGAGAACAGCAGCACCGCCAGCAGCAGGATCGCGCCGAACAGGAAGATCACCTGGGCGACGCCGCCCCAGCTGCCACCGTAGTTGCGCACGTAGTAGCCGCCGGCGCCCATGGCGAACAGATAGATGCCGGCGCCCAGCAGCGATGCGGTATGGAAGACGATACGGCGCGAAACGAAGATGTCCAGGGACCAGCGCGGATCGCGCGCCACCGCCAGCCCCACCAGCGGCACGATCAGCGCATTGACGAAGCCGCGCGCCTGCCACAGCGCGGGATCGATGCGCTGCAGCAGCAGGGCGTCCGCATACAGATAGAAATCGTAGGCGAACATGCCGCCCACGCCCATGCACAGATACTTGATGCCGCGGCGGGCCTCGGGCCGCGTGTTGCGCAGCAGCTGCTCGACCAGCACGAGGCCGAAGATGGCGATCACCAGATAGCCGGCGAGCAGCCAGTCGATGCCGATGGAGGAGATGACAGCAGTGCCGGAGAAGAAGCGGTAAGCCGTCAGCGCAGCCAGCAGTAGGACGAAGGCGCCCGACACCATGAAGACGTTGCGGAAACGTCGGCCGGACAGCGACTGTTCCGCGTAGGCATTGCCGAGCACGCCGGTCAAAAAGCCGATCCAGGCCAGATCGCGCAGCAGTTCGAGGAGCTGGGATTCGAAGATGACCGCCTGCGCGATGCTTTGATAGGCGGCCACGCTCATCCACAGGGCACTGGCCGCCGCGGCCAGCGTCAGCAGGCGTTTGCGCGACCGGCCGCGCTGCCCGGTCAGCAGCACCAGCGCCAGCACCATGAAGGCGAAGGCGCCCGCGGAATAGCCGATGAACCCAATGCTAGACATGCATCGCCCCCAGATGTCGCCCGACGGCCCCCTCGCCGGAACACCACCCGCCTCGCCGCCTGCGCCGTAACGTCAACGCCCGGCGCTTTAGAAGTTCACATCGAGGGCAACTACGGTCGGAGCGGGTGATCACTATATAGGTAGCGGCCGGGTTCCGCCAAGAGCCAGAGGGGATTCCGCGGGGCCGCGATGGGCGCGGAGAGTGCGCCGAAATTTACAATTTATCATAGTGTTATTAGTGAGGAGTGAGGGGGTGAGGAGTGAGGAGGAAATCACGCCTCACCACGGCACAGGGGACGGACTTCCCGCAGCGGGGACAGACTTCCGCACCGGAGACAGACCTCCGCACCGGAGACAGACCTCCGCACCGGGGACAGACCTCCGCACCGGGGACAGACTTAAGTCTGTCCCCTATACCCCAAACCCCGCAGGGTGCGTCGAGGCGCAGCCTGACGCACCGAGATACCTCGCCACGGTGCGTCGCCGCGCCGACGCACCCTACCAGTTGCCCCTCACAGCCCCTCCAGCGTCCGGCGCGCCTCGTCGGCGCCCGGGAAGTCGCCGAGCTCCAGCGCCGCGCTCAGGGCGTTCCTGGCCTTGGCCTTGTCGCCGGCCTTGGCGTAGGCCATGCCCAGGTGATACTGGAAGATCCCCACCTTCGGTGCCGCGTTCACCACGCCCTCCAGCACCTCCACCGCCTTCGCGTAATCGCCGGCGCGGTAGTACACCCAACCCACGGTGTCCTGAATGGCCGGACGCTGCACCGGCTCGAGTCGCGTCGCCAGCTCCCTGGCACGTGCGAGGCTCTGCGCATCGTCGCGATGATCTGCCAGCAGGGCGGCGAGGTTGTTCACCGCGAGCGCATTGTCGGGCTGGGTGGTCAACACACTCTCATAGCGCGCGATCGCCGATTCGAAATCACCCTGACGCTCGTGAAACGACGCCAGACCGATCTGCAGACCGACGTCATCCTTGAGCACGCCGAGCCCCTGCTCAAAGGCCGCCGCCGCGCCGGCGTTGTTACCCTGTTGCTCGCGCGCTGCGGCCAGCTGGCCGTACGCCGCCCCACGGTTGGGATCGAGCTGAATCTGCTTGGCGAAGGCCGCCTCGGCAGCGGCATAGTCCTTGCGGGCCATGTGCACCACACCCAGCAGATCGTTGGCCACGGCATGCTCCGGCTCGTCGCGCAGGATCGCCTGCAGCCGTGCCAGCGCCTGATCGGTCTGACCGGCGGCGATCTGGGTGTTGACGATCTCGGAGAGCAGCGTTCGTTTACCGGCGTCGTTCACGGCGGCGTAGCCCTGCTCGTACGCCTTCAGCGCGCCCGCGATATCACCCTTGGTGCGCAGCAGGCGGCCCATGCGGAAGTAGCCTTCGACATTCTCGGGGGCCGCCGCCTGGAGCGCGGCGACGGCCGGTTCGAGGACGGCTATGTCGTTGGTCGCCGCGAGGATATCGGTTTTCAGGATCAGGGCCTGGACGTTCCTGGCATCGCGCGCCAGGACCGTCTCCACCTCGGCCAGGGCGGCAGCGGCATCACCCTCGGCCATGTGCACACGCGCCAGCCGCAGCGAGGCCTCGGGGTTGTCCGGGGCCGCCTCCTTGAGCTTGGCCAGCTCTTCCTTCACCGACGCCAGATCACCCTTGGCGGCCAGCACTTCGGACTTCGCCGCGACGGCATCGGCGTTGGCCTCATCGCGCTCCAGCACATAGTCGATCTGCTCCAGGGCGCGCGCCAGCTCCTTTTTCGCGATGAGGAAGCGGGCGTACTTGATGCGGGCATCCGCATTCTGCGGTGCGACCTCGACGGCACGGCGCAGATTGTCGCCGGCGAGTTCGGTATCGCCCTTGCGCAGCTGTGCCTCAGCCAGCAGGTGCAGCACCGGCACCGAATCGGGCTGGTCCTTCAACACCGTGCGGAAGGTGGCCACCGCCGTGTCGTAGTCCTTGTCCTGCATGGCCAACCGGCCCTTCAGGACCAGGGCGTCATTGTCCTTGGGATTCTTGGCCAGGATCTCGTCGAGCAGCTTGCGGGCGCGCTCGCTGTCGCCTGCCGCCGCGGCGTGCGCGGCCAGCCGGTTGCGCGCCTTCAGGCCGGCCGGTTCGTCGCCGTAGCGCGCGATCATGTCGTCGTAGACCTTCTTCGCGTCATCCAGTTTCTTGTCCTGCTCGTACAGCCGCGCCAGGCCCAGGCGCAGATCGGAGAGCTCGGGTTTCTGGGCAATGGATTGCTGGAGGTATTCGACGGCCACCTCCCTGCCCTTCTTGGCCGCCAGCAGGTCGGCCAGCATGAGGTAACGCTTGGCGTCCTCCGGATCGGCCGCAACGGCATCGCGCATCACCACCTCGGCCTTGTCGGTCTGACCGGTCTGGGCGAGGAACTGTGCCAGCTGCACCCGGAAGCTCAGGTCCGTCGGCCGCATCGCGATCAGCTCCCGCAGCACGGCCTCGGCGGCGTCGTTCTTCTTCTCGCGCGCATACAGCTGGGCCAGATGCAGCTTGAGCGGGACGGGTTCCTCGGCCGTGCCAGCCGCGGCCACGAGCAGCTGCTCCGCATCGGCGGTGCGACCGGCCTGTTCGTACAGCGAGGCCAGGAGTCCCGCCGCGGGACCGTAACCCGGATCCTCTTTCACCACCGTCTCGGCCAGCGTCACCGCCTCGTCATGCTTCCCTTCGCGGACCAGCATCGAGGCCTGCAAACTCCGCGCCCCGGAATGCTTCGGGTTGCGTTTCAGGATCTCATCGATCTCGGTCTGCGCCTGGCCCAGCGCCTTGGCCTCGCCGTCGCGCTCGTCCTGCGCTTTGTAGGCATTGGCCTGCAGCATGTAGAACTGCGCCAGCCGGCTGCGCGCATCGACGAGGTCGGGATCGAGTTCCACCGCCTTGGCATAGTTGCCGAAGGCCCTGGCCCAGTCCTGGCGCTTCTCCTCGACCTGGCCGAGCAGATAGTAGGCGTCCGCCGCCTTCGGATCGATCTGCAGGACGTTCTTGATTTCGATGCGCGCCTTGTCCCAGTTCTCCTCGGCGATATAGGCCTTGCCGCGTTCCAGATACTTGGCCTTGCGCTCTTCCGCCCCGCCGCAGCCCGCGAGCAGCGCCGCGGCCAGCGCCGCCACCAGCAGTTTCTTCCGAGTACCGATCGCCATCTTCAATCCTCCACGTACTGCGTCGATTTGGTT
>JAJJPM010000014.1:0-6753 GCA_032907525.1 Gammaproteobacteria bacterium
CGGCCGGTGCGGGCGCGGGTTCCGCCGCCGGCGCGGGCTCGGCGGCGGGCGGCGCGGACTGCGCAGCAGCCGTATCGGCAATCCCTTCCGGCTGCGCCACCGGCTCGGCAGCGCCGTTCGCCGCATCGATGGCCGCATCGGCATTGGCGGCGCTGGGATCAGCAGGCTCCTCCAGAACCACCTGCGGAGCGGGTTCGGGTTCGGCCGGCGGCTCCGGCAAGGTCAGCGGCTCGATGCGATCGCGCACGACGCTGTCGGGTTCCGCAGGAAGATTGCTGCCCACCGGTCCGAGCTCGTCCTCGGGGGATTCGAACAGCATGGGCACGAAGATCACCGCCAGGGCCACCAGTACGATGGCGCCGATGACGCGCTGCTTGACCAGATTGTCCACGTCGTTACCTCGCTGGATTGCCTGGCCGTCGCCGATCCCCGGCGACGGCTTCGAGTCCGCGCATTATAGGCCCGGCGGCAGCAGCTCCGCTATGGTATGGAACGAGCCGAACACCGCGATGCGATCCCCTGCCACGGCCACCGCGCGCGCCGCCGCCAGTGCCGCGGCCACATCCGCGCACAGCGTGCGCTGCGATTCCGGCAGGGACATGCGCGCAGCGAGCGCCGCGGCGCTCTGGCCGCGATCGCCGCCCAGGCCGCCGAGAAACCAATGGTCCACCACCGGCTGCAGGGCGGCGGCGATGCCGCCGGCATCCTTGTCCACCAGCATGCCGCAGACCGCCAGCGTCCGCCCGCCGCAGGGACGCTCACCGAGCGTGGCGGCGAGGGCCGCAGCGGCATGCGGATTGTGGGCGACATCGAAGATCGTCTCGACCGCGCCGGGAATCACCGTGAAGCGTCCGGCCACGCGCGTCTCCCGCAGACCGTCGTGGATCGCCTGCACCGTGACCGGCAGACGCTCACCGAGACTGCGCAGCGCCATGAGAACACCGGCGGCGTTCTGCAGCTGAAAGCCGCCGGGAAGCCCCGGCGGCGGCAGGCCCGCGAGTTCCACGTCGGGCCCCCACCAGTCCCAGCTCCCGGCGCCGGGACGGTAACCGTAGTGCCGGCCCAGCGCGAACCACCGCGCCCCGACCGCGGCGGCGACGGCCGCCACGCTGGACGGTGGCTGCGGGTCGGAACACACTGCCGGGCGTCCGGCACGGAAGATCCCGGCCTTCTCCCGGCCGATGGATTCGCGATCCGTCCCCAGCCACTCGACGTGATCGATGCCGATGCCGGTCACCAGCGCGCAATCGGTGTCCAGCACGTTGACCGCATCCAGCCGCCCTCCCAGTCCCACTTCGAGCACTGCGACGTCGAGATCGGCGCGTTGAAAGAGATCCAGCGCGGCCAGCGTGCCGAACTCGAAATAGGACAGCGAAACCTCACCCCGCGCCGCATCGATGCGCGCGAATGCCGCGACGATGCCGGCATCGTCCACCGGCCGCCCGTCGATGCGGATGCGCTCATTGTAGCGCCACAGATGCGGAGAGGTATAAGCGCCGACGCGGTGACCGGCGCGGGCGAGGATGGACTCGAGCATGGCCACGCTGGAACCCTTGCCATTGGTGCCCGCCACGGTGACGACGGCATGCCGCGGCGCGAGCAGTCCCATGCGCTGCGCCACCGCCCGCACCCGTTCCAGACCCAGATCGATGGCCTTCGGATGCAGCGTCTCCTGCCAGGCGAGCCATTCGGCGAGGGTCTGAAAGCGCATGATCAGAAGCACACCAAAGAGAGTGTCAACACGAAGGTGCGCAAAGGAAACCCAAACCCCTGTTGGCCACGAAATCCACGAAACCCACGAACGGGGAAGAAAGCGGGGTTTCGCACAATTCAGTTATCGTGGGTTTCGTGGATTTCGTGGCTATCGAGGTTTTCCGTCGCGCGCCTTCGTGTTGAAACGCATTCAGGCCGGCTTGCGGTGCAGCAGGATGCCGAGCAGGCTGGCGATGCGGTCGCGCAGATCGCGGCGATCGACGATCATGTCGATGGCGCCGTGGGCGAGCAGGAACTCGCTGCGCTGGAAGCCTTCCGGCAGCGTCTCGCGCACCGTCTGCTCTATGACGCGCGGACCGGCGAAGCCGATGAGCGCATTCGGCTCGCCGATGTGCACGTCGCCGAGCATGGCGAGGCTCGCGGACACCCCGCCCATGGTGGGATCGGTCAACACGGAGATGTAGGGCAGCCGCGCCTGCGCGAGCTTGGCCAGTGCAGCGCTGGTCTTGGCCATCTGCATCAGCGAGAACAGCGCCTCCTGCATGCGCGCACCGCCGCTCGCCGAGAAGCATACCAGCGGAAGATTCTGTTCCCGGCACAAGTTCACCGCGCGCACGAAGCGCTCGCCGACCACGGCACCCATGGAGCCGCCCATGAAGCCGAACTCGAAGGCGCAGGCGACCAGCGGCACGCCCTTGACCTGGCCGCGCATCACGACGAGCGCATCCTTCTCGTCGGTCTTCTTCTGCGCCTGCAGCAGACGGTCCTTGTATTTCTTGCTGTCCTTGAACTTCAGGATGTCGACCGGCTCCACATTGCCGGCGATCTCCTCGCGCGGCTCGCTGTCGAGAAAGGCATCCAGCCGGCGGCGCGCACCGATGCGCATGTGGTGCGCACACTTCGGGCACACCTCCAAATTGCGCTCCAGCTCGGCCCGGTAGAGCACGGCGCTGCAGGCATCGCATTTGGTCCACAGCCCTTCCGGCACGGTGCGCTTGGCGCCGCCTTCGGTGCGGATGCGCGTGGGCAGCAATTTTTCGAACCAGCTCATAGTCAGTTCCGATCAGAAGATTTCAACGGCTTGCGGCCTGGCGCTGCTGCGCATCCATGGCCTGGCGCATATCCCGGAGGACGGCACCGACACGGTCGGCGATGCGATCCGGCTGGTCAGCCAGCTCGGCGATATGCTTGATCAGCGCGCTGCCGACGACGACGGCATCGGCGACGGCCGCGATATCGGCCGCCGCGCGCGCGTCGCTGATCCCGAAACCGACGCCCAGCGGGATGTCCGTCAGCCTGCGGATGGCATTCAGCTTGTCGGCGACGGCATGGACGTCCAGGCGGTTTGCCCCGGTGACGCCCTTGAAGGAGACGTAATAGAGGAAGCCGCCGGCCTGCGCCGCGATCCTGCGCGCGCGCTCGTCGCTGGTGTTGGGCGACAACAGGAAAATGGGATCGATCTCCGCCTGGCGCAGCTCGGCCAGCAGGCCGCCCGCCTCCTCCGGCGGCAGATCCACCGTCAGGGCACCGTCGACGCCGGCGGCACGCGCCGCCCGGGCGAATTCGGCGTAGCCCATGACTTCGACGGGATTGAGATAGCCCATCAGAATGACCGGTGTGTCCTGATCCTGCTCGCGGAAGCGGCGCACCATGTCGAGCACACCGCGCAGATTCACATGGTGCCTGAGCGCGCGCTCGCAGGCGGCCTGCACCACCGGACCGTCCGCCATGGGATCGGAAAACGGCACGCCGAGTTCGATGAGATCGGCACCGGCCGCGACCATCGCATGCATCAGCGGCACGGTGACGTCGGGATCGGGATCGCCGGCGGTCACATAGGGAATGAGCGCCTTGCGGCCGGTTTGCGCCAGTTTGGCGAAGCGTGCGGCAATGCGGCTCATACAGTGATGCCCTCGCGCGCCGCCACGGTGTGGATGTCCTTGTCGCCGCGACCCGAAAGATTGACGATGATGATCCGGTCCCTGTCCATGGTCGGCGCGAGCTTCATCGCGTAGGCCAGCGCGTGGCTGGATTCCAGGGCCGGGATGATGCCCTCCACGCGCGTCAGGCTGTGGAAGGCCTCCAGGGCCTCGGAGTCGGTGATGGCGACATACCGCGCACGGCCGGTGTCCTTGAGCCAGGCGTGCTCGGGACCGACGCCGGGATAATCGAGACCGGCCGAGATGGAATGCGTCTCGATGATCTGGCCGTCGTCGTCTTCCATCAGATAGGTGCGATTGCCGTGCAGGACCCCGGGCCGTCCCGCGGCGAGCGGCGCGGCATGATGGCCGGAGGCGATCCCGTCGCCGCCACCCTCCACGCCGTACATCGCCACACCCTCATCGTCCAGAAAAGGATGGAACAGTCCGATGGCGTTGGAACCCCCGCCGACGCAGGCGATCAGCGCGTCCGGCAGACGCCCGGCCTGATCCAGGATCTGTGTGCGCGCCTCGCGGCCGATCACCGACTGGAAATCGCGCACCATGGCCGGATAGGGATGCGGACCGGCGACGGTGCCGATGATGTAGAAGGTGCTGTCGATGTTGGTCACCCAGTCGCGCATCGCTTCATTGAGGGCGTCCTTGAGCGTCTTCGAGCCGGATTCCACCGACACCACCTCGGCGCCGAGGAGGCGCATGCGGAACACGTTGATGGCCTGGCGCCTGATGTCCTCGGCACCCATGTAGATGACGCATTCCATGCCGAGCCGCGCGGCGACCGTCGCGGTGGCGACGCCGTGCTGGCCGGCGCCGGTCTCGCCGATCACGCGCGTCTTGCCCATGTGCCGCGCCAGCAGGCCCTGGCCCATGGTGTTGTTGATCTTGTGTGCGCCGGTGTGATTGAGATCCTCGCGCTTGAGGTAGATCTGCGCGCCGCCGAGCTTCGCGCTCCAGCGTTCGGCGTGGTACAGCGGCGAGGGACGACCGACGTACTGGGCGAGATCGCGGTCGAGTTCGGCCAGGAACTCGGGATCGTCGCGCAGGCGCTCGTAGGCGACGCGCAGTTCCTCGATGGGCTCCATCAGGGTCTCGGCGACGAAGCGGCCGCCATAGGGTCCGAAATGCCCGTCGGCATCCGGCAGGTCGCGCCAGCTCGCGGGCTTAGGCGCCGTATTCGTGGTCGGCACGTTGCACTCCTCGAATGAATTCCATCATCTTGGCCGGATCCTTGATGCCCTTGCCCGCTTCGACGCCGCTGCTGACGTCCACCGCGAACGGCCTCACCTGCCGCACGGCATCGGCGACGTTGCCCGGATGGAGGCCGCCGGCCAGCACGATCGGCGCCGGCCGCTCGGCCGGTACGCGCGACCAGTCGAAGCGCTCGCCGCTGCCGCCGGGCACCGCCGGGTGAAAGGCATCGAGCAGAAAACCGGTGGCGCTGGGATAACCGTTCATGTAGGCGACGACGTCCCGCTGTGGATGCATCCGCACGGCCTTCAGATACGGACGCCCGAACTGCACGCAGTAGGCTTCCGGCTCTTCGCCGTGGAACTGCAGCAGGTCCAGGGGCAGCTGTTCCAGAATCGCCTCGACTTCCGCGACGGCGGCATCGACGAACAACCCCACACGCGTGACGAACGGCGGCAGCGCCGCCGCGATCTCCCGCGCCTGCCCGACCGTTACGACCCGCGGGCTGTGCGGGAAGAACACCAGACCCACCGCGTCGGCGCCCAGCGCCGCCGCACGCACGCCGTCCTCGGGACGGGTAATGCCGCAGATTTTAACCCGCGTCCGCACGATGGGGCCACCCGCATTCAAACTGAATTTCCATTGATCTGCCGCGATCAGGCCGGCAAACGGCTATTGTGCCACCGTCCGGCGACCAGCCGCCACTCATCCCATGCCGGGCGGCAGCACGGCCTGCGGCAGTCCGAAACGTTCGGGGTATTGCACCTGCACCAGATACAACCCGCCCGCCGGCGCGGTCACTCCGCCAGCGGTACGAATTTCGGGGCGATGGCGAAGCGTTGCTTAACCATGTGCCCGGGAAATCGGAGGTACCTCAGTCCGTCCCTACCACTGGTCTATCCTCAAGTAATTTAGGGACTTCGAGCAGGTCGCGGACGTGTTCAGGATCGAGGGGGGCGGTTAACCGATTGTGCCGGACGGCTTAGAACTTGGGGTAGGTTAACAATTTTGCATTGGACACCTCCGGGGCGTTACCCCCTTGTCTGGATGCCCGAAATATCCGGGGCGGTTCACCCGCGCGACAAGGCTGAGTTGATAGCCACGGTGCGCAGCCATCTGCACCGGACAAGGAGGGTGAAACCCTGCCATCCGGCCGGGCTCCCGTTTCAGATCGTGAAATTGACTCCGCTCAGAAACCCAGCACCGCGCTTACCGTCCACACATCCAGATCGTCGTCGGCGTTGATCCGTTCCCACTCGGCCCGGATCCGGAAATTGTCCGTGAACGCGTAGGACGCACCGACTCCGAAATGGAAATCGCTGCCGTCGTCGTCCGCGCTGCCGCCGAACGCCCCGCCGCCGCCCGTCCCGGAAACGCCGGCATCGATGTCCCACAAGGCCGCGCCAGCCTTGCCAAACAGCTCGAAGCCACCACCCAGGGGAAGAAACGCCACCGCGTCGAACGTCCACGCCGTCACGTCCATGTCGATATTGACCGTCCCCACCGACGGCGCCGTCACCGTGGACTGGGTGGTCGGGGTCCCGTAGTCCACATAGGCGACCTCGACGCCGAAGTTCGGATGCATGCGATAGCCCCCGAACAGCTTCCAGGCCGTGTCGCTGTCGTCAACCGAGGTCGTCGCGGTGATGCCGTCGTCCGCCAGCAGCGCGTCGAGCTCGGACCCGTTGATATCGAAACTGGACTGTCCCACGCCACCGCCGACATACCCTCCGGTGTCGGCGGCCTGCGCTGCGCCCTGTCCCAGCATGGCGGTCGCCGCGAGCAGACTCAGGGCAATGTGGTGGGTTTTCATGGGTACTCCTCCTGTGTTGTGGTTTGGTTTCCATTGTTGAAACATCGTTGTGGGAGAAGAGAGGCGCTCAAGCTGCCTCCATCCCCCTTTACTCGATTC
>JAJJPM010000015.1:0-27901 GCA_032907525.1 Gammaproteobacteria bacterium
ACACCCATTAGCTTTCGTGGGTTTCGTGGATTTCGTGGCTATATAGGTTTTCCTTCGCGCATCTTGGCGTCCTTTGCGGTCGAAGTCGGTTGTTGGAACCGCTTCGGTTCCGGACGCGCACCGTGACGAACATCCGCGGTTCGACCGCCTGTATTTCGCCTTGGTCCATGTTGTTCCGTGTGCTTCCGTGGCCATGGATTGTTTTGGTTTTCAACCGAGGATCGTGCATGGAACCGAATTTCTGGCATGCGCGCTGGGAAGCCAACGAAATCGGCTTTCACCAGCCGGACATCAATCCGCATCTGCAGCGCTACTGGCCGCGGATGCAGGTGGCGAGCGGCGGGTGCATCTTCGTGCCGCTGTGCGGCAAGAGCCGCGACCTGCTGTGGCTGGCCGGCGAAGGCTACCGCGTCACCGGCGTGGAGATCAGCCCCATCGCCGTGCAGGCCTTCTTCGCCGAGAACGAGCTGCAGCCGCAGGTTCGTGCGCAGGGCCGTTTCAAGGCGTACCAGGCCGCCGAGATCACGCTGCTCGAGGGTGATTTCTTCGATCTCCGACCGGAGGATCTCGACCGTCCGGCGGCGGTGTACGACCGGGCATCGTTGATCGCGCTCCCACCGGAGATGCGCCGCCGCTATGCGCGGCACATGGCAGCGTTGCTGCCCCCGGGCACACCCGTGCTGCTGATCACGCTCGATTACCCGCAGTCGGAGATGGCCGGTCCGCCGTTCGCCGTGTCGGGAGCCGAGGTGGAGGAACTCTATGCCGCCGATTTTTCCATCACCGCCTTCGCCGGTCAGGACATCCTCGCCGGGAGTCCCGGGTTCAAGGCGCGTGGCCTGACGCGCCTGACCGAACAGGCCTATCACCTGGTGCGCCGCTGACCGGGGTGGTCGCCCCAGGCGGCGCGACGACCCGCCCTCCGGTCCTGGCTTGGCTTTTGCAGATAAATCTTTGAATCTCTGTCGGATATTGAGGTTATCGCCACCGGCATGCAGTGGGCCGGACACCGGCACGATTCCTTAATGACATGATTTGATTGGATTTCCTGGAGAGGTGCTGGCAATGGTGAATGGCGTCGCAGCGCAGCGCAACCGGTCGGGCCACCGCCCGTCGTGCGGGTCCCCTGGTGCCCGGATCGGCGGCATCTGGATCGTCCTCATCGGAATTCTGGCGGTGCCCGCGACGCTCACGGGCGCCCCGACGGCGGCGGGGCCGGGCCGCGGCGGGGTGGATGCCGTGCTCGTCATCGACAGCTCCGGCAGCATGAAGGAGACCGATCCGCGGCGGCTGCGCGTGCCGGCGGCGAAGCTGTTCATCTCGCTGCTGGGGGCCGGGGACCGTGTCGGGTTGGTCAGCTTCAGCGACGCCGGCTATCCGGTGGTGCGGCTGACCCCGGCCACCGCTGCCAACCGCGACTACCTGCTGCGGGGCGTCGACAAGGTCTCGGCCAAGGGCGCCTATACCAATCTGCATGCCGCGCTGGAGGCGGGCCTCGCGATGCTCGGTGCCGACGGCATAACGGATCGCCCCCCCGATCTGGAGCGCCGCCGCATCCTGGTGCTGATGTCCGATGGCAGGATGGATACCGGCGACTTCGAGCGCGACCGGACATTGATCGACAGGATCCGCGGCGAGACGCTCGACGCCCTGGCGGCCGCCGGCGTCGAGGTCTACACCATCGCCTTCACCGAGGCTTCGGACATGGCGCTGATGCGCGAGATAGCGGCGCGCACCGCCGCCCTGTCACGCCTGGCCTCCAATGATCGCGAACTGCACGCGGCTTTCAGCCAGATCTTCGAGAGCGCCAAACAGCCCGATATGCTGCCGATCCACGGCGGCGAATTCCAGGTCGACACCGCCGTCGACGAAGTCACCGTCGTCGCTTCGAAGGCTTCGCCCGAGGTGGAGATACGCCTGGAAACGCCCGACGGCCGGACGCTCGCCGCGGCGGCCGCGGGCGAGGGCGTACGCTGGTTCGAGTCCGAACAATTCGACATGATCACCGTGCCGCGGCCGCAGGCCGGCCGCTGGCGCCTGCTCGCCAGCGACGACCGCGACAGCCGCGCCTATATCGTGACCGATCTCGGCATGGATGCCCGCATCGGCGAAGCGCCCGTCTATGTCGGCAGCGAACAGACCGCCGAGGCCTGGCTGCTGCAGGACGGCGACATCCTCACGGCGAACGAATTGCTGGCGCAGACGCGTTTCCGCGTGGAGATCGTCCACCCCGACGGAACCCGGAGCGAAGCGCCGCTGGCGGATACCGGCCTGAGCGGCGACCGCGCCGTCGGCGACGGCGTGTTCGCCAACCACCTCGTCTTCACGCAGCCAGGGCAGCAGCGGGTACGGGTGATCGCCAGCGGCGGGACCTTCGAGCGCGAGAAGACACTGTTCGTCGAAGCGGTGCCGGCCGACGTCGATGCCGCGCAGACGGCGGCGCCGGCCGCCGAAGCGGAACCGGACACGGCGCCTGCGGCGGAATCCGGGCCGGAGCCGCCGCCTGCAGCGGAACCGGCCGCCGCCGAACCGCCCGGGCCCGGGATCAATGTCGGCCTGATCGTCTCGCTGTTCGTGCTGGTCAATGCGCTGATCGCCGCTGTCGTCGGCGGTGTGATCTTCTGGCGCCGGCGGCGTGCCGCGAAGGCGGCACCGGCCGAGAGCGACGGCGACTGAGGCGCGGGTGTGAGCACCTTCGGTCTCTACGCGCTGCTCGGCCTGCTGGAGACATCGCTGGTCCTGGGCGTGATCGCCGCGCTGCTGTTCTACAGGCTGCGCCGCAGCCGTGCCGAGGCCGGGGAGCTGCGGCGCCGTCTGGAGGCGGGCGGAGGGGTGAACGCGACCGTCGCCGCGCCGGCGCCTCCGCAACCGGGCTATGCGGATTTCCTGCGCCAGCAGATCGATCGGTCGGAACGCCTGCTGGGCGAGATGGGGGATGCCGGCGATGACAACGACGCCGCGCGCGCGGCCGACCCGGGCGGAGATCCGGATGACACTGCCCTGGCGCGGCGGATGCTGGCGGTGCGGCAGCGGTTTCTGCAGGTGGAGCTGGACGCCCGGGCGCCGGATACCGGGAGCGAGACGCCCGAATGGCGGGCGCGGCTGGTCGACGGACTGAAGGCACTGGTCTCGGGACTGCCCGGTTCCGGCGACGCGGCACAGGGCGACCCGTCGACCGATCGCGACGAAGAGACCCGCCTGCGGGAACAGATCACACATCTGAGGTCGGTGATCGACAACCAGCACGCGGTCATGCGCGAGCTGCGCGAGTTGCTGGAAGCGCACGGCGGCGACAGCGAGGCGCTGCAGACGGCCCTCCAGAAACTCACGGTCGCCGAGCGCGAGGGCGAGGAACTGCACCGGCGTCTCGGCGCCGTGATGCGCGAGAAGGAGCGGCTGCAGCGCGCCAGTCCCGACGCCGAGCTGCTGCGCGACCTCGTCGGCAGCCAGCAGCGCACCATCCAGAATCTGCAGCAGCTGCTGGCGCAGATATCGCCCGCGGCCGACAAGGCCGATGCGCTGAATACCGCGATCGGCACGATTCAGCGCACCAACAGCGAGTTGAATTCGTGCGTCATGGTGCTGGAGGACGAGAATGCGCTGCTGCGCGGGCGCGTCGAATCGCTGCAGGCGCGGCTGGCGGAGCTGGAAGGAAACGCGGATGCGGCATCCCCCGGGGGTGCGACCGGCACCGACGAACTGCTGAAGACTTTGTTCGACAAGCCGGATGCCTGAGCCGGCTTTCCCGCGACTGCGGCACGGTTGTCAGCGCGTCGCCTGCAGACCGCCGAAGTCCCGCAGCAGGCAGGCGTTCTTCACGGCATAGGCCATCGCATCGTTCTGGAACAGCACGTAGCCGTCCAATCTTCTGCGCCGCCAGCCGGCGAGGCGACTGGCCCAGGCACGCAGTCCCACGGCGGTATAGCGCCCGCCGCGCGACGGGCCGTACAGCCGCGCGTAGATGAAATCCGCAGTGACAGTGTCCAGCACATCCTCGGGCAGGCGATCGCTCAGGCACAGGGCCGCGCCGCGTTCGCGCAGCAGCGCCAGCGTCTCCGGACGGAGCCAGTCGCGGTCCTGGAATTCGACGGCGTAGCGGAATGGCGGCGGCAGCGCCGACAGGAAGGCATCGAGCCGTTCGGGGTTGCAGTGCCACTTCGGCGGCAGGCTGAACAGGATCGGGCCGAGGCGGTGTTCGAGCGGTCGCAGCCGCTCGAACAGGGTCTCGACCAGATGCCCGCAGTTGCGCAGCTTGTGCACGTGCGTCAGCAGGCGCGGCGCCTGCACGGTGAACGTGAACTGTGACGGAAGACGGCCGCACCAGCTCGCGGCCAGACCGGCATCCAGGCCCGCGAGCCGCGCGCCGTCCAGTTCCACCGTATTCAGGTGACGGCTGTAGTGGTCCAGCCAGGCATGCGCGGGCAGTTGTGGGGGATAGAAGCGCGTGCGCCAATGCGCGTGACGCCAGTCCGCGGTACCGATATGAGGGGTCTTGGGCTCGGTCATGCGTTCTGCGGCGGGTGCGGAGGCGACGCCGTCGCGGCGGTGCGAATAGTGTTAACAGGCCCTAGAAATAATGTCCGGCGCCGACGATGCGATCGCGCCAGTAGGGATTGGCCAGGGATTCTACACTGACTTGCTTGCCCGTGCTCGGCGCGTGCACGAAGCGCCCCTCGCCCACATAGATGCCGACGTGCGATATCCGCCGTCCCCCGATGTCGAAGAAGATCAGGTCGCCCGGCAGCAGACTGCGGTCGCCCAGCGGACGCGAGGCGCGGAACTGGCGGTCGGCGGTGCGCGGCACCTGGATGCCCGCCTGCGCGAAGCTGAAGCTGACCAGACCGCTGCAGTCGAAGCCGCGCGGGCTGGAACCGCCGTAGCGGTAGGGCGCGCCGATCATGCTTTTCGCCGCCTGGACCACCGTGATCCTGGGGCCCGACGGCGCCGCGCGCGCATCACGGGCGTCTTCCGGTGTGATCACCGTCACAGGCGGGCGGCTCGCGCAGCCCGACAGCGCCACCAGCAGCGTGGCCAGCCACAGCGCCGGTGGCAGGCGCAGTCTCGGGAGGCGATGTGGATGATGCGGATTCATGGCTGACAGCGGGTCGCGGGTCGCGTACCCTTATGCGCGCTCGTCGAAGGACATGGAACACTCCGTTTAGCCGGACCGCGGTCCGGATTCTTTAGCCCAGTTGAACGCCTGACCGACTCCCTATGGCCGCCCGCCGCCGCAAGCCGCGCAAGCGAAGATCCTCCCGCCGTGCCTTGCGCCGCGGCTTCCCATGGCTGCGGCTGCTGGTCGTTTTGTTCGTCATCCTGGCGGGTTACATCATCTATCTCGACATTATTGTGCGCGACCAGTTCGAAGGCAAACGCTGGGCGCTGCCGGCGCGCGTCTATGCGCGGCCGATGGAACTGTATGCCGGGCGGCCGCTCACGCCCGATCAGCTGGCGCAGGAACTGGATCGGCTCGGCTACCGCGCCGTGCGCGAGCCGACGCGTTCCGGCGAATACACGCGCAACCGCGAGATCTTCCATATCCAGACGCGCGGCTTCGCCTTCTGGGACGGCGCAGAGAGTCCGCAGCGGCTGCGGGTCGAATTCGCCGGCGGCTGGATCGACCGGCTGATCGACCGCGCCCGGAATCATGAGCTGGATCTGGCGCGGCTCGATCCGCTGCAGATCGCCAGCATCTATCCCGCGCACAAGGAAGACCGCCAGCTGGTGCAGCTCGCGCAGGTGCCACCGCTGCTGACACGGACGCTGCTGGCCGTCGAGGACCGGCATTTCTACGAACATCACGGCATCTCGCCGCGTTCGGTGCTGCGTGCGATGTTCGCCAACGTGCGCGCCGGCGGGGTGGTGCAGGGCGGCAGTACGCTCACCCAGCAGCTGGTCAAGAATTTCTTCCTGAGCAACGAACGCACGCTGACGCGCAAGCTCAACGAGGCCTTCATGTCGCTGCTGCTGGAGGTGCACTATTCCAAGGACGAGATCCTCGAGGCCTATCTCAACGAGGTCTATCTCGGCCAGGACGGCCCGCGTGCCGTGCACGGTGTGGGACTGGCGAGTCACTTCTATTTCGAGCGGCCGCTCGAGGATCTCGAGCCCGACCAGATCGCATTGCTGGTCGGCATGATCAAGGGTCCGTCCTATTACGATCCGCGCAAGAACCCGCAGCGCGCCCTGGAGCGGCGCAATCTCGTGCTGGACCTGCTGGTGGAACAGGGCGCGCTCGGCTCGGACGAGGGTGCGCGCGCCAAGGCGCGGCCGCTGGGCGTGCTCAAGCGCCGCGCACTGGCGGCCAACGCCTATCCGCACTTCCTGGAGCTGGTGCGCCGCCAGCTGTATCGCGACTATCGTGAGGAGGACCTGACCTCGGAAGGCCTGCGGATCTTCACCACCCTGGATCCGCAGGCACAGACCGCGGCAGAGGCGGCCGTCACGGGCCGTCTGCCGCAACTGGAACGCAATCGCGGCCTGCCGGAGAACAGCCTGCAGAGCGCGGTGATCGTGACGGCCGTCGACAGTGCCGAGGTGCTGGCCGTGGTCGGCGACCGCAATCCGCGCGCCGCCGGCTTCAACCGCGCCCTGGACGCGGCGCGCCCCATCGGCTCGCTGGTCAAGCCGGCGGTGTACCTCACCGCGCTGGGTGCGCCGGACCGCTACAACCTCGCGACCTGGCTGGACGACGCGCCGTTGAAGGTGCCGTCGCGCGTCGGCGAACCCTGGGAACCGAAGAACTACGACAAGCAGTACCGGGGCCGCGTGCTGCTGTTCGACGCGCTGACCCATTCCTACAACATCCCGACCGCGCGCGTCGGTCTGGACATCGGCGTGGACAAGGTCGTCGCCACGTTGCGCCGGCTCGGTGTGGAGGGTGATCTCAATCCCTATCCCTCACTGCTGCTGGGGGCGGCCGATCTGTCGCTGGTGGACGTGACGCGCATGTACCAGACGCTGGCGGCCGGCGGCTTCCGTTCGCCGCTGCGCGCCATCCGCGCCGTGGTCGCCGCAGACGGCACGCCGTTGCAGCGTTATCCGCTGGAGGTCGAGCAGGTGGTGAGCGCCGAACAGGTGTTCATGCTCGACTCGGTCCTGCAGGCGGTGGCGACCGAGGGTACCGCGGCCGCGCTCGGGGCGCGCTTCGGGCGCGAGGCCGGCATCGCCGGCAAGACCGGCACCACCGACGACCTGCGCGACAGCTGGTTCGCCGGCTTCACCGGCAACCAGCTCGCGGTGGTGTGGATCGGACGCGACGACAATCAGCCGATGGGCCTGACCGGCAGCAGCGGCGCCGTGCCGGTGTGGGGCGATTACATGGCCCGCGTCGGCGTGCAGCCGCTGGTGCTGTCCCTGCCGGAGCGCGTGGAGATGGTGTGGATCGACCGCGCCACGGGGCTGCGCGCGGACGAAGGCTGCGAGGATCGCGTACAATTGCCTTTCCTGGCAGGCAGTGCCCCGCAGGCGTTCGCGCCCTGCAGCCGGGGCGAGCTGCCCAGACCCATCGACTGGCTGAGAGGCATCTTCCGGTGACGTTCTTATCGCGACTGTTCCTGATTTCCTGCTGCGCCCTGCTCGCCGCCTGCGCCGGCGTGCCGCAGACCCGCAGCACGCCCGCCCCGGTGATCTATCCGGACGACATGCCGCGTGACGGCCGCGGCGCCGAGCCCTACCCGGGCGATGCCGATCGCGGTGTCGAGACCTTCCCAGGTGCGGAGACCTACCCGGGCGTTCCCGCCGACCGCGGCAGCGTCACCGCCCCCGCGCCGGCCGGCAGCCCGGCCGTGATCGCGCTTCTGGACCGCGCCGATCAGCAGTACCGGGCGCGCGACCTCGATGCGGCTGCCGCCTCGCTGGAGCGCGCCCTGCGCATCGAGCCGCGCAATCCGCGCCTCTGGCATCGGCTGGCCGCGGTGCGGCTGGAACAGGGGCAATACGGCCAGGCCGTGCAGATGGCGGGCAAGTCCAACAGCCTCGCCGGCGGCGACACGCGGCTGCAGGCGCGCAACTGGCGGCTGATCGCGGCGGCGCGCCGCGCCCAGGGCGATGCGCAGGGCGCGCGCGCCGCGGAGGACCGGGCGAGCCGTCTCGAATAGCGCCGGCACGCCGGCGGCAGGATCGGCGGCGCGCCACCGACATTCGTGTACAATCGCCCCAGCATCGCCGGGGCTGGCCGGGCACGGAACCCGGCAGGCGCGACCCGGGCCAGGGGGGCAGGGTGACCGTCTACGCCGTCGACAAACTGATCGCCGAAGCGCGCCGGCTGGCCGCCGAATACCGGCGCGCGACCGGCAAGCCGTTGCCTGGCATCAGCGGCGAGATCGCCGAGAACGACGCTGCCCGCCTGCTCGACCTGGAACTCGTGAAGGACGAAACGCTCGGCTATGACGCCGTCGGCCGCAGCGGCGAGCGCCGGGGCCGGCGCATCCAGATCAAGAGCCGCACCATCTTCGACGACACCAAGGGCGGGCACCGCATCGGCCAGTTGAAGACCGGCCAGGACTGGGACAGCGTGCTGCTGGTGCTCATGGACGAGGACTACGAGCCCTTCGAGATCTACGAGGCGGAACGCGATGCGCTGCTCGAGGCGGTCGCCGAATCCGAAGGCAGCCGGCGCGCCAAGCGCGGACTGCTCTCGGTGGCCAAGTTCAAGGCCATCGGCCGGCTGGTGTGGACGCGCGAAGAGGGCGCGATCGGCGACGAACTCTGGGACAATCAGTCCGGTCGCCACCGGCCTGCTGGCCCGCGCGCTGCCCGGCTACGCGCCGCGCGCCGCCCAGCGCGATATGGCCGAGGCGGTCGCGGCCAGCCTCCGCGATGGCGCGACGCTGGTCGTCGAGGCCGGCACCGGCACGGGCAAGACCTTCGCCTATCTTGCGCCGGTACTGCTGTCGGGCCGCAAAGTCATCGTCTCCACCGGCACCAAACATCTGCAGGACCAGCTGTTCGACCGCGATCTGCCCACGGTGCGCCAGGCGCTGGGCGTCAATGCGCGCACCGCGCTGCTCAAGGGCCGGGCGAACTATCTGTGCCTGCACCGGCTGGATCTCGCCATGGCGGAAGGACGCTTCGCCAGCCGCACGCAGGCCGCCGAACTCGAAGCGGTGCGCGGCTGGGCGGGGCGCACCCGCAGCGGCGACATCCGGGAGCTCGCCGAGGTCGCCGAGGATTCGCCGCTGTGGCCGCGGGTCACCTCGACCAGCGACAACTGCGTGGGCGGCGACTGCCCGAACTTCAACGACTGCTTCGTCGTCAAGGCGCGGCGCGCGGCACAGGACGCCGATCTGCTCGTGATCAATCACCATCTGCTGTTCGCCGACATGGCGCTCAAGGAGGAGGGTTTCGGCGAGCTGCTGCCGGGCGTGGATGCGGTGATCGTCGACGAGGCGCACCAGATCCCCGAGGTCGCCAGCCAGTTCTTCGGTGTGAGCCTGGGCAGCCGCCAGCTGGCCGGGCTGGCGCGTGACGCCGTGCAGGAACACCTGCGCGAGGCCGGCGACATGGCCGACCTGCCGGCGGCCGCGGCGGCGCTCGAACAGGCCGTGGGGGAGCTGCGCCTGGCGCTGGGCGCGGGCAATCGCCGCCAGCCCTGGGCGGCCGTGGCCGATGACCGCCGGGTCCGCGCGGCGCTGGATGCGCTCGGCGAGCAGCTCGAGTCGCTGCGCGCCTGGCTGAAGGCGGCGGCGCCGCGCGGCCGCGGCCTCGAGAACTGCTGGCAACGCGCCGAACGCCTGGCCGCGCGTCTGCAGCTGACCGCCGGCCAGCCACCGCAGGAGCACGTCCACTGGTTCGAGACCTTCACGCGGAGTTTCGCCATCCACTGCACGCCGCTGTCCGTGGCGCCCCAGTTCCGCGCCCGGCTCGATGCGCTCGACAATACCTGGATATTCACCTCGGCGACGCTGGCGGTGGGCGAGAGCTTCGATCATTACGTCGCGGCACTGGGCCTCGACCGGCCGCGCACCCTGCGGCTGGAGAGTCCGTTCGACTATGCGCACCACGCGCTGCTGTACCTGCCGCCGGACATGCCCGATCCGCGGGCCGATGCCTACACCGCCGCGGTCGTCCGCGTCGCCCGCGAGGCCATCGCCGCCAGCGGCGGACGCGCCTTCCTGCTGTTCACCAGCCACCGCGCCCTGCAGGAGGCCGCCGCCGCGCTCGACGGCGACATCGAGTATCCGCTGCTGGTGCAGGGGCAGGCGCCGCGCGCGGAACTGCTGGCGCGCTTCCGCCGGCTGGGCAACGCGGTGCTGCTCGGCACGGGCAGCTTCTGGGAGGGCGTGGACGTGCGCGGCGCGGCCCTGTCGCTGGTGCTGATCGACAAGCTGCCGTTCGCGTCGCCGGGCGATCCCGTGCTGCAGGCGCGCATCGATGCGCTGCGTGCGGCGGGCGGCAATCCCTTCGTGGATTTTCAGATACCCGACGCCGTGATCGCGCTCAAGCAGGGTGTCGGCCGTCTGATCCGTGACGTCGACGACCGCGGTGTGCTGGTGCTGTGCGATCCGCGCCTGCTGGGCAAGAGCTACGGGCGCATCTTCCGCGCCAGCCTGCCGTCCATGCCGGCGACGCGGCGGCTGGACGACGTGCGGGAATTCTTCTCCGCCGACGGCGTGCGTGAGGCGCAGGCATGATCCTGAAAAACCCGTTTCGGCCACGGAAGCACACGGAAGACACCGAAATGAATCCGCATCTGGAAATTCCGGCCCGGCACTTGGCGGGTGCGGCAGGCTGTTGCGTGAAGCACGGAATCTTGTCCGTGCTTTTCCGTGCGGTTCCGTGGCAGATGCGGTTCTCAGGATGAAGATTCTGGCACTGGACACGGCGACCGAGGCCTGCAGCGCGGCGCTGCTCGTCGATGGCCGGCTGCAGGAACGCTTCGAAGTGGCGCCGCGCGGGCATGCGCGGCTGTTGCTGCCCATGCTCGACGACCTGCTGGCGGAGGCCGGACTGCGGCCGGCGCAGCTCGATGCCGTCGCCTTCGGCCGCGGCCCCGGCAGCTTCACCGGTCTGCGCATCGCGGCCGGTACGGCGCAGGGCATCGCCTTCGCGGCGGATCTGCCGGTGCTGCCGGTGTCGACCCTGGCCGCGCTGGCACGCCCGGCGCTGCTGCGCGCAGACGCCGCGCATGTCCTGGCTGCCATCGATGCGCGTATGGGGGAGGTCTATTGGGCGGCCTATGGACGCGCCGCGAACGGCGAGCCCGAGGCGCTTGGCGCGGAGCGGGTATCCGCGCCGGAGCGGGTCGACGTGCCCGGCGGCGGTACGTGGTTCGGCGTCGGCAGCGGCTGGGGCGCCTACGAGGCGCCGATGCGCGCACGGCTGGGCGAGACGCTCATCGGCATCGACGCGGCCGCCCTGCCGCGCGCCGGCGATATCGCCCGCCTCGCCGCCCTCGATTTCGCCGCCGGTCGCGCCGTCGCCCCCGAAGATGCCCAGCCCGTCTACCTGCGCAACCAGGTGGTGCAGCGGCCGGGGTGATGGAAGAAAAGCGCCACGGGAAACACGGACAAAATCAAAATCGTGTTGGCCACGAAACCCACGAAATCCACGAAAATCATTAAGGCGAAACCCCGCCACGGAAGGTGTGGAAAGCATGGACGGACATAGGATTGCAAACCACCGTTTCCCGAGAGACGGGTTTCCCCTCATAACTTTCGTGGATTTCGTGGGTTTCGTGGCAAAAAGGTTTTTGTCCGTGTTTTCCGTGGCGTATTTATTTCGACGAACAGGTAGAACCGTATGGATGCGCTGGATGAACTGCTGGAGATGATCCGCGGCAACACGCACGGGGCCGCGTCGCTGGTGCTGTTCGCGCTGGTCAAGACTCTGTCGGCGAAGCAGGGGCAGTACCTGTTCCTGCTGAACAAGCTCAGGGATCTGGACGAGCCGCAGCGGCGGCTGGCCTATCGGCTGATGGAGCTGATGGTCGCGGGTGCGAACGAGACGCCGGACTGGCACGCCAGGGTACAGGCGATGGAGGACGCCATCCGGCGTGGCTGAGCGCCGCGCTCTTCAGAGGTAGGTCTTGGCCTCTTCGCCCGGATTGGGCAGGCCGGCGATGCGCCAGAGTTCGCGTCCCGTGTCCTTGAACAGTTGCGGGACGCAATGCGGCTCGAGGTTGTTCTCCACGCACACATGTCTCAGGGGCGGAATTCCACCGCTCGAATAATAGTGTTTGCGCAGGCTCTGGATGACCGACCAGTGCGCGTCGGTCAGCGGTCCGATGCCGTCGCGTTCGGCGAGCTGGCTGGCGATGAGTTCGTTCCATTCCTCGGGATGAGCCAGAAAGCCGTCGGCGTCCAGCTCGACGGGAATGTCGCGGGCGATGTTCGACATGTGCGGGTGCTCCCATGGCGGTACGGCAGGCGCCTCGCGCAGCGTCGGGGCGGGGTGCCGGGCGTGGTCTCACTGTCTATAGGTGAGCCGATGGGAGGCGTCAAGACACGCTCCCCCTGGGGATTTGTGCGCCGCCGTCGGGTCGGCGCCGATCGGTTTCCCCCGCCCGCCCGCACGCAGGCGGCGGACGGGGTTCAGCGATGCCCGTCGCCGTCCTCGAACGCCTCGTCCAGGCGCTCGATGTAGTTCGCCAGATCGTCGGGATGCACATAGGCCTCGCTGATGACCTTGCCGCGCACCGAAACGCCGGCCCGGTGGACGCTCTCGGGGTCGCCGGAAACGAGGGGGTGCCAGTCGGGCAGATCACGGCCTTCGTTGAGCAGCCGGTAGGCGCAGGTTTCGGGAAGGAAGTCGATGCCGTCGAGGTTGTCCGGAGTCAGCACCAGACAGTCCGGCACGAGGCGGTTGCGTTCCGCGTAGCGCGTGCAGCGGCAGCGCTCGTCGTCGAACAGGCGACAGACCACGCTGGTATAGAACAGGCGGCCGGAATCGATATCCTCGAGCTTGTGCAGGCAGCAGCGTCCGCAGCCGTCGCACAGCGATTCCCATTCGGCGCGCGACATCTCCGCCAGGGGTTTGGTTTTCCAGAAAGGTGCGTCGCTCATCGTGATATGCGCCGATCGGCGTCGAGGCCGGCCGCGTCGAGCAGCAGCTCGGCGATGCCGGCGCTGGCGCCGAGGTGGGGCGCGATGCGGATATCGATCTGGGGATGCTGCGCCTGTTTGCCGCAGACTTCCTCCGGGATATCGGTAACCACGTGACGGCCGGCGGACAGGAAGTAGGGCAGCACCACCACTTCGGTCGCGCCGTCCCGGATGCACTGCTCGATGCCGTCCGGGATGGAGGGCTCCGCGAGTTCGAGAAATCCGCAGCGCACGATGGGAATGGCGGACTGCGCGCGGGCCGCGAGCCGCGCGGCGAGGTCGCGCACTTCGTCATTGGATGCTGCGCGGCGGCTGCCGTGGGCGACGAGAAGGAGGGCTTTCATGACGGACTGCCGGGATGGTATGCCGGCCGCCATTATCCGTCATCGGCGGTGCCGGGGTACAGCGGGTGTATGTGCCTTTCGCCGCGATAACCGGTGGCGTGCGCGTCAGCCCTTTTTCAGCAGGACGTAGAGCGCCCCGGTGCCGCCATCGACGGGACGGGCCGAACTGAAGGCGAGCACTTCGTCGCGCTGGCGCAGCCAGCCGCCGACCTTGCCCTTGAGCACCGGGATGCGCTGCTGCGAACCGTGGCCCTTCCCATGGATGACGCGCACGCAGCGGCGGCCCTGGACGAGGCAGTCGTGCAGGAAGGCGGCCAGCGCCCGGCGCGCCTCGACGACATTGAGGCCATGCAGGTCGCATTCCGCCTCGAGGGCGAACTGGCCGCGGCGCAGGCGCTTGAGGATGCGCTGCTGCAGGCCCTCCCGCGCGAACCAGAGCTCGTCGCCGGTCAGGTAGTCGTCGGGGTCGAAGGCATCAGACAGGGAATCGCGCAGCACGGCGCCTTCGTCGCGCTCGCGGAATTTCGCCCGCGCCGGCGGGCGGGGCAGCCGCGGTTCGATGCGGTCGTGGCGGACCCGCCTGACCGGCCCGACCGCCGTCTGGAAAAGTTCGCGGTCCTCCGGGCTGATGCCGGTCGCGGCAGGGTGCTTGCGTTGCCTGGTCATGGGTCCCGTCTCGGTGCAGGGGGTCAGGATACGTTATGCGCGCGCGGCGGGCGACCGCCCCGGCCGTTTCCGCTTCGCGTCGACGGTCGAGGCCTCTAAAGTTTTCCCGCCCCCTGCCAGGCTATGTGCGCGGCCGGGGTTCCAGTATAGTGTCGCCCCAATGCGTACCACAGATGTGCCGGCGGGCCACACGCCTTCATGAGGATTCTGATCAGCAACGACGACGGGTATCAGGCCCCCGGCATCCGTGCCCTGGCCGAGGCGCTGGCCGAGTTGGGCGAGATCACGGTCGTGGCGCCGGACCGTGATCGCAGCGGCGCCTCCAACTCATTGACCCTCGACTATCCGATCCGGGCCACCCCCATGCCCGACGGCTTCATCCGCATCGACGGCACCCCGACCGACTGCGTCCACCTGGCCATCACCGGCCTGCTCGACGAGGAGCCGGACATCGTGGTGTCGGGCGTGAACGCCGGCGCCAACATGGGTGACGACGTGCTCTATTCGGGCACGGTGGCCGCAGCCATGGAAGGGCGCTTCCTCGGGCTGCCGGCCATCGCCGTGTCCATGGTCGGCCACGCGCCGAAGAACTTCGCCACCGGCGCGCGCGTGGCGCGCGAACTGGTGCTGCGGCTGTGCCGCGACCCGCTGCCCGCGGACACCATCCTCAACGTGAACGTGCCGGATCTGCCCTACGAGGAACTCGCCGGTTTCGAGGCGACGCGCCTGGGGCATCGGCACAAGTCCGAACCGGTGATCAAGCAGGAGGACCCGCGGCACCGGCCCATCTACTGGGTCGGTCCTCCCGGCGCGGAGCAGGACGCCGGGCCGGGTACCGACTTCCACGCCGTGCGGCGCCGCTTCGTTTCGGTCACGCCCATCCAGGTCGACCTGACCCGCTACGATGCGCTCGATAAAGTGGCCGGCTGGCTGACCGGTGACTGAGAGGCCCATGCGTTCGCACATCCGCGGTATCGGCATGACCTCGCAGCGCACCCGCGACCGGCTGGTCGAGCGGCTGCGCGAGAAGGGCATACGCAGCGAAGCGGTGCTGGAGGTGATGCGTCGCACGCCGCGGCACCTGTTCGTCGACGAGGCGCTCTCCAGCCGCGCCTACGAAGACACGGCGCTGCCCATCGGCTTCAACCAGACCATCTCCCAGCCCTACATCGTGGCGCGCATGACCGAGGCGCTGCTCGCCGGCGGCGTTCCCGAGAAGGTGCTGGAGGTCGGCACGGGCTCGGGCTACCAGGCGGCGGTGCTCGCGCAGCTCGTGCCGCGTCTCTACACCGTCGAGCGCATCGATGCGCTGGTGCGCAGCGCGCGCCAGCGCTTCCGCACGCTGGAGCTGCGCAATGTCCAGCTCAAACAGAGCGACGGCTCCTGGGGCTGGCCGCAGCAGGCACCCTTCGATGCCATCCTGGTCACGGCGGCACCGGCGGAGATCCCGCGGCCGCTGCTCGAACAACTGGCCGACGGCGGACGTCTCGTGATCCCGGTCGGCGGCGCCAGCGGCCAGACACTGGCGGTGGTCACGCGCCGCGGCAACGTCTACGAGCGCGAGGATCTCGAGCCCGTGAGCTTCGTGCCGCTGGTCGGAGGCGCCGGCTGATGGGGCTGTTCGACGGCCTGTATCAGCGTGCCATGCGCTGGGCCCGCGCGCCGCGCGCGCCCTGGTATCTCGCCGGGCTCAGTTTCGCGGAGTCGTCCTTCTTTCCCATTCCGCCCGATGTGATGCTCGCGCCCATGAGCCTCGCGCAGCCGGCGCGCGCCTGGCGCTTCGCCTTCATCACCACCGTCGCATCCACCCTCGGCGGCCTGTTCGGTTACGCGATCGGTTATTTTGCTCTGGATCTCATCGAACCGCTGATACGTGATACCCATTACTGGGACGGCTATCTCAAGGCGCGCGCCTGGTTCGACGAGTGGGGGTTCTGGGCGGTGTTCATCGCAGGATTCTCGCCGATCCCGTACAAGGTCTTCACGATCGCCGCGGGCAGCATGGCGATGGCGCTCGGTCCCTTCGCGCTGGCCTCCGTCATCGGCCGCGGCGCGCGTTTCTATCTGGTCGCCGGTCTGTTAGCCTGGGGCGGGCCGCGCATGGAACAGACTCTGGCGCGCTATATCGAATGGCTCGGCTGGGGCGTCGTGGCGGTCCTGGGGCTGGCGTATTTCGCGTTACGGGGCTGATGCGGCGCCGGCCGGCTTCGGAACGGTCCTCGAGCATGTGCAGACGGCGTTGTCCGGCGGCGTGCGACAGGCGATGAGGGTGCGATGGTGAATCTCCCGATCACGAGGCGGTATGTGGTCCGTGGCGCTCACGACGCATGTCGTCGGACTGATGCGTGAACGCCGCCGCCGATTCGGTGCAGCCGTACTGGTGATGCTGGCGCTGGCCGGCTGCAGCACCTCGAGCGTGCGCGCGCCGATCGGCGAGCGCAGTCATGTCGTGCCGACCCGGACTGCCGGCGTGCATGTGGTCCGGCGCGGCGAGACGCTGTTCTCCATCGCCTGGCAGCGCGGCCTCGATTACCGTTCGGTCGCCGCCTGGAACGGTATCCGTTCGCCTTACACCATCTATCCCGGACAGCGGCTGCGGCTGAGTCCTCCCTCCGTCGCCAGAACCGCGCCGCCGCGACCCGATGCGCCCGTGGCCGCGCGGCGCGCCGACCCCCACCCCCCGCAGACCGCCGCGCCGCGCGCGAAGCCGCCCGTGAAACCCGCGCCCGCGCCTCGGCCGGTCGCGGCGGCGGGTCCGCTGCGCTGGCAGTGGCCGGTGCAGGGACGGATCCTGCGGTCGTTCGACGCTAACGTCTCGGGAAAGAAGGGCATAAGCATCGGCGGCTCCGCCGGCGAACGGATCCGCGCCGCGGCCGATGGCCAGGTGGTCTATGCGGGCAGTGGACTTGTCGGCTACGGGCGGCTTATCATCGTGAAGCATAACGATACCTATCTAAGTGCCTACGGACACAACCGTAATTTGCTGGTGAAGGAAGGCGACGTGGTACGCGCCGGGCAGGTGATCGCCGAAATGGGCAGTAGCGGCACCAACCGTACGCAGTTGCACTTCGAGATCCGGCAGAATGGAAAGTCGGTGGATCCGCTCCGCTACCTGCCGCCCCGCGGCTAGTGCGGACCGGGGGATCACGACGCAAAAGGATGAGGAGCGGCCGTGACCGGCCGCGACCAGGCGAGGAGGTATGCATGGCGAAGAGTCGCAAGGTTCGCGGGGGAACGGCGGCAGGCGATATCGGGGACAGCGGAGATATCGCCGACGTTCCGGATATCGTGCCGGACGATCTGGAACCCGAAGCCGCGGACGCCGAACTCGCAGCGGAAGCTGAGGCATCCGAACCGGACGTGGAAGAGAACATCGTCTTCGAGCCCGGCGACATACCCGGCTCTCACCTGGACGCCACGCGCCTCTATCTGAACGAGATCGGTTTCTCTCCGTTGCTGTCCGCCGAGGAAGAGGTGTATTACGCGCGTCTCGCCCAGAAGGGCCAGGAAAGCGCGCGGCAGCGCATGATCGAATCCAACCTGCGTCTCGTCGTGAAGATCGCGCGCCGCTACATGAACCGCGGACTTGCGTTGCTCGATCTCATCGAGGAAGGCAATCTCGGCCTGATCCGCGCCGTGGAGAAGTTCGATCCGGAACGCGGCTTCCGCTTCTCCACATATGCGACGTGGTGGATCCGTCAGACCATCGAGCGCGCCATCATGAACCAGACGCGCACCATCCGTCTCCCGATCCATGTGGTCAAGGAGATCAATGTCTATCTGCGCGCCGCGCGCAAGCTCGCGCAGACCCTCGACCACGAGCCGTCGGCCGAGGAGATCGCCGAACTCCTCGACAAGCCGCTGTCGGAAGTGGAGCGCATGTTGAGCCTCAACGAACGCGTCGCCTCGGTGGACTCGCCGATCGGCTACGACAGCGACCGCTCCCTGCTGGATGCGATCCCCGACGAAAACAACCCCGATCCCTCGGAGCTGCTGGCGGACGACGACGTCTACGCCAATCTGGAACTGTGGCTGGAACAGCTCAATGAAAAGCAGCGTGACGTGGTTGAGCGCCGCTTCGGCCTGCACGGCCACAAGATCAGCACGCTGGAGGAAGTCGGCAACGAGATCGGCGTCACCCGCGAACGCGTGCGCCAGATCCAGATGGACGCACTGAAGCGGCTGCGCGAGATCCTCGAGCACGAGGGCTTCTCGTCGGATGCGCTGTTCCGCTAGCCGGGACGGCGGCCGTGAAATCCGCGAATATGTGACAATCGTGCCGGGTGTATCGGCGCAGCGACGCACCCTTGGGCTCGCTGGCCAGGCATGCTCCGGCGGTCCCGTTCGTCGCTCCGCCTCCGGCTGTCGCAAGTCGGCTGCGCGACGAACGGGACCGCCGGAGCCTTGAGTCCCACGCAAGAGGTGAATCTGCGAGGGGGTAAACCACGGTATCCGGCTGCCGGCCGGGACACGCCGTGGAGCCGGCTTGCGACAGCCGGAGGCGGAAAGGCGTGGCCCGGCCGGCAGCCTCGCGCCGCACGTTTAGCGGCTAGGGAACCTCTGCACAGGTCGATCAAGCGGATGATCGCAAGGCGCAAAGGGGCGAGGAAGCGGAGTTTACACGTAGTAAATGAGCATTCCGAGCGCCTTTGCAACGCCGCGAGCGCCGCTTCAGCGGCCTGTGCAGAGATTCCCTAGGCGCTCTCCGTCGCCGCCGGCTCGATATCCGGGCCGAGCAGGATCGCGATCCAGCGCGTCTCCTCGTTGGCGTCCAGCGCGAGCTTGGCGGTCATGGTGAGCGGTACCGAGAGGATCATGCCCACCGGCCCCAGCACCCAGCCCCAGAACACCAGGGACAGGAACACCACCAGCGTCGAGAGTCCCAGGCCGCGGCCCATGTAGCGCGGTTCGACGATGTTGCCCATCACCATGTTCACCACCATGTAGCCGGCCGCCGTCAGCGCCGCCGAGCCCCAGCCGAACTGCAGCAGGGCGAGCAGCACCGCCGGCACCGCGGCGATGATGGAGCCGATGTTGGGGATGTAGTTCAGCAGAAAGGCGAGGGCGCCCCACAGCAGCGGATAGTCCACGCCGAGGATCATCAGCCACACGGCGATCACGGCACCGGTGGCCAGGCTGACCAGCGTCTTGATCACGGCGTAGCGCTTGAGGTTCTCGCTGAACGCGGCGAAATGCGCGAAGGTCTTCGCCGGATCGTCCACCGCCAGGCCGATCTTGTGCGGAAAGCTCGAGGCCTCGAACAGCATGAAGACCACGGTAAGCACGATCAGCAGGGCATTGGTCATGACGTTGCCTACCCCGGCCAGCACGCCGGTCGCGAGCCGCATCGCCGCACCCGGATCGATGACGCTCAGCAGCGCCTCCCGCGGCAGTTCGATGCCGCGGGCGTTCAGCCATCCGATCAGTCCGCCCAGTTCACCCTGCAGGCGTTCCTGATAGCCGGGCAGGGCGCGATAGAAATCATCGAGCGAGGTACCGGCCAGGACGACGAACAGCAGCGTCACGCCGACAATGCCGACGAGCACGATGGCGATCGCGGCCGCCGTGGGCAGGCCGCGGCGCTGCAGCCAGTACATCGGCGGTACGCTGATGACGGCGATGAACAGCGACAGCAGGAAAGGCACGAGCATCGCCTGCGAGGCGCGCATGCCGGCGATGACGACCACCAGGGCCGCGAGGATCAGGAGGGTACGGACGACGGTCTGGGAACGGTCGGGCAGCATCGGTCCACTCATGTCTGACGGGATCGCTCGAAACTGTATGCTCAGGAGCCGCCCGCGGCCGCGTTCCGCGCGCGGATGATGCCGGCGAGCGTGCGCATCATGTCCGCCGCGACGTGGCGCCGTCCGGTCTCGTTCAGATGGCCGCCGTCGTGGGTGTAGGCGCCGATCAGGCTGTAGTAGGTCTTGCCGTCCTTGACGAAGCTCTCGCGCCGGCCGTCCGGATAGGTCGACTCGCTGGCGGCGATGTCGAAGATCGGGTCGCCCGCATAGGTGCTGCGCAGGCGCTCGTTGAATTCGTTGCGCTTGATGTTGGCGAGCTTGGAGCGGTTCGGCTTGCCCATTACCTCGCGGATCCACACGCCGGGCCCGCTCGCGGTGTGGCGCAACGGCGATGTGACGTGCACGAAGGTGATATCCGGATGACGGGCCTTGAGATCGTCCAGGGTACGGCGGTAATAGCCGAAGATGGCGTCCACGTCGGAGTTCTCGTTGATGTCGATGTAGCAGAACTTCAGCAGCGCGTAGTCGACCCTGCCGGCCAGCGCGTCGACCTGGCGCTTGAAATCGTCGCATTTGCTGGCCGGCCTGGTGTTCTCGCCCACGCGCGAATGCAGCAGGAAGGCGTCCGGCAGTTCGGGAGCGGCACCGTCCATTTCCAGCACCGTGACCTGGGTCTTGCCGAGATCGTTCTGCAGGTCCTCGAGTCCCTGCATCACATTGCGGCCGACTGACTGATGGCCGAAGAAGATGCGGGCACCGCTCACGGTCGCCAGGTCCTGCTGAAGAGTGTCTGTCATGCGAAAGGGCTCTGCGGTCGGTTCGGGCTGGCAGGCGGTCAGCGTCGCCAGCATGAGGATCGCGGCAATTCGGGTCAATGGCTTCATGGCTGCGGGTCTCGCGGGTCCGGGTTGTGGCTGGGCGTTGCGCTTCAGATCATCAGCAGGGCGGCGGCGACCCGCCGCTGTTCGCCGAGCAGGATATTGTAGGTGCGGCAGGCGGCCGGGGTATCCATCACCTCGACGCCGATGCCGTGGCGCTGTATCTCGCCGGTCAGGCGCGGGTGCGGAAACCGCAGCCGGTCGCCGGTGCCGAGGATCAGGATCTCCGGTTCGAGGGCCAGTGCCAGGGCGAGATGCGCGGCGGTGAGGTCCTCGAACGCCTGCGGCGGCCAGTCGCGGATCAGCCGGTCGGGAGACACGATCAGGCTGCAGGTCAGGGTCTCGTGATTCACGGTGACCTGCCCGGAGGCATAGGCCTGAATGCGGTACCGCCCGGTATGGTCGTCTTCGGCGAAGCGCATGGGACTCGAGGGGCTTGGGTCGGGTGAATTCGCGCGCCAAGCGTAACACCTTGGCCGCGGAGGATCATCCGGTCCGGGTCGGCCAGGGCCGAGATCCGCCCGCTGCGCGGCCCAGGCCGGAGCGCCTGTCGGCGACGGGCCCGTTCTGCCATACATTTCAATGAGTTTTGCCGGTGCCGTCTTGTATACTGGCAGCGATTTCAGTACTCTGCGCAGTCTCATTCGGACCCGGCCGCGGTTGGGGTCGGGAAGCACCATCTGCCACTCATTCAGGGTATTGCCGCCTTGTTCGACGAATTCCAGCGCATCAAGCGCCTGCCGCCGTATGTCTTCAACATCGTCAACGAGCTCAAGGCCAAGGCCCGGGCCCGGGGCGAGGACATCATCGACTTCGGCATGGGCAATCCCGATCAGCCGACGCCGGGGCATATCGTCGCCAAGCTGGTCGAGGCGGCGCAGCGCGGCGATACCCACCGCTATTCCGTCTCCAAAGGCATTCCGCGGCTGCGCAAGGCCATCGCCGGCTGGTACCGGAGCCGCTTCGACGTGACGCTGGATCCCGAGACCGAGGCGATCGTCACCATCGGCTCGAAGGAAGGGCTGGCGCACCTCGCGCTGGCGACGCTGGGCCCGGGCGACGCCGTGCTGGTGCCGAATCCCGCCTACCCGATCCATCCCTACGGCTTCGTGATCGCCGGCGCCGACATCCGCCACGTGCCGCTGGTGCCGGGCATCGACTTCTTCGCTGAACTCGAGAAGGCGATCAAGGACTCCTGGCCCAAGCCCAAGATGCTGGTGCTCAACTTCCCTGGAAATCCCACGGCGCAGTGCGTGGAGCTGGACTTCTTCGAGCGCGTGGTCGCGATCGCCCGCGAGCACGAGATCTGGGTGATCCACGACCTGGCCTACGCCGATCTGGTGTTCGACGGCTACGTCGCGCCGTCCATACTCCAGGTGCCCGGTGCCAAGGACGTCGCGGTGGAGTTCTTCACCCTGTCCAAGAGCTACAACATGCCCGGCTGGCGTGTCGGCTTCATGTGCGGCAACAGGACGCTCGTCGCCGCCCTGGCCCGCATGAAGTCCTATCTCGACTACGGCATGTTCACGCCCATTCAGATCGCGGCCATCACCGCCCTGGAAGGCCCGCAGAACTGCGTGCGCGAGATCGCCGAACTCTACCGCAAGCGCCGCGACGTGCTGTGCGACGGTCTGAATTCCATCGGCTGGCAGGTCGAGAAGCCCAAGGGCACCATGTTCGTTTGGGCGCCGATTCCCGAGCAGTATCGGCACCTCGGTTCGCTGGAATTCTCCAAGAAGCTGCTGGCGGACGCCAAGGTCGCGGTCGCGCCGGGCATCGGCTTCGGCGAGTATGGCGACGACCACGTGCGCTTCGGCCTGATCGAGAACGAGCACCGCACCCGTCAGGCGGTGCGCGGCATCCGCGACATGTTCCGCAAAGACCAGAAGAAAACCGCATCCGCAGGGGGATAGAACGTGAAACCGGTAAACGTTGGCCTGCTCGGCCTGGGAACGGTCGGCGGCGGCACCTTCAATGTGCTGCGCCGCAACGCCAGTGAGATCGCCCGCCGCGCGGGCCGCGGCATCCAGATCAGCCATGCGGCCGCGCGCGACTACGATCCGGCGCGCGTACCCGGCATCGGCGACATCAAGGTCACCCAGGACGCCTTCGCCGTCGTCGACGATCCGGATGTCGACATCGTCGTCGAACTCATCGGCGGCTACACGCCGGCGCTGGAACTGGTGCTCAGGGCCATCGCCAACGGCAAGCACGTGGTCACCGCCAACAAGGCGCTGATCGCCCTGCACGGCAACGAGATCTTCAAGGCGGCGCAGGACAAGGGCGTGATGGTGGCCTTCGAGGCGGCCGTCTGCGGCGGTATTCCCATCATCAAGGCCATCCGCGAGGGCCTGGCGGCGAACCGTATCGAATGGCTGGCCGGCATCATCAACGGCACCGGCAATTTCATTCTGACCGAGATGCGCGACAAGGGCCGCGATTTCGCCGACGTGCTCAAGGAGGCGCAGGCGCTGGGCTATGCCGAGGCCGATCCGACTTTCGACGTCGAAGGCATCGACGCGGCGCACAAGCTGACCATTCTCGCCTCGATCGCCTTCGGTATTCCGCTGCAGTTCGACAGGACCTTCACCGAGGGCATTACGAAGATCACCCGCGCCGACGTGGAATACGCCGAGGAACTCGGCTACCGCATCAAGCATCTCGGCTTCGCACGCCGTACCGATCAGGGCGTGGAACTGCGCGTGCATCCGACGCTGATCCCCGAGCGCCGGCTGATCGCCAACGTCGACGGCGTGATGAACGCCGTACTGGTGAAGGGCGACGCGGTCGGCCCGACGCTGTACTACGGCGCCGGCGCCGGTTCCGAGCCGACCGCCTCGGCGGTGGTCGCCGACCTGGTCGACGTGACGCGCATGCTGACCGCCGACCCCGGCAACCGTGTGCCGCACCTGGCCTTCCAGCCCGATGCGCTCTCGGACATCCCGGTGCTGCCGATGGAGGAGATCGAGACGGCGTATTACCTGCGGCTGCTCGCCCAGGACCGGCCCGGCGTGCTCGCCGACATTACGCGCATCCTCGGCGATCGCGGCATCAGCATCGAGGCCATCGTCCAGAAGGAGGCCGCGCCGGAAGAGACGCGCGTGCCGATCATCCTGCTGACCCATACCGTGCGCGAAGGCCAGATGAACCAGGCCATCGAGCGCATCGAGATGCTGGACTCCGTCGAAGGCAGCGTCACGCGTATCCGCCTGGAATATCTGACCAAATAGAGGCTAGGGGCTAGGGACTGGGGGCTAGCCAAATCCACTCGACCTCGTCCCAGCCCCTAGCCTCTAGCCCCTAGCCCCTGAATTTAAGGATTTGAGCCATGCCCTTCCGTCCCCGTTACACCGGCCTCATCGAACGTTACCGCGACCGTCTGCCGATCCACGACGATACGCGCATCATCAGCCTCGGCGAGGGCAATACGCCGCTGATACGGCTGAACAACATCCCGCGCCTGATCGGCAAGGAAGTCGACATCTACGTGAAGTACGAAGGCCTGAATCCGACCGGCTCGTTCAAGGACCGCGGCATGACCATGGCGGTGACCAAGGCGGTGGAGGAGGGCAGCCGCGCGATCATCTGCGCGTCGACCGGCAACACCTCCGCGGCTGCGGCGGCCTATGCGGCGCGTGCCGGCATCACCGCCTTCGTGCTGATCCCCGAGGGCAAGATCGCCATGGGCAAGCTGGCGCAGGCGATGATGCACGGCTCCATCGTGCTGCAGATCCGCGGCAACTTCGATGCCGGCATGCAGCTGGTGAAGGAGGTCGCCGAGCAGGCGCCGGTGACCATCGTCAATTCCATCAACCCGTACCGCCTGCAGGGCCAGAAGACCGCGGCCTTCGAGATCGTCGAGGAACTCGGCCGCGCGCCGGACTACCATTGCCTGCCGGTCGGCAACGCGGGCAACATCACCGCGCACTGGATCGGTTACTGCGAATACTCGTCGGCCTCCGGCGATCACGTCACCGGCGCCTGCGCCTACTGCAAGGGCCACTGCGCGTACGCCGGCGGCGCCATCGTCGGCAACCGGCCGAAGATGATCGGCTACCAGGCGTCCGGCTCCGCGCCGTTCATGCGCGGCGCGATGGTCGACAATCCCGAGACCGTCGCCACCGCGATCCGCATCGGCCACCCGCAGTCCTGGGAGCAGGCGTGGAAGGTGAAGGAGGAATCCGGCGGCTGGTTCGACGAATGCACCGATGCCGAGATCCTCGCCGCGCAGAAGCTGCTGGCCGAGAAGGAGGGCGTGTTCTGCGAGCCGGCCTCGGCGACCTCGCTGGCCGGCGCGCTGCGCGACGTGAAGAACGGCAGGATCCCCGAAGGCAGCTCCATCGTCTGTACCCTGACCGGCCACGGCCTCAAGGATCCCGACACCGCCATCCAGCAGAGCGCCGGCAACGTGCACACCGTCGACGCCACACTGGATGCGGTGCGCAAGGCGATCCTCGACAAGATGGCGTGACCGCCGGCCCCTTGCGTCTGTCGCTGCTGGTGCCGGGCCTGCTCGGCTCAGGGCCCGCGACGGGCGTACCGGCGTTGCCCGGGGCGCACCGGACGGCGCTGGCGAAACTGCTGGCCCGTGCCGGCCGTCGGCCGGAGCCGGCCGACACCGACGCGCTGCGCTACCGGCTGTTCGGCCATGCGCTCCCCGAAGGGCACGACCGTCCCGATGCCTGGCTGAGCTACCGGATGGATACCGGCACGGCCGCACCGGGCGCGCTGTTGCGTGCCGATCCCGTGCATCTGCGTGCCGATCGCTCGCGCCTGGTGCTGTTCGATGGCGCGCACCTGCAGATCGCGGACGTGGAGCTCGGGGCCCTGGCCGATGCCTTCAATCGGCACTATGCGGCGGACGGCATGCGCCTGGAATTCGCCACGCCGGTGCGCGGCTATCTGCATCTGCCGCGGCAACCGGATATGCGCACCACGCCGCTGGCGCGCGTCATGGGACAGGACATCGACGCCTTTCTGCCCAGCGGGCGCGACGCACGCGACTGGCATCGGTTCCTCAACGAAGTGCAGATGCTGTTTCACGACCACCCGGTCAATCGCGAGCGCGAGGCGCGCGGGCGGCCGTCGATCAACAGCCTCTGGCTGTGGGGCGGAGGTCGGCCGATCGCCGCGGCAGCGAGCGAGTGGCGGCGCGTGTGGTGCGACGACGTCGTGGTGAAGGCCCTGTCCCGGGTCAACGGCATCGGCTGCGAGGAGCCACCGACGGATGCGCGGACCTGGCTGCAGGCGGCCGCCGGCGGTCGGCACCTGCTGTGTCTGGATGGGCTGCGGACGCCCGTCGCCTACGGCGACGCGGAGTCCTGGCTGGCGGAGGCGGAGCGGCTGGAGCGGGACTGGTTCGTGCCGCTGCTGCAGACGTTGCGCCGGGGACGCCTGCACGAGTTGCATCTGTATCCGGACGACGGACAAGAATACCGTGTCACGCCGCGGGACCTGTGGAAGTTCTGGCGGCGTTTCCGGGGGTTGTAGGTTGTCTTGGAACGATCATGAAACATGCATAAACGCATCGTACGCCGCGACCTCAAGACCGATCCCGCTTGCCTGCCCGCCGATCTCCCCGCGGTATTGAGGCGGGTGTACGCGGCGCGCGGCATCGCCGATCCGGCGCAGCTGGATACGGGCGTCGAGCGTCTGGTGCCGCCGGAACGTCTGGGTGGTCTGGAACGTGCGCTGGATCTGCTGCACGAGGCATTCGATAAAGGGCAGCGCATCGTCATCGTCGGCGATTTCGATGCCGATGGCGCGACCAGCACCGCGCTGATGGTGCGCGCGCTGCGCAGCATGGGCGCGCGGCAGGTCGATTACCTCGTCCCCAACCGCTTCGACTTCGGTTATGGCCTGACGCCGGAGATCGTTGCCGTCGCCGCGCAGCGGCGCCCCGATCTGCTGGTCACCGTCGACAGCGGCATCGCCTGCCTCGCCGGCGTCGCGGCGGCGCGTGCGCAGGGTATGCGTGTGCTCGTGACAGACCACCATCTGCCCGGCGCGCGGCTGCCCGAGGCCGATGCGATCGTCAATCCGAACCTGCCGGGCGACGGGTTCCCCAGCAAGCACCTGGCGGGCGTGGGCGTCGCCTTCTATGTCATGGTCGCGCTGCGTGCGCGCCTGCGTGCCGCGGGCTGGTTCACGGCGTGCGGTGTGCCGGAGCCGAACCTCGCCTGCCTGCTCGACCTCGTCGCCCTGGGTACCGTCGCCGACGTGGTGCCGCTGGATCACAACAACCGCATTCTGGTGGAGCAGGGCCTGCGGCGCATCCGGGCGGGACGCTGCGTGCCGGGCATCGGTGCGCTGCTGCAGGTGGGCAACCGCAATCCGGCGCGGGCAGTGGCGAGCGACCTCGGCTTCGCGGTGGGACCGCGCCTGAATGCCGCCGGCCGGCTGGAGGACATGGCGCTCGGCATCGAATGTCTGCTTGCCGACGATCCGAAGGCTGCGTTGAACATGGCGCGCCAGCTGGATGAACTGAACCGTGCCCGGCGCGAGATCGAGGCGGACATGAAGGCGCAGGCGCTGGCGGCGCTGGAGTCGCTGCATCTGGAGGAGGGCGGGCTGCCGACCGGGCTGTGCGTCTACGATCCCGCCTGGCATCAGGGCGTGATCGGCATTCTCGCCGCACGCCTCAAGGAGAGCTTCCACCGTCCGGTGATCGCCTTCGCCGCGGCCGGCGACGGCGAGATCAAGGGCTCGGCGCGTTCGGTGCCGGGACTGCACATACGCGACTGCCTGGAGGCGGTCAGCACGCGCCATCCGGGCCTGATCCGCAAATTCGGCGGTCACGCCATGGCGGCCGGGCTGTCACTGGCGGAACGGGATTTCGAACGGTTCCACGCGGCGTTCGATGCCGAGGTGAGCCGCCATCTGGACGCGGACGATCTGCACGGCGTGATCCACAGCGACGGTGAACTGCGGGTGGACGAACTCACGCTGGAACTGGCCGAGGCACTGCGGACCGCCGGGCCCTGGGGACAACACTTTCCGGAGCCGGTCTTCGACGGCGTCTTCGAGGTGCTGTCGCAGCGCGTGGTGGGTGACAGCCATCTGAAGCTGACCCTGCGCCAGGCGGGCCGCGCCGGCATCGACGCCATTGCCTTCAACCAGGCGGCGATCGGCGATCTCGCCGGACGGCGCGTCAATATGGCCTATCGTGTGGATGCGAACGAGTTCCGCGGCACGACCAGCCTGCAGCTGGTTGTGGAGCATCTGGA
>JAJJPM010000016.1:0-27990 GCA_032907525.1 Gammaproteobacteria bacterium
TGGGTCAGGTGCGGTATTCGGCGTTGATCTTGACGTAGTCGTAGGAGAAGTCCGTGGTCCAGACGCGCTCGCGGGCATCGCCCCGGCCGAGCAGCACGCGGATGAGGATCTCGTCGCGGGCCATCACCGCCTGGCCCGCGGCCTCGGTGTAGTCCTGGGCGCGGCCGCCGTCGCGGACGATGCAGGCATCGCCCAGGAACACCCGCACCTGCGTGATGTCGAGGTGCTCCAGGCCGGCACGGCCGACGGCGGCGAGGATGCGTCCCCAGTTCGGGTCGCTGGCGAACAGTGCCGTCTTGACCAGCGGCGAATGCGCGATGGTGTAGGCGACCTGCAGGCATTCCTGAGCCGACGCGCCTTCGGCGACCTCCACGGTCACGAACTTGGTCGCCCCCTCGCCGTCGCGCACGATCGCCTGGGCGAGTTCCGTGCAGAGATCGGACAGCGCGGCCGCGAAGACCTGGAACGCGCCGTCATCATCGGCGACCGTGGCGCCCGACTTGCCGGTGGCCACGACCACGCAACTGTCGTTGGTCGACGTGTCGCCGTCGACGGTGATGCGGTTGAAGGAGGCGTTCACCGCCTGCACGAGAGCACGCTGAAGCAACGCCTTGGACACGACCGCATCGGTCGCGACGAAGCACAGCATGGTCGCCATGTCCGGCCGGATCATGCCGGCCCCCTTGGCGATGCCGGTCAGCGTGACCTGCGCGCCACCGATGTCGATGGTCCGCGAAGCACCCTTCGGCAGGGTGTCGGTGGTCATGATGCCGTGCGCCGCGTCGACCCAGCCGTCGGCGCGCAACGCCGCCAGCGCATCCGGCAATCCCGCCTTGATCCTGTCCACGGGCAGAGGCTCGCCGATCACACCCGTCGAGAACGGCAGCACCTGCTGGGCCCGGCATCCAGCGAGCGCTGCCAGTTTGGTGCAGCAGCGCCGCGCGTCGTGCAGACCGGCCTCGCCCGTGCCGGCATTGGCGTTGCCCGTGTTGATCAGCAGATAGCGCGGGTCGCAGGTGCCCAGATGTTCACGTGCGACCTCGACCGGAGCGGCACAGAAGGCGTTGCGGGTGAACACCGCCGCCACGGCGCTGCCCGCGGCGATTTCCATGACGACCAGATCGCGACGACCGGGCTTCTTGATGCCCGCGCAGGCGACGCCCAGACGGACGCCGTCGACAGGGGAGAGTTCAGTAGGAGCGTAGAGACCGACAGGCATGGTTTATAAGATGCAAGGTTCAGGAGACAAGATACAAGAGATGCCGGGAACCGCCATTTTTTGTTTGTCTCTTGTATCTCGACTCTTGTATCTGTCTTTCATTGCAGCTGCCCGTGGCAGTGCTTGTACTTCTTGCCCGAGCCGCACGGGCAGGGCTCGTTGCGTCCGATCTTGCGGCCGCGCACCAGCGGCGTCTGCTTGTCGTCCGGGGGCGCACCTGCTTCGGCATCGGCCATGGCGCTGGCCTCGGGATGGCTGAACTCCATCGGCGCCGTCTGGCGGCGCTGCTCGTCGACGGCCTCGACGTCGGACTCGGTGCGCACCTGCACCTTGGCCACGATGCTGACCACGTCGTGCTTGATGCGCTCGAGCATGGCCGAAAACATCTCGAAGGCCTCGCGCTTGTACTCCTGCTTGGGGTTCTTCTGCGCGTAGCCGCGCAGATGGATGCCCTGGCGGAGATAGTCCATGGCGGCGAGGTGCTCCTTCCAGGCCTGATCCAGCACCTGCAGCATGATCGACTTCTCGAAATGCCGCAGGACGGGCGCACCGACCAGCTGCTCCTTGGCCTTGTAGGCGTCCTCGATCTCCTGCTGGATGCGCTCGCGCAGGCTGTCCTCGTGCAGGCTCGAATCCGCCTCCAGCCACTGGCGGATCGCCATGCGCTGGCCGAACTCGCGCTCGATCGCATCTTCGAGACCGGCGACATCCCACTGTTCGTCGAGGCTGCCAGGCGGAATGTAAGTCGAGATCACCGCGTCGACCACGTCGCGGCGGATGCCGGCGATCATGTCCGAGATGTCGTCTTCGGCCATCAGCTCGTTGCGCTGCTGATACACGACCTTGCGCTGGTCGTTGGCGACATCGTCGAACTCCAGCAGCTGCTTGCGGATATTGAAGTTGTGCGCCTCGACCTTGCGCTGGGCGTTCTCGATCGCCTTGGTCACCCAGGGATGTTCGATGGCCTCGCCTTCCTTCATGCCGAGCTTCTGCATCAGCGTGGAGACGCGGTCGGATGCGAAGATGCGCATCAAATTGTCTTCGAGCGACAGATAGAAACGGGACGAGCCCTTGTCGCCCTGACGTCCGGAACGGCCGCGCAGCTGGTTGTCGATGCGCCGGGACTCGTGCCGCTCCGTGCCGATGATGTGCAGACCGCCCGCCTCCAGCACCGCGTCGTGACTCTGCTGCCACGCGGCGCGCACCTTGGCCTTCTCCGCTTCCCCGGCATCCTCGCCGAGCGCCCGCAGCTCGGCCTCCAGACTCCCGCCCAGGACGATGTCGGTACCGCGGCCGGCCATGTTGGTGGCGATGGTCACGGCCCCGGGACGGCCGGCCTGTTCGACGATGTGCGCCTCGCGTTCATGCTGCTTGGCGTTCAACACCTCGTGCTTGATGCCGGCCTTTTTCAGTGCCTCGGACAGCATCTCGGAGGTCTCCACCGAGGTGGTGCCCACCAGCACCGGCTGACCGCGCTTCTGACAGTCGCGGATGTCCTCGATGATGGCATCGAACTTCTCGCGGCGGGTGAGGAAGACCAGGTCGCCCAGGTCCTCACGGACCATCGGGCGGTGCGTAGGAATGACGGTGACTTCCAGACCGTAGATCTGCTGGAACTCGTAGGCCTCGGTATCGGCCGTGCCGGTCATGCCCGACAGTTTCTCGTAGAGACGGAAATAGTTCTGGAAGGTGATGGATGCCAGCGTCTGGTTTTCGCTCTGGATGCGCACGCCCTCTTTGGCCTCGATGGCCTGATGCAGGCCTTCCGACCAGCGGCGACCGGGCATGGTGCGGCCGGTGAATTCGTCGACGATGACGATCTCACCGTCCTTGACGATGTAGTCGACGTCGCGGTGGAACAGCGCGTGGGCGCGCAGGGCCGCATTCAGGTGATGCATGAGCGTCAGGTTGGCCGCGTCATAGAGGCTCTCGCCCTCGCGCAGCAGACCGGCGCGGGTCAGCAGATCCTCGACGTGCGCGTGACCTTCTTCCGTGAACTGGACCTGCTTGTTCTTCTCGTCGATCGAGTAGTCGCCGGGGCCGTCCTCCTGCTCCTGGCGGGTCAGCTCGGGGATGAGCTGGTTGATGCGCACGTAGAGCTCGCTGTTGTCGCCAGTCGGACCGGAGATGATCAGCGGCGTGCGCGCCTCGTCGATGAGAATGGAGTCGACCTCGTCCACCACGGCGTAATGCAGTTCCCGCTGCACCTTGTCCTCCATGCGGAAGGCCATGTTGTCGCGCAGGTAGTCGAAGCCGTATTCGTTGTTGGTGCCGTAGGTGATGTCGCAGGCGTAGGCAGCGCGCTTCTCCTCGGGCGACATGCCGGCCACCACCACACCGGTGCTCATGCCGAGGAAGCCGTACAGCCGCCCCATCCAGGCCGCATCGCGGCGCGCCAGGTAGTCGTTGACCGTCACCACATGGACGCCTTTCCCCGGCAGAGCGTTGAGATAGACCGCCAGGGTCGCGACCAGAGTCTTGCCCTCGCCGGTGCGCATCTCGGCGATGCGGCCCTGGTGCAGCACCATGCCGCCGATCAGCTGCACGTCGAAGTGGCGCATGTTCAGCACGCGCTTGCCGGCCTCGCGCACCACGGCGAAGGCCTCGGGCAGCAGGTCGTCCAGCGATGCCCCATCGGCGAGGCGCTGCCGGAACTGGTCGGTGCGGCCGCGCAGCTCGTCGTCGGTGAGTTTGGCGATGTCCGGCTCCAGCGCATTGATCTGCGCGACGGACCTGAACATGCGTTTGACTTGGCGTTCGTTGCGGCTGCCGAAGAGCTTGCGGGCTAGATTTCCAAACATGGAGAGAGGTCGCTGTCTGCTTGTGCGGTGGTGCGCGAAGGTCAGCATGATACCGCAATCGGGGCCGATTTAGCAGCCGCGACAGTGAGATGGGGCCGTCTTGCGGCGTACGGGGGAGCGGCGCCGTCAGCGCGCCGCGGTCAGGTAGCGCGCCGGGTCGACCTGACGGCCGTCCCGCAGCACCTCGTAGTGCACGTGCGGCCCGGTGGAGCGGCCGCTGGATCCCATCAGGGCGATCTTCTGGCCCTTCTTGACGGTCTCGCCGACCTTGACCAGGTTCTTCTGGTTATGGGCGTAGCGGGTCACGTAGCCGTTGCCGTGGTTGATTTCGATCAGGTTACCGTAGCCGTGACGCTTCCCGGACCAGATGACGACACCGGCCGCCACCGCCACGATGTCCGAACCCAGCTTGCCGGCGAAATCGACGCCGGCATGCAGCGCCGGCCGGCCGGTGAACGGGTCGGTCCGCTTGCCGAAGTAGGACGACAGCCAGCCGCTGGTGACTGGCCGTCCCGCGGGATAGCCCTGTTCCTTCAGCGTGCGGCTGAGCAGCAGGTCTTCGAGGATGATCAACTGCTGCTCACGGTCATCGAGCTGCGCCGACAGGGCATCCAGCTCACGCATGAAATCCGGCGGTTCGTAGGCGTGCGCGGCGCCGGCCTCGACGGGGCCGCCCTGCGCGGGCGGTTGCTCGAAGTTGAATTCGCCCTTGTCCAGCTTGGCGATCTCCACCAGGCGCTGACCGATGCCGTCCAGGCGCATCACCTGGGCCTGCATCTGCGCCAGACGCAGCGTCAGGGCGTCCAGGTGCGCCTGGCTGCTGCGGCGGGCCTGCTCGACCGCCCGGCGCTGCGACTCCATGTCCGCCCGCCAGTCGTGCAGGGCGACAGCGGGTGCCGGCCGCCCGGCACCGGCCATCCCGACGCGATAACCCGCATAGGCCACCAGCGCACAGACCACCGTCACCATGGCCAGCAAGGGCAGATAGAACTGGGGCCGGCCGAGATTGAGGCTGCCGGGCCGGCCGTGTACAGTGGTGAACAGAATGATATTCATGTGTCTGGGGGCGAAAAGCTGACGGACCCACGAGCCCATGCAAGAGCCAGGCCGATGAATCGCAGTCCGACCCGCAAGCCGGTATCCATAGGCCGGATCCTTGAACGGTTTGGCACGTCCGAACATTCCGATATCCCCCACAAGGTGCGCGCACTGGCCGTCCTGGAAAATCGGGTCCTGTCGCTGCTGCCCCCGGAATTCGCCCCCCACTGCCGCGTCGCGGGAATGACCGGGGGCCGGCTGCTGCTGGTGGCGGACACGCCGGCCTGGGCTGCGCGGCTGCGCTTCCAGGGTACACACCTAGTTCAGCACTTGGGTCGCGTCGGAACCGTGACGGTACGCACAGTCCAGGTGCGGATTATCCCACCCGTCGACGAGACGAAGCCAGCCCCCCGCCGGACCCGGCTGTCCGCCGAAAACGCCCGGCTGCTGGAGCAGACCGCCAAGGGCATACAGGACCCGCGGCTGGCACAAGCCCTCACCCGGCTGGCGCGGCGAGCCCGCTGACCGGGACGGGATGTTGATCGGCAGAGGCCGCCCCGCGCGGGGCTGTGAAGCTCAGGAGGCCGGAACCGGCTGCAGGAAGGAAATCGGCGCGGTGGCCGCGTCCTCGAAGGTGACCTCTTCCCAGGCGGCGGTGTCCGCCAGCAGCGCACGCAGCAGACGGTTGTTGATCGCGTGACCGGACTTGTGCCCATGGAAGGCGCCGATCAGGCTGTGCCCCAGCAGATACAGATCGCCGATGGCGTCGAGAATCTTGTGCTTGACGAACTCGTCCTCGTAGCGGAGACCGTCCTCGTTCAACACCCGGTAGTCGTCGACCACCACGGCATTGTCCAGGCTGCCGCCCAGGGCCAGCTTGGCCTCCCGCAGCCGCTCTATGTCACGCATGAAACCGAAGGTGCGCGCCCGGCTGACCTCGCGGACGAACGAGGTGGTGGAGAAGTCCACCTCGGAGCACTGCGCGTGGTCCTTGAACGCCGGATGGTCGAATTCGATGGTGAAGCCGACCTTGAAACCGTCGAAGGGATCGAAGCGCGCCCACTTGTCGCCGTCTTCCACCTTGATGCTGCGCTTGATGCGGATGAAACGCTTGGCGGCGTTCTGCTCCTCGATGCCCGCGGACTGCACCAGGAACACGAACGGGCCGGCGCTGCCGTCCATGATGGGCACTTCCGGCGCGCTGAGGTCGACATAGGCATTGTCGATGCCCAGGCCCGCCAGCGCGGACAGGAGATGCTCCACCGTCGAGATGCGCACATCGCCCTTGATCAGCGTGGTGGACAGCTGGGTGTCGCCGACATTCTCGGGACTGGCCTTGATCTCGACCGGTTCAGGCAGGTCCACCCGCCGGAAAACGATGCCCGTGTCGACCGCTGCCGGCCGCAGTGTGAGGTAGACCTTTTCGCCCGTATGCAACCCAACCCCGGTGGCCCGGATGACGTTCTTAAGCGTACGCTGACGGATCATTATCTGTTTGATTCCTCAAGAATCTGGCGTGCCCGGCGGGACTGGCGGACGAGAAAGTGCGGGCATGTTATCACAGCCGACCCCGACCGGAAAAGCCAAATGGGACACATTCCTCCAATAACCGCTTGAACCGCAACTGCAAAATCCAGCCGGGCCTTAACGGCAGTTTGCCGCGAACCTGAATACCCTACCGACATACATATAAAGACCGCGACCGACCGACCCGCCCCGAGGAGACGAGGAGAGGTCGTGCCGGCCGGTCGCGGCGACAACGCCGTACCGGAATCCCGTCAGTCCGCCTGACGACGCAGGAAGGCCGGGATGTCCAGATATTCCAGATCGGAGTCGTAGTTGGGCGGCGTAGAGAAATCCCCGCCGACGACCCGCTGGCTGCTGCGCATGACGGTCGGGCGCTCCAGCTTGCGGTAGTCGGGTTCGCCGTCGCTCTTCTTCTCCACCAGTTTCACCTGCGGCTCCTCCGGCAGCTGCGCCTTCTGGTGCGCGCCCAGACCGGTGGCGACCACGGTCACCCGCAGCTCGTCGTTCATGTCCGGATCGATCACCGTGCCGACCACGACGGTCGCGTTCTCGGAGGCGAACTCCTTGACCACGTTGCCGACCTCTTCGAACTCGCCGATCGACATGTTCATGCCGGCCGTGACGTTGACCAGGATGCCGGCGGCCCCCATGAGGTTGACGTCCTCCAGCAGCGGGCTGGCGATGGCCGCCTCCGCCGCCTCGCGGGCGCGGTCCTCGCCGCTGGCGCGGCCGGAGCCCATCATGGCCATGCCCATCTCGGACATGACCGTGCGCACGTCGGCGAAGTCGACGTTGATCAGGCCCGGACGGGTGATCAGCTCGGCGATGCCCTGCACGGCGCCCAGCAGAACGTCGTTGGCGGACTTGAAGGCATCCAGCAGACTGACGTTCTTGCCCAGCACCGCGAGCAGCTTCTCGTTGGGGATGGTGATCAGGGAGTCGACATACTGACCCAGCTCCCGGATGCCCTTCTCCGCCACCGCCATGCGCTTGCGGCCCTCGAAGGGAAACGGCTTGGTCACCACCGCGACGGTGAGGATGCCCAGCTCCCTGGCGACCTGCGCCACGATCGGTGCCGCACCCGTGCCGGTGCCGCCGCCCATGCCGGCGGTGATGAACAGCATGTCCGCGCCCTCGATGACCTCCATGATGCGCTCGCGATCGTCCATCGCCGCCTGACGGCCGACCTCCGGATTGGCGCCCGCGCCAAGACCCTTGGTCATGCCCGAACCGAGCTGCAGGGCCACCCGTGCATTGGTGTTCTGCAACGCCTGGGCATCGGTGTTGGCGCAGATGAAATCCACACCCTCGATGCAGGCCTCGACCATGTGCTGCACGGCGTTTCCGCCGCCGCCGCCGACGCCCATGACCTTGATTACCGCGTTCTGACTGTAAGCATCCATTAATTCGAACATCGTCTCGTCTCCTCTGACTAATTCAGGTACCAGGTACCAGGTTCTAGGGCCGAGGGTTAAACCCTCTTTATTTGTTCCCTTGAACTTCGACCCGGCATCACTGCGTTGCTTCCTATGGTTCGCGTCCAACTCTGCAAATCCTGTTTCCCCTAGCACCTCGGCCCTAGCGCCTCGGCCCTGGCACTAAAAGTTCCCTTGAAACCAGCTCCGCATGCGCGCCCACACGCCCGACATGCCCCGGCCGAACTGCGCCTCCATGCTGCGCTGCGCGCGATTCTGATTGCCGAACAGCAGCAGACCGACGCCGGTGGCGTAGATCGGATTGCGCACCACGTCCACCAGGCCGGCGATGTACTGGGGCGTGCCCAGGCGCACCGGCATGTGGAACACCTCTTCCGCCAGATCGATCAGGCCTTCCATCTTGGAACTGCCGCCGGTGAGCACGATGCCCGCAGCGACCAGATCCTCGAATCCGCTGCGGCGCAGCTCCGCCTGCACCAGCGCCAGCAGCTCCTCGTAGCGCGGCTCGACCACTTCCGCGAGCGTGTGCCGCGCCAGCCGGCGCGCCCCGCGGTCGCCGACGCTCGGCACCTCGATGGTCTCGTCGGAGCTGGCGAGCTGCGCCAGCGCGCAGGCGTACTTGATCTTGATCTCCTCCGCATGCTGGGTCGGCGTGCGCAGGGCCACGGCGATATCGTTGGTCACCTGATCGCCGGCGATGGGGATCACCGAGGTGTGGCGGATGGAGCCCTCGGTGAACACCGCGATGTCGGTCGTGCCGCCGCCGATGTCGACCAGGCACACGCCCAGCTCCTTTTCATCGTCGGTCAGCACCGAATAGCTGGAGGCCAGCTGCTCCAGAATGATGTCGTCGACCTCCAGGCCGCAGCGGCGCACGCATTTGATGATGTTCTGGGCCGCGCTGACGGCGCCCGTCACCAGGTGCACCTTGGCCTCCAGGCGCACGCCGGACATGCCGACCGGCTCGCGGATGCCCTCCTGCTTATCGATGATGAATTCCTGGGGAAGGATGTGCAGGATCTTCTGGTCGGCGGGAATCGCCACCGCGCGCGCCGCGTCGATCACCCGCTCCACATCGCCGGGCGTGACTTCCTTGTCGCGGATGGCGACGATGCCGTGCGAGTTCAGGCTGCGGATGTGGCTGCCGGCGATGCCGGCGTAGACCGAGTGGATCTGGCAGCCGGCCATCAGTTCCGCCTCCTCGACCGCGCGCTGGATCGAGTGGACGGTGGACTCGATATTGACCACCACGCCCTTCTTCATGCCGCGCGACGGATGCGAGCCGATGCCGATGATCTCGATGCCGCCCTCCGGCGTGACCTCGCCGACGATGGCAACCACCTTGGACGTACCGATGTCCAGGCCGACGATCATGTTTTTTTCGGATTTCTTCGACATCTGCTCTCAGCCCTCTTTCTGTTCGCCGGCCGTCTGCTGCGGCCGGTCCCAGCGCACCGCGAATCCGTTGCTGTAGCGCATGTCGACTGTCTTGAGTTCCGCTTCGCGTACCGCGAACAGCTGTGGATAGACCCGCACGAACCGTTGCACGCGCTCCAGGGTGTCGTCCCTGCCCAGTTGCAGCTCGACGCCGTCATCCAGGGTCAGCCGCCAGGCGCGGCGATCGTCGATGCTCAAGGCATCCACGCGGCGCCCAATCGGCGCCAGGGCGGCCGTGATCGCGACGTAGTGCTCCATCACCCGGCGCCGCAGTTCCTCCGGGCCATCCAGCCGCGGCAGATGCTGCGGTATGGTGTCCGCCGCCGGTTCGAACAGCTGGCCGTTCATGTTGAGCAGCCCCGCCTCGCCCCAACGCGCCGCCGCGCGCTGCTCCACCACATGCAGCCGCAGTCCGTCCGGCCAGACCCGGCGCACCGAGGCCGATGCCACCCATGGCAGCGATTCCGCGGCGCGCCTCACCTCTTCCACGTCGACCGTGAAGAAACCGCCCTGCGTGCTCGCCGCGATCACCGTCTGCAGCTGCTCGCCGTTCAATTTACGGAACTCTCCTTCGATCCGGACCGAGCGCAGCGGCATATTATGCGGGTCGCGCAGCCACGTCACGCCCCACGCGAGCAGCGCCGCGAACATCGCGATCGACACCGCATTGGCGGCGGGCCGCAGCAGCGGCCGCATGCGCCGGTGCAACGGCAGCGGCGGCTGCTTCGGGCGCGCCTGCGCGGTCTTCTTACGCGCCATGCGACACCTTCGTCGCGCCGTCTTCCGCAGGCAGCGTGGTTTCCAGGATGCGCAGCACCAACGCATCGAAGTCGATGCCGGCCGCGCGCGCCGCCATCGGCACCAGACTGTGATCGGTCATGCCCGGCACGGTATTCACCTCGATCAGATACGGCCGGCCGGCGGAGTCGCACATGAAGTCGACGCGCCCCCAGCCGCTGGCCGCGACCGCCTCGAATGCACGCAGCGCCAGCTCCCGGTGCGCGCGCTCCTCGTCCACGGGCAAGCCGCAGGGACAGTGGTAGCGCGTGTCGTCGGAGCGGTACTTTGCCTCGTAGTCGTAGAACGCACGCGGCGTCTCCAGGCGAATGAGCGGCAACACCTGTCCACCCAGGATCGAAGCGGTGTATTCGCGGCCGGTGATCCAGGCTTCGGCCAGCACCGCCCGATCGTATTTCGCCGCCAGCCGCCATGCGGCCTCCAGATCCTCGTACCGATCCACCTTGCTCATGCCGATGCTGGAGCCCTCGTGCGCCGGCTTGATCATCATCGGAAACCCGATCTCGGCCGCGGCGACCTCGAGATCTTCGGCGGATGCCAGCACCCGGAAAGCCGGTGTCGGCAGCCCGCAGGACTGCCAGATCCGCTTGGTGCGGACCTTGTCCATGCCCAGCGCGGAACCCAGCACGCCGCTGCCGGTATAGGGCAGGCCCAGCGTCTCCAGGGCACCCTGCATCACGCCGTCCTCGCCGCCGCGGCCGTGCAGCACGATGAACACGCGCGCGAAGCCGCCACGGCGCAGGGTCTCCAGCACACTGCTGTCCACCACGTCCACGCCGTGGGCGTCCACGCCCTGGCGCAGCAAGGCCTCCAGCACGGCACGGCCGGATTTCAGCGACACCTCGCGCTCGGCCGACGTCCCGCCGAACAGCACCGCCACCTTGCCGAAATGCGCCGCGTCGCTCATACCGAGACACCCACGATGCGCACTTCCGGGATCAGGCGCACGCCCTGCTCGCGCTCGACGGTGTCGCGCACGTGTTCGATCAGCGCCTCGATGTCCGCGGCGCGGGCGCCACCGGTGTTGACGATGAAGTTGGCGTGCTTATCGGACACGCAGGCCTTGCCGATGCACCGGCCTTTCAGGCCGCAGGCCTCGATGAGCCGCGCCGCATGGTCGCCGGGCGGATTGCGGAACACCGAGCCGCAGCTGGGCTGATTGGTCGGCTGGGTCGCACCACGGCGCTCCAGCAGTTCCTTGATACGCGCCTGGGCGGCCGCGCTGTCGCCCGGCGCGAACCGCAGGTGGGCGGCGACGAACCATTCTGCCGCCGGTCCGCGCACGTGCCGGTAGCCGATCTCGTAGTCCTCGGGCTTCCGCGTCCGCCGCTCGCCGCGACGGTCGATGGTCTCGACGGCGACGACGTACTGCCAGGTCTCGCCGCCGAAGGCGCCGGCGTTCATCGCCAGCGCGCCGCCCATGCTGCCGGGGATGCCGGCGAGGAATTCACCGCCGGTCAGGCCGTGCCGTGTCATGAAGCGCGCGACTTTGGCGCAGGACACGCCCGCCTCGGCGCGCAGCGTACGTCCGTCGAGCATGTGCAGCGCACCCATGCCGCCGAAGGTCGAGATGACCGTGCCGGGGAAGCCGCCGTCGCGGACCAGCAGGTTGCTGCCCAGCCCGATCCACAGCAACGGCTCGTCGGCCGGCAGACCGGCGAGAAAGTTCGCCAAGTCGTCGAGATCGGCCGGCGTGTAGAAGCGCCGCGCAGGACCGCCCGCGCGCCAGCTGGTGTGCCGGGCGAGCGGTTCGTCGTGCAGCAGTTCGCCGCGCTGCCGTGTGGTGTCCATGGCCGCCATCATCCCCGCGTCCGCTCCCGCCGGTGGCCCGAAGGCTTGCGCTTGCCTGCGGCGGGCGCCGCACCGGGAGCCTTGCGCATCGCCGGTGCCGAACCCCGCAGCCAGCTGCTGCACAGCGCCTCGCCGCAGCCCATGTGCAGGCGCAGATGAACGGGATGCTGATTCATGGCCGGTCCTCCTCTTCCGCCTGCCACTGCATCGCCAGCTCGGCCGACGCCGCGCCGATGTCTCCGGCACCGGCCATCAGCAGCACATCGCCGTCGGCCAGTACGCCGGGCAGCACCTCGGCCAGATCGGCCGCACTGTCCACGAACACCGGATCGACCTGGCCCCGCAAGCGGATCGCGCGGCTCAGGGCGCGACCGTCGGCCCCGGCGATCGGCGCCTCGCCCGCGGCATAAACCTCGGTCAGCACCAGCGCATCCGCCTCGGACAGTACCTGCGCGAAGTCCTCGAACAGGTCGCGGGTGCGGGTGTAGCGGTGCGGCTGGAACGCGACCACCAGCCGGCGCTCGGGCCAGCCGTTGCGTATGGCGTCGATCACCGCGGCGACCTCGCGCGGATGGTGACCGTAGTCGTCTACGAGCAATACGCGTCCCGCGGGCAGCCGGCATTCGCCGTAGACCTGGAAACGCCGGCCGATGCCCGCGAAATTCGCCAGTGCGGACTGGATCGCGGCATCCGCGATATCGAGTTCGCCGGCGACCGCGATGGCCGCCAGGGCATTGAGCACGTTGTGCCGCCCCGGCAGATTCAGCGTGACGGGCAGCACCGTCTCCCGGTCCTTGCGGTGCAGATCGAAGTACATCCGCATGCCTTCCTGACGCAGCCCGCTGACCCACAGATCGGCATTGGCGTCGGCGTCGATGGCATAGGTGCGCACCGGGCGCGTCACCTCCGGCAGAATCTGGCGCACGCCGGCGTCGTCGATGCACAGCACCGCCAGGCCGTAGAACGGGAGATGATGCAGAAATTCCACGAAGGTATTGCGCAGCCGCCCGAAGTCGCCGCCGTAGGTGGAAAGATGATCGGCGTCGATGTTGGTGACGACCGCGATCATGGGCTGCAGATAGAGGAAGGAGGCATCACTCTCGTCGGCCTCGGCCACCAGATAACGGCCCGCGCCCAGGCGCGCATGGCTGGCGGCGCTGTTCAACCGGCCGCCGATGACGAAGGTCGGATCCAGCCCGCCTTCGGCCAGCAGGCTCGCCACCAGGCTGGTGGTGGTCGTCTTGCCGTGCGTCCCTGCCACCGCCACGCCGTAGCGGAAGCGCATCAGTTCGGCCAGCATCTCCGCGCGCGGCACCACCGGGATGCGCAGCGCGCGCGCCGCGGCGACCTCCGGATTGCTGCTGTTGACCGCGCTGGAAACCACGACCACATCGCTGCCGGCGACGTGCCCGGCGCTGTGGCCGACGAAGATCGTGACGCCCAGCGACTCCAGCCGCCGGGTGACGCTGTTGGCGCGCAGATCGGAACCCTGCACCTCGTAGCCGAGATTGCGCAGCACTTCGGCGATGCCGCCCATGCCCGCGCCGCCGATGCCGACGAAATGCACGCGCCGCACGCGCCCCATCCCGCCGGGCTGTACCGTGATGTTCGACATGCTGGACTCGCTCATGCGGGGGCACCTCCCGTCCGCGCATCCAGACCGGCCAGCCGCAGGCATTCCTGCGCGACCACGCGTGCCGCATCCGGTCGCGCCAGGGCCCGCGCGGCGGCCGCCATCCGCAGCCGGCGTCCGGGATCGCGCGCGAAACCTTCGATCACCCCGGCGAGCGCCGCGGCCTCGAGCTCGGGCTGCGGGATCAGCAGCGCCGCGCCGGCATCCACCAGGTAGCGGGCGTTGCCGGTCTGGTGATCGTCGACGGCATGCGGATAGGGCACCAGGATGGAGGCCACGCCGACGGCGGTGAGCTCGGCGATGGTGAGCGCGCCTGCGCGGCATACCACCAGATCCGCCCAGGCGTAGGCTTCCGCCATGTCTTCGATGAAGGGCACGACGTCGGCCTCGATGCCGGCCCGTGCATACGACTCGCGCGCGGCATCCAGATTGCGCGTCCCGGCCTGATGGCGGACCTGGGGCCGCTGCGCCCCGTCGATGCGCGCGAGCGCCTGCGGCAGCATGTCGTTCAGCGCCTGCGCGCCCAGGCTGCCACCGAGCACCAGCAGCCGCATGGGCCCTTCGCGCCCGGCGAAGCGTTCGGCGGGCGGCGCGACCCGGGTAATGGCGCCGCGCACGGGATTGCCCGTGTGCAGCGGCCGCAGGCGTGCGGGCAGGCTACCCGGGAATGCCTCCATCACGCGCGCCGCCAGCGGCGCCAGCAGGCGGTTGGTCAAACCGGCGACGGAGTTCTGTTCGTGGATGAGCAGCGGGCGGCGCAGCAGCCAGGCCATGAATCCGCCCGGCCCGGTCACGAAGCCGCCCATGCCGAGCACCGCGCGCGGCCGCAGCCGGCGCAGCACGCTGCCCGCCTGCAGCAGCGCGCCGAGCAGCATGAACGGCGCCGTCAACGTGCGCAGGAAGCCCTTGCCGCGCAGGCCGCGGACCCGCACCCAGGCCATCGGCAGTCCGGCCGCCGGCACCACGCGCGCCTCCAGGCCGGCCTGTGTACCCAGCCACACCACCGCATGACCGGCGTTGCGCAGTTCCTCGGCGACGGCGAGCGCGGGGAACACATGCCCGCCGGTGCCGCCCGCCATGATCAGGATGGCGTCGCTGGGCCAGGTGTCGGCGGCGGTCATGCCTTCCTCCCGGGCGTGCGCCGCTGCGGCAGCGGCGTATTCGCCGGCAATGTGTGCACGGAACAGCGTGTCTCGTAGTCGATACGCAGCAGCAGACCGATGGCGATGCACATCACCACCAGGCTGCTGCCGCCGTAGCTCAGCAACGGCAGGGTCAGCCCCTTGGTCGGCAACAGGCCCATGTTCACGCCGATATTGATCGTGCTCTGCAGAGCCAGCCAGGTGCCGATTCCATAGGCGAGATAACCGGAGAACAGATCGCCCGCCTTATGCGCCACGCTGCCGATGGCGAAGGCGCGCCACACCAGGAAGGCATACAGCGCCATCAGCAGCACCGTGCCGACCAGCCCGAATTCCTCGGCGAACACGGCGAAGACGAAATCAGTGTGCGCCTCCGGCAGATAGAAGAGCTTCTGAACCCCGCCGCCCAGTCCGACACCGAACCAGTGGCCGCGACCGATGGCGATCAGCGACTGTGTCAGCTGGAAACCGCTGTCGAAAGGATCCTTCCAGGGGTCGATGAACGTGGTCAGGCGTGCCATGCGATAGGGCGAGGAGACCGCGAGGACAGCCAGCGCCAGACCGGCACCACCGATGAGCGTACCGAACTGCCACCAGCGCACGCCGGCGAGGAACATCATCGCCAACGCCGTGGCGAACAGCACGACCGTGGCGCCGAAATCCGGCTCCGCCAGCAGCAGCGCCGCCGCGATGATCAGGACGGCCATCGGCTTGACGAAGCCGCTGACCTTGCTGCGCACCTCCTCGCCGTGGCGCACCAGATAGCCGGCGAGATAGATGAACAGCAGCAGCTTGGCCGGCTCCGAGACCTGGAGATTGACCGGGCCGAGCGAGATCCAGCGCGTCGCACCATTGACCGTGTTGCCGACGCCCGGCACGAGCACCACCGCCAGCAGGCCCAGCGCCAGCAGCAGCACCGGCACGCCGGCACGGGCCCAGTGCGCCATGCGGACGCCGAACACCAGCACGGCTGCGCCGATGCCGGCGGCCAGATAGACCGCCTGGCGCAGACCGTAATAGAACGGCTGGCCGAACTGCCGGTCGGCGATGCTGACGGAGGCCGAGGTCACCATGATCAGACCGATCGCGAGCAGGCACAGCACGACGCCCAGCAGCTGGTAGTCCAGCCGCGGACAGCGCAACCCGCCGGCGCGCGGCAATCGTGCCTGGACGGAAGCCGCGACGCTCATCCGACCAGCCTCCGCACGAGGTCCATGAACACTTCCCCGCGGTGATCGTAGCCCTTGAACATGTCGAAGCTCGCGCACGCCGGCGACAGCAGCACGGCATCGCCGGGCTGCGCCAGTTCGGCCGCGCGCCGCACCGCGGCCTCCATGCCGTCTGCGCGTACGACGGTGGTGATGCCCTCGAGCGCGGACTCCAGAAGCGGTGCGTCCTCGCCGATGAGCACGGCCGCCCGCAGTCGATCGCGCAGCGGTTCGCGCAGCAGCCGGAAATCCGCGCCCTTCCCCTGACCGCCGGCGATCAGCACCACCGGCCGGTCCATGCCCTGCACCGCCGCCACGGTGGCCCCGATGTTGGTGCCCTTGGAATCGTTGTACCAGGTCACGCCACCGGACTCGGCCACCCACTGGGTGCGATGCGGCAGGCCGCCGAAGGTGCGCAGCGTCCGGAACATGGCCTCGCGGTCGAGACCGGCGGCATCGCCCAGCGCGAGTGCCGCCAGCGCGTTGCTCAGGTTGTGCCGGCCGGCCATGCGGATCTCGGCCGCCGGCAGCAGCCGCTCCTCGCCGCGCATCAGCCACACCGCACCATCCACCTCTCCCACGCCGTAGTCGCCGGCGACCGGCGTCCTCAGACCGAAGCCGACGCTGGGCCGGCCGGGGTCGGCGAGCCGCGCGGCATAGGGATCGTCCCGGTTGACGATCTGCACACGTGCATTGCGGTAGATGCGCTGCTTGGCCTTGGCGTACTCGTCCAGTCCGCTGTAGCGGTCCATGTGATCCGGGCTGATGTTGAGTACCACCGCCGCCTGCGCCGCCAGCGTGAAGGTCGATTCGAGCTGGAAGCTGGACAGCTCCAGCACGTAAACATCCGGCTCCGGGCCGGCCGGATCGAGCAGATCGAGCGCCGGCGTGCCGAGATTGCCGCCGACCCTGGCGCGGCGTCCGTCGGCGCGCGCCATCTCGCCGACCAGTGTGGTGACCGTGCTCTTGCCGTTGGAGCCGGTGATGGCGATGACCGGCGCCCGCGCGACGCGAGCGAACAGTTCGATGTCGCCGATGACTTCGACGCCGCGGGCACGCGCCTCGCTGATCAGCGGGTGCTTCAGCGACACGCCCGGGCTGACGACGATCTGCTCCGCATGCGCGAACGCCTCCGGCTCGAAGCGGCCCAGAAAGAGCGCGACATCGGGCAGTTCGTCCTGCACTGCGGCCAGGCCGGGCGGGGTCGGGCGGTCATCGGTGACGGCCACCTGCTCGCCGGCGGCCGACAGATAGCGGGCGCACGACAAGCCGGTCTTGCCGAGACCGACCACCAACACCTTTTTGGGCGCCTGCGCGTCTGCCGTCATGGGTGCAATCGCCGTCATGGCTCCAGTCGCATCAGAAAACCAGCCACAGCATCGACATCACGAAAAAGGTGAGCCCGACGAGCGTCATCTGGGAACGGACATTCATCCTGGCACCTCCTCAGCGAATCTTCAGTGTCGCCAACCCGATCAGAACCAGGATGACGGTGACGATCCAGAAACGCACGATGACGCGCGGTTCCGGCCAGCCCTTGAGTTCGAAGTGATGATGCAGCGGCGCCATCCGGAAGATACGGCGGCCGGTGAGCTTGAATGACGCCACCTGCAGGATCACCGATACGGTCTCCATCACGAACACGCCGGCCATCACCAGGAACACCAGTTCCTGCCGTACCAGCACCGCGACCAGCCCCAGCGCCGCGCCCAGCGCGAGTGCGCCGACGTCGCCCATGAAGACCTGGGCGGGGTAGGCGTTGAACCAGAGGAATCCCAGCCCGGCGCCCATCAGCGCACCGCAGAACACCACCACTTCGCCAGCCTCGCGGATGTGCGGAATGCCCAGATAGGTCGCGAACTTGAAATTGCCGGTGGCATAAGCGAACACCGCGAGTGCGCCGGCGATCATCACCGTGGGCAGGATCGCCAGCCCGTCGAGGCCGTCGGTGAGATTCACCGCATTGCTGGAGCCGACGATGACGAAATAGGTCAGCAGCACATAGCCGATGCCGAGTTCGACGGCGACGTCCTTGAAGAAGGGCACCAGCAACTGCGTCTCCGCCGGCGACTGCGCGGTGGCGTACAGAAAACCGCCGACGGCCAGCGCGATCACGGACTGCCAGAAGTACTTCCAGCGCGCGGCCAGTCCTTTCGAATTGCGCAGCACCAGCTTCTTGTAGTCGTCCACCCAGCCGATCACGCCGAACAGCAGCGTGACGACGAGCACCATCCAGACGTAGCGGTTGCTCAGATCCGACCACAGCAGCGTCGCGACCGTGATCGCCACCAGGATGAGCGCGCCTCCCATGGTCGGCGTTCCGGCCTTGCTCAGATGAGTCTGCGGGCCGTCGGTGCGCACCTGCTGGCCGATCTGGTACTGACTGAGCCAGCCGATCATCGCCGGCCCGACCACGAAGGAGATGATCAGCGCGGTGAGCACGCCCAGGATGGCGCGCAGCGTCAGGTACTGGAAGACGTTGAAGCCGGTGTGGTACTGGCTCAGATAGTCGGTGAGCAGCAGGAGCATCAGGCGCGCCCCCCTTCCGTCTCCGCCAGCGCGCGCACGACGCGCTCCATACCCATGCGTCGGGACCCCTTCACCAGCAACGTGACCTCCGCATTCAGATCGGCGCGCAGCGCGGCCAGCAGTTCGTCGAAATCCATGAAGGCGCGCGCACCCGGGCCGAAACTCCGTGCCGCCTGCGCCGCGAGTTCGCCGAGACAGTACAGCGCATCGATGCCGGCCGCCTGCGCGTATGTGCCGGCCTCGGCGTGCAGTGCGGCGGCGTCGGGCCCGAGTTCGCCCATGTCGCCCAGCACCAGCCAGCGCGGTGCCGGCGCCTCGCGCAGCACATCGATGGCCGCGGTCAGCGAGCCGGGATTGGCGTTGTAGGTGTCGTCCAGCACGATGCCGCCGTCGCTGCGCCGCTTGCGCTGCAGGCGGCCGGCCACCGGAGCCAGGGATTCGAGACCGCGGCGGACGGCGGCGAGATCCGCCCCGGCCGCCAGCGCGGCGGCGGCCGCGCCCAGGGCATTGAGGACGTTGTGGCGTCCGGGCATGGGCAGATCGAGCTCCGTCTCACCCGCCGGCGTCCGCAGCTGCAGCCGCGTATGACCATCGACGCTCCGGTAGTTCCCGCTCACGTCCGCGTCCACCGTCAGACCGAAGCTCAGCACGCGCCGGTTGCCGGCCAGCCCGCGCCACAGATCGGCGTAGGCGTCGTCGGCGTTGATGACGGCCACGGCGTCGTCGGCGAGCCCGGCGAACAGCTCGCCCTTGGCGCGTGCCACGCCCGCGATCGACCCGAAGCCCTCCAGATGGGCCGGACCCGCGTTGGTGACGATGCCGACCGTGGGCCGCGCCAGTGCGGTGAGATAGGCGATCTCCCCGGGATGGTTGGCGCCCATTTCGATGACGGCGCCGATGTGCTCCGGCGCCAGACAGGCCAGCGTCAGCGGCACGCCGATGTCGTTGTTGAGATTGCCGCGGGTCGCGAGCACCGGCCCCGCGGTGCCGAGGATGGCCGCCAGCATCTCCTTGACGGTGGTCTTGCCGTTGCTGCCGGTCACGCCGATGACGGGGAACGCGAAGCGGCCGCGCCAGTGGGCCGCGAGCCGGCCGAGCGCCAGGCGCGTGTCCTCGACCTGCAGCAGCGGCAGCGCCGTATCGATGCCGCGGCTGACCGCCGCCGCGGCGGCGCCGGCAGCGCGCGCCCGTTCGACGTAATCGTGGCCGTCGAAGCGCGGGCCGGCCAGCGCGAAGAAGAGATTGTCGGCGGCGAGGGTGCGGGTATCCGTGCTCAGGCCGGCGAAACGCACGTCCGCGCCGCTGCGGCGCGCCTCCAGCACTTCAGCCGCCTCGGACAGGCGCATGGCCATCATGCGGAACCCTCCCGCAGCAAGGCCCGCACGGTTTCGCGGTCGCTGAAGGGCAGGCGCCTGTCGCCGACCTGCTGATAGTCCTCGTGGCCCTTGCCCGCGATCAGCACGACATCGCCGGGATCGCTGTTGGTGATCGCCTGGGCGATGGCCGCTGCGCGGTCGCGCTGGACATAGACGGCGTCGGGATCCTCCATGCCGGTCAGGATGTCCATCACGATCTGGGTCGCGTCCTCGTGGCGCGGATTGTCGTCGGTCAGGACGACATAGTCGGCCAGGCGCTCGGCGATCCCGCCCATGAGCGGCCGCTTGCCGGTGTCGCGTTCGCCGCCGGCGCCGAACACGCACCAGAGATGGCCGCTGCAGTGCTCGCGCAGTGCCTTGAGCACCTGTTCCAGGGCACGCGGGGTATGGGCGTAATCGACCACCACCAGCGGCTGCGTCGCCCCGCCGCCGAACGGTTCCATGCGCCCCGCCACCGTCCGTACCCGCGTCAGCCGCGCCAGCGCTTCGTCGAAGGCGACGCCGCGGATCAGCAGCACGGCCAGCACGGCCAGCAGGTTGCCGGCGTTGAAGCGTCCCAGCAATGCGACGTCGAGGTGTCCCGCGCCCCAACTGCCGTCGATGCCGATGGACAGGCCGGCCGTGCTGGCGACGACCTCCGTCGCGGCCAGCCAGCGGGTGTCGGGGCGGTCGATGCCGGACACTGCGGCGCGCTCCAGGGCATAGGCGACCACCGGCAGCGCGACCGGCAGTTCCGCATACAGCGCGCGGCCGAAGGCGTCGTCGAGGTTGAGGACGGCGGCGCCGAGATCCGGCATGAAAAACAGCCGGCGTTTGGCCGCGGCGTAGGACGCCTCGTCGCCGTGATAGTCGAGATGGTCGCGGCTCAGGTTGGTCAGCACCGCCACGTCGAAGGCCACGCCGGCGGCGCGCCCCTGGTCGAGCCCGTGCGAGGATACCTCCATGGCCACGGCCCGTGCGCCGCCGTCGCGCAGCGCGGCGAGTTCCTGCTGGAGCGTCAGCGCATCGGGCGTGGTGTGCAGGCCCGGACGCAGCGCACCGTAGAGCCCGTAGCCGAGCGTTCCGATGATGCCGCACTTGTCGGCGTCGCCGTGCAGTGCCTGGGCGATGAAATGCGAGCAGGAGGTCTTGCCGTCAGTGCCCGTGACACCGACGACGAACATGTCGCGGGAGGGATGATCATAGAACCGCGCGGCGATCTCGCCGACGCGATGGCCGAGCCGCTCGACGGCGACGACGGGCACGGACGCGGCACGCAGTGGATCGCTGTCCTCGGTGAGCGCATCGGTCGGTTCCCAGGCGATGGCGGCGGCGCCGGCGGCGAGGGCGTCGGCGACGAAATCGACGCCATGCACATGCCGCCCCGCGACCGCCAGGAACAGGAAGCCGGGGCGCACCTGACGGCTGTCCAGCGCCAGCCCCTGCACCGCGACGTCCTGGCCCGGCGCGACCCTGGCCAGGCCGTGCAGCAGCTGCGAAAGAAGCGGCGGCTGAACCAGTTTCTCCGCGGCCATCATGGCTGCCCCCCGAGCGCCACGCGCTGCACCGTCGGCGGCGACAGCTCGTCGGCGGCGTCCGGCGCGACGTTGAGGAAGCGCAGCGCGCCCGCCATGACCTTGGAGAACACGGGAGCCGCGACCTTGCCGCCGTAGTACTCGCCGCCCGACGGCTCGTTGATCATCACGACGGCCACGAGGCGCGGCCGGCTCACCGGCGCCAGGCCGGCGAACACCGAGAGATAGCGGTCCTCGGCATAGCCGCCGGCGATGGATTTGCGCACCGTGCCGGTCTTGCCGCCGGTGCGATAGCCGGCCACGCGCGCCGCCGGCGCCGTGCCCTGGGGGCCGACGGCTTCTTCGAGCATGGCGTTGATCTGGCCCGCGGTGCGCGCCGACAGGATGCGCTCGCCGCGCGGCGCCCGTTCGAGCGGCATGAAGGACGCCGGCCGCAGCACCCCGTCGGCGGCGAACACCGCGTAGGCCTGCGCCAGCTGCAGCGGCGTCACCGACAGCCCGTAGCCGAACGACAGGGTCGCCTGCTCGATGGGACGCCAGCGGCGATGATGCACCAGCAGACCCGAGGCCTCGCCCGGGAAGCCGCTGGCGGTCACGGTGCCGAACCCCACGCGGCTGAGCAGCGACCAGAAGTCGGCACGATCCAGCGACAGCGCGATCTTGCTGGAACCGACGTTGCTGGACTTGCGGATCACGCCCGCCACGTCCAGGGCACCGTAGTTGTGCACGTCCCGCACAGTGTTGATGCCGACGCGATAGTAGCCGGGGCTGGTCTCGACGGGCGTGTCGGGACGGTATTTGCCGGATTCGAGTGCGACCGCGATGGTGAAGGGCTTGAGGGTCGAGCCGGGCTCGAACACGTCGGTGACGGCGCGGTTGCGCGTCGCGCCGGGCGTGAGCCGGGTGCGGTTGTTGGGATTGAAGGACGGCTGGTTGACCATGGCCAGCACCTCGCCCGTCGCGGTGTCCAGCACCACGACGGAGCCGGAGCGCGCCTTGTGCTGCTGCACTGCCGCCTTGAGTTCGCGGTAGGCCAGGTACTGGATGCGGCGATCGATGCTCAGCCTGAGATCGCGGCCGGGACGCGCCGCGCGGATGCTTTCCACGGTCTCGATGACACTGTGGCGTCCGTCCTTCACCACGCGCTTGGCGCCAGGCTCGCCGCGCAGCCATTCGTCGTAGGCCAGCTCGATGCCCTCCTGGCCGACGTCGTCGATGTCGGTGAAGCCGAGCACCTGGGCGGTCACCTCGCCGTCCGGATAGTAGCGCCGGTATTCGCGCTGCAGCGCGACGCCCGGGGCGGCCAGCGCGCGCACCTGGGCGGCCACCGACGGATCGACGTGCCGCTTCAGGTAGACGAACTCGCGGCCGGCACGCGCCGCCAGGAGCCGCTGCAGATGATCGGGTTCGATTTCCAGGATCTTGGCCAGGGCCGGCAGGTATTCGCGCGCCGGCACGAGTTCCTGCGGATTCGCCCAGACGGAATCGACCGGCGTGCTGACCGCCAGCGGCTCGCCGTTGCGGTCGGTGATCATGCCGCGGTGCGCCGCCAGCGTGACCACCCGCAGGTGGCGCGCGTCCCCCTGGTTCTGGAGAAAGTCCTGGTTGAACACCTGCAGATCGACAGCGCGCCAGGCCAGCGCCCCGAAGGCGCAGGCGAACAGCGCCAGGACGAAGCGGCGGCGCCCGGCGAATTCGGTCTTGTCAGTCGCTCTGTTCATGGCCGCACGATTACCACGGCGTCGGGCGCCGGCGTCGTCATTTTCAGCCGCTCGCGGGCGAGCTCCTCGATGCGGCCGTGGGTCGCCCAGGTGCTCTGCTCCAGCTGCAGCTGTCCCCATTCGATGTTCATTTCGTCGCGCGCGGCCTCGAGGGACTGCAGCGCGATGAAGAGCTTGCGGCTCTGGTGCTTCGCGTAGACGACGCCCAGCGCGGACAGCACCACGGCCAGCACGAGCATCGGCAGCAGGACGCCCACGCCCTTCACGTCAGTCTCTCCGCCACGCGCAGCACGGCGCTGCGGGCCCGCGGATTGACGTCCAGCTCCTGCGCACCGGGCCGGATCGCCTTGCCGACCAGGCGCAGGCGTCCGGGCGCGGGCCCGCCCATCACCGGCAGATCGGGCGGCAACGTCTCGCCGCGGCTCTCGCGCCGCATGAAGCGCTTGACGATGCGGTCCTCGAGGGAATGGAAGCTGATGACGCACAGGCGGCCGCCGACCGCCAGCACGTCGAGGGTCTGATCGAGCGCGGCCTCGAGGTCCTGCAGCTCGCGGTTCACCTGGATGCGCAGGGCCTGGAAGCTGCGCGTCGCCGGACTCTTGTGGCGCTCCCGCGTCGGCACCGCCTGGGCGATGAGCTCCGCCAGCTGCTGCGTCGTGACGATCGGCTGCCCGGCGCGCGCCTGCACGATGGCCCGCGCGATGCGGCGCGCGAAGCGCTCCTCTCCGTATTCGTGCAGTACCCGTGCGATCTCCGCCTCGTCCGCCTGCGCCAGCCACTGCGCCGCGCTCACGCCGCTGTCGGGATCCATACGCATGTCGAGGGGTCCGTCCCTGAGGAAACTGAAACCGCGCGCCGCGTCATCGAGCTGCGGAGACGACACCCCCAGATCGAGCAGAATGCCGCTCACGCGCCCGGCTATGCCCTCTTCCCGCGCCAGTTGCCCTAGCATGGCAAACGTGCCTCGTCGAATATGGAATCGGGCATCCCGCCCGAAACGTTCCTGCGCGACCCGCACCGCGTCCGGGTCCTTGTCCACCGCATACAAACGCCCGGCCGTGCCGAGGCGCTCCAATACCGCCGCGGCATGGCCGCCGCGTCCGAAGGTGCCGTCGATGTAGATGCCGTCGGGCAGTACCGCCAGTCCATCCAGCGCCTCCTCGAGAAGCACCGGACGATGCGCTTGGCTCGGAGTCATGCGGGAACTACAGAATCAGATTCTGCAGCGCATCCGGAATGCCGGATTCGCCGCCGTCCGCCGCCACCCAGTCGTTGCAGCTCGCGTCCCAGGCCTCTTCGTTCCAGATTTCGAACTTTCTCCCCAGCGCCGCCAGCACCACCCGCTTGTCGAGCTTGGCGAATTCGCGCAGACGCGGCGGAATCAGGATGCGGCCGTGGCTGTCGACGTCGGTCTCGGTGGCGTGCCCGAGCAGCATGCGCTGCAGGCGGCGGGTCTGGATGTCCTGGTTGGGCAGGCGCATCAGCTGACGCTCGATGTCCTCCCAGGTGGGGGCGGGATACAGCAGGAGGCAGCCGTCGTCATGGACGGTCAAAACCAGATGCCCGCCACAGGTCTCCTCCAACTGCCCGCGGTAGCGGGTGGGGAGCGCCATGCGGCCCTTGGCATCGAGATTGACGGTGTTGCCACCCCTGAACAAGAATACCCCCCGCTCCTGCCTGAATTACCATTTATTTCCACTTTCCCCCACTCCTCGACACTATAGGAACCACCCGCCCACCCTGTCAAGGGAAATGCCCCCCGAAAATAAAAAAATCTGGCTTTGTGGACAGTAACTTAGGGAATCGCAGGGGTGTTACGGGGTTTTCCCAGATCATTCAGCCTGTTGGGTGGAAAAGCTGCCGCTGAGCATGATCTAAATCGTGATTTGTCCGGCATCCGGAGGGAAATGCTGCGCATTGGCGTCCTCCCACCGGGCGCCCACCCGGATGCGGGCGGCGAAGGCGCCCCCACCTGTCGTTGTCCGGCCCGGTCGAGGGACGCGGGCAGCCGCGGGAGGCCGTCCGGCCGATGGGATGGCTCGCCCCGCGCCCCCGGCCAGCCTCCGGTCCGGCACAGGCGGCCGCCCCTCCGGGTTCACACCCCTGTCATGAAGGTCGGTTAGATTCGGTGCCGACGAACCGACGAGGACGAGACCATGATGGAGAAGGGACGACTGACGGGCGGAACCGAGGGCGGTTCCGAGGAAGCCCGGCTGAGCGAGGAGATCGTGCTGTTCGCCGAGCGGCTGCGGCGTTTCGGCGGCGACGGTGACTGCGCCTATGAACGCGCCCTCAACCGGCTCTACCAGTCGCTGGTGAACCAGCGACTGCAGCAGCTGGCGGATCTGCGCGCCGCGGGACTCTGATCCGGCTCCATACGCAAGAGGCGGGGCCAGTGGCCCCGCCTCTTCGCCGACACATGACCGGACCCGTCGCCCTTTCTAGAACGGGATGTCGTCGTCGAAACCCTCGTTGAACGGCGCTTCATCGCCACCGCCGCCGCTCGCGGCCTTGCCGCTGCCGCCGCCGAAGGACGCGCTGCCGCCACTGCCGCCGCGCCCGCCCAGCATCTGCATCTCGCTGGCGATGATTTCCGTCGTGTAGCGGTCGTTGCCGTTCTTGTCCTGCCACTTGCGGGTGCGCAGACTGCCTTCGACATAGATCTGCGAACCTTTCTTCAGGTACTCGCCGACGATCTCCGCGAGCCGCTGATAGAAGACCACGTTGTGCCACTCGGTGCGTTCCTTCTGCTCACCGGTCTGCTTGTCCTTCCATTGCTCGCTGGTCGCCACTGTCACGTTGGCGACCGCGCCGCCGTTCGGCATGTAGCGAACCTCGGGATCCTTCCCCAGATTACCGACCAGAATGACCTTGTTCACACCGCGCGCCATGCTCTCCTCCCGCCGAAAATGCCCTGTCTCGAAATCGCTTCAGCATCGCCCCGGCACCCTGTGATCCGGCGCGGAGCGGCAGGGACATCATACGGGGTTCCGCCGCCCCCGGCCACACGGGCGGTGGCGCGCCTCAGGAGGCGCCGGCCGCCGCCAGCGCGAGCGCATCCTCGTCCAAAGCGTGTTTATCGACTTTCAGATAGGCCACACCCTCCTCGCCGATGACCACGGCCTCCGCCACCCCGCGCACCTGCGTGAAGCGCTGTGCCAGCAGCCGCGCCCGCTGCGCATCCATCCTGCCGACCTGGATCAGATGCGTGGTCAGGTAGCGTGGACTGCGCATGGAGGCCGCCACCAGCAGCCACAGCAGGGTCGCGGCGCCGGCGAACAGGAACACCCCGGCGACCCCGGCCCGGCCCTGCAGCCAGCCGCCGATCGCCCCGCCGAGGAAGGCTCCGAAGAACTGCGAGCTGGAATAGAAACCCATGGCCGTACCCTTGCTGTCCGGCGGCGCCAGCTTCGAGATCAGCGACGGCAGCGTGGCCTCGAGCAGATTGAAACCGACGTAGAAGAGAAAGATCAGCAGCGCCACATGGACGAGCTGCACATGCCAGAAGGCCATGCCGAACAGCGCCAGCGTCACCGTGAGGATGGCGCCCAGGAACACCGGCTTGAGCCGGCGGCGCCGCTCGGCATAGATGATGAATGGGATCATCGCCGCCACCGACAGCACCAGCACCGGCAGATAGAATTTCCAGTGCGCGGCCGAGGCGAGCCCCAGCCCGTCGCGCAGGACGAGCGGCAGAACGGTGAACGTCGCCGTCAGCACCATGTGCAGGGTGAGGATGCCGAAATCCAGCCGCAGCAGCTCGGCGTCGCGCAGCACCGCCAGGAACTGCCCGGGGACGGGCTCCGCGTCGCGGTGCGGGCGGCTGATGGCCGGGTCGGGCACCAGCAGATAGAGCATGGCGATCCCCATGCAGGCGAGCACCGCCGTCAACCAGAAGATACCGCTGATGCCGATCCAGTGGTCCAGGACGGGCCCGGCCAGCAGCGCGACCGAGAACGACAGCCCGATGCTCATGCCGATCACGGCCATGGCCTTGGTGCGCTGCTCTTCGCGGGTGAGGTCGGCGGCCAGCGCCATCACGGCGGCGGCGATGGCGCCGGAGCCCTGCAGCGCGCGACCGAGGATCACGCCGTGGATGCTGGTGGACAGGGCCGCCACCATGCTGCCCAGGGCGAACAGCAGCAGCCCGGCCGCGATCACCGGCTTGCGGCCGAGACGGTCGGACAGGAGCCCGAAGGGGATCTGCAGCAGCGCCTGGGTCATGCCATAGGCGCCGATCGCCAGCCCCATCAGGGCAGGGGTGGCCCCCTCCAGCTCCTCGGCGTACAGGGCGAAGACCGGCAGGATCATGAACAACCCCAGCATGCGCAAGGAGAAAATCCCTGCCAGCGTCACCGCCGCGCGCCGCTCTCCGGACGTCATGCCATGGCGCTCGGTGGGGGACGGACTCACTGCCGGTCTACCTTTGATCAAACGAGATGAGGGGCCGTATAGTAGCAGGTTCCCCCGGGAGCCGAAAATCGACATGGACACCATACGCATACGCGGCGCACGCACGCACAACCTCGCCAACATCGACCTGGAGCTCCCGCGCGACAAGCTGATCGTCATCACCGGCCTGTCCGGTTCCGGCAAGTCCTCGCTGGCCTTCGACACCATCTATGCCGAGGGCCAGCGCCGCTATGTGGAGTCGCTGTCGGCCTACGCCCGGCAGTTCCTGTCCATGATGGAGAAGCCGGACATCGACCACATCGAAGGCCTGTCGCCGGCCATCTCCATCGAACAGAAGTCCACCTCGCACAACCCGCGCTCGACCGTCGGCACCATCACCGAGATCTACGACTACCTGCGCCTGCTGT